>NC_011959.1:1500000-1800000 GCF_000021685.1 Thermomicrobium roseum DSM 5159 | reverse complement strand
GCGCGGCTCGACGACCCGGAAGTCCGCCAGTTTGGGATCGCTGTAGTCTTCCAGCTTGGCACGCGCATAGGCGATCGCAAGTTCCGAGCCATAGATCGGCACCGGAGCGATACTCTTGAATTCGTTGAGAATGAAGGAAATCCCACCGATATGGTCCTCATGCCCGTGGGTGAGCAGGATGGCGCGCAACTTGTTCAGCCTTTGCTTGATGTATCCGACATCGGGGATAATCAAATCGACTCCACGGAGATCTTCCTCGGGAAATTTGGCGCCGGCATCGATCACGATCAGATCGTTGCGATACTCGTAAACGGTCATGCTCTTACCGATCTCACCGACACCGCCGAGCGGAATGATCCGAAGACGTGGTTTGGCCATCGACAAGTCCTCCATTGTTGTTTGCGGCGCACGAAGAAGTCGCCGCGCGGTCGCGTCAATCATAGCGTAGTGCGACGATCGGACGAACTGGTGGGGGTGGGCGATGTTTCGAGACCGCTTCGAGGCAGGCCGGCAACTGGCGGAACGGCTGCGTGATCTGACGGGAACACCAGCCATCGTCCTCGCGTTACCACGCGGTGGCGTTCTGGTCGGCTACGAGATCGCTCGATCGCTGCACATTCCTTTGGACGTCATCCTCACGCGCAAGATCGGTGCACCCTTCAACCCGGAATATGCGATCGGCGTAGTAGCCGAGAACGGCTTCGTCTCGGTCAACGAGGAGGAGATTCGCTTGGGCATCGCGACCCGCGAGTACATCGAGCGGATCGTCCCCAAGTTGATGGCTGAACTCGAGCGCCGACGCCAACTCTATCGCGGCGGACGACCGCTCCCTGACTTGACCGGGAAAACGGCGATCCTCGTCGACGACGGAGTCGCTACCGGCTTCACGATGCTGGGAGCGATCGCCGCCGTGCGGGAGCAGCATCCGGAGCACATCGTCGTGGCCTTGCCGGTCGCGCCACCGTCCACGGTCGAGCGCTTGCGCCGTGAAGTCGATCGCGTCGAGGTGCTCATCGCGCCCGAACCGCTCGATGGAGTCGGTGCCTGGTACGAAGACTTTCACCAGGCGACCGATGAAGAGGTGCTGGAGCTGCTCGAACGTGCCCGTGCGGACCGAGCCGAGCCGAATGGCTCATCGGCAAAGGGGGAAAAGTAAACGCGGCAGTTGGCTCGGCTGCCAGGAACGGATCGGCAGCGAGAGTCCCGTCGCCGGGTCGACGGTCGTACACCATGCGGGTGCAGCGCCGGCCGTTTGACGAGGCCGCTCGTGGACCCTATCATCGCGGCAGGGAGGCGAGTCGGGATGCCGACGGAACTTTTGTACCTGAACGACAGCTACGTCCGCGAGTTCACGGCGACCGTGCTCGCGGTGACGCCGGATCAGGGTGTCATCCTGGATCGCACCGCGTTCTATCCCGGTGGTGGTGGACAGCCACACGACACTGGTGAGCTGGTGAGCACCGATGGTCGATCGTGGCGAGTGGTCTCGCTCCGACGCGGTACGACTGCGGATGAGATCGTGCATCTCCTCGATCGCGAACCACCTCCGGTGGGTACGGCCGTGCGGGGTGTGCTGGATTGGGACCGACGCTACCGGCTGATGCGCTTCCACACCGCCTTGCACGTTCTTTCAGCAGTGGTCTTCCGCGAGTTCGGCGCTCTGGTCACCGGTGCGAACCTGGATGTGGACAAAGCGCGGATGGACTTCGAACTCGAGGATCTGGCCCCGGAACGAGTCGCACGCATCGAACAGCTGGCCAACGAGGCGATTGCCCGTGGACTCCCTGTCCGCTGGTGGACGATTCCGCGGGCTGAGGCAGAGCGGATACCGGACTTGATCCGAACCAAGGTCAACTTACTCCCGCCGAGCATCCAGTCGATCCGCGTCGTCGAGATCAGCGGGCTCGATCTCCAGGCAGATGGCGGAACGCACGTCCGCAATACGCGGGAAATCGGCGGTATCCGCGTCGTCGGTACCCGCTCGAAAGGACGCAACAACAAGCGGATCGAGATCACCCTCGTCGATCAGGCCGAGAACGAGCGGACGGAGGGATCGTGAGGATCGATTGGTCGACCATTTTGGCCGGGCGGGCCAGAGCGTTCCGTCCCTGCATCCGGACGGACTTTTCCTCGCTCCCCACACCACCCGATGTCATCCATTTCACCGGCGGGGCACCCCCGCTCGAGTGTTTACCGGCCGAGCCGCTCGGCGAAGCGCTCGCCCGAGCCTGGCGAACGGAACCGACTGGACTCTGGTACGGAGAGACCGAAGGTCACCGGCCATTGCGTGAAGCCATCGCTGCACGATTGGCGCAGCGAGGAGCGACGGTGGACCCGGATACCATCTTGATCACACAGGGTGCGCAGCAAGCGATCGATCTGGTCGCGCGCGCGTTGCTCGAACCGGGGGATCGGGTCCTCGTCGAGGGACCGACGTATTTCGGTGCCCTGCAGGTCTTCGAGCCATATGACGTTCGGATCGAGGCGATTCCCCTGGACGAGGAAGGAGTGGTCCTCGACGAATTGGCAGCAGCGCTGGCCCGTTCACCGCGCCCCAAGCTCTTCTACACCGTTCCGACTTTCCAGAACCCAGCCGGTGTCACGATGACCCTCGAGCGGCGCCGCGCGGTCGTGGAGCTGGCAGCCCAGTATGGCGTACCGATCGTCGAGGATGACCCGTACGGCGATCTGTGGTACGAAACACCGCCACCGCCGCCGTTGCGCGCCTTCTGGGACGAGGTGCTCTCGCTGGGGAGTTTTTCGAAGACGCTGGCTCCTGGCTTGCGTGTGGGCTGGTTAGTCGCGCCACCGCACCTGATGAAGCTCTTGATCGACGCCAAAGAAGCAGCCGATATCCAGTCGGACCGCTTGCTCCAGCGAGCGATCACGGCCGTCATCACGAGCCCCTGGTACGAGGAACATCTGGCTCGAGCGCGCCGGATCTATGCGGAGCGTTGCCAGCTGCTGGCCGAAGCACTCGCGCGCGAACTCGGGGAATGCGCAGCGTGGTCGTTGCCGAGGGGCGGGTTCTTCCTCTGGATCACCCTACGCGGCGTGGAAGAGAGTGCCAGTCTGCTGCCACATTGCGCTGCTGCTGGGGTGACCTTCGTGCCCGGATCGGAGTTCTACCCTGATCATCGACCGAGCCCGAGCCTTCGCTTGGGCTTCACCACGCTCTCCCGCGAGGATCTCCTGAAGGGGGCAGAGCGTTTGGGGCGCGTCCTCCGGGAGACGATCGTCGAGGTGAGCGGGCGCTGAGGCTGCCCGCCGTGGTCGCAAGCTCCTCAGCCCGCTACCAGACACGACAGATCAATCCTTTCAAATACTCCCCCTCGGGAAAGGAGAGCCGGATGGGATGATCGGGCGGTTGGGCCAGCCGCTCCAGAATCTGGACATCTCGCCCGGCATCCTCAGCAGCAGCGAAGACGATTTTCTGAAAGAGATCGGCCGAAACCAAACCGGAGCAGGAGAAGGTCGCCAAGATCCCGCCAGGTTCGAGGAGATGGAGCGCCTGCAGGTTGATGTCCTTGTACCCGCGCGTCGCTCGCTGGAGGTGCGCCTGGGAAAATGCGAACTTCGGTGGATCGAGGATCACCGCATCGAAGCGGCGACCAGTCGAGCGGAACGCTCGCAAGACGCGAAAGGCATCGCCCTCCACGCACTCGAACGACGATTCTGGAAAGCCGTTGAGGATGAGATTGGCGGCTGCTTCGCTCAAAACATCGGCAGCCGAATCGAGATTGACCACGTGTCGAGCACCCGCAGCCAGCGCCCAGACCGCAAAGGCCCCAGTGTAGGAGAAGGCGTTGAGCACGCGACGACCGGCCAGATACGCGGCGGTCCGCCGACGATTCTCGCGCTGGTCCAGGTAGAACCCGGTCTTGTGTCCGCGCCGGACATCGACTCGGAATCGGTGACCATACTCCTGGATGAGGAGACGGTCCGGTGGTTCGCCCCCCCAGCGCACTCCCTCCGAGGGAGCGAGACCCTCCTTCTCGCGCATGTCGCGGTCGCTCCGTTCGAAGATCCCAGCGGGTCGGCACTCCTCAGCGAGAAGGCGAACGAGAAGTTCCTTGCGGCGCTCGATGCCGAGCGTCAAGCACTGCAGGACGAGAAAGTCGGCATAGCGATCCACGATGAGCCCTGGAATCCAGTCGCTCTCGGCGAAGACGAGACGATAGGCATCGGTCACGCTCTCAAGCTCGAGCAATGTGCGCGCTCTGACAGCACGATCGATCCGTCGGTGCCAGAAGGATTCGTCGATCGCCTCTTCCCGATCCCAAGTCAGCAGACGCACGACGATTTGGGAACGCCGATTCAGGTAACCACGCGCCAGCCACTCGCCCTCGCTACTGTAGACCTCGACGATATCGCCATCGTCAGGCTGTCCATCGATGCGCGCCACCGCGCCGGAAAAGATCCAGGGATGATGACGGCGTACCGGCTTGTCGTGGCCAGGTCGGAGAAACAGCTTCGGCATCGCCATGATCGTATCCTGTTCCGATCCGAGGCAACGGAGTGAGCGACAGATTCACGTCAGCGGAAGCTCAGCGACCTGATAGGTCCGCCAGAGATGCGCTCCAGCTCGTCCGTAGAACGATGCGAGGTCGGTCCAATCGATGATCGTCCAACGAGCGCCAGCCGCTCGCAGGCGTTCCAACGCGCCGATCACCATTGCCAGTCCCCACCCTCGGCGCCGATACGCTTGCGCGATACCGAGAGGGCCCAAACCCGCTACTGGGCCGGGCAAGCTCTCCGCCCAGAATAGGCTCGGTGGTGGCGGCCATTGCCCTGGCGAGTGGATGGCTGCGAAACCGACGAGCGTCTCAGCATGGTAGAGGCCGAGGACAGTGGCACCGGCATCGTAGGCATCGCTGACATCCGACTCCCACTCACCGGGAAATTCCTGGGTCAGAAAAGCGAGCATCGCCTCGCGCGGTGCAGGTTCGAGGCGGAGGTCAGCTCTCGGGGGTACCGTCGGCAAGGGAAGAGCGAGATCGACGAGCAGATCGTGGAAAATCTCGCGAGGGAGTGCCCCCGGGCGCCGTAGGAACCGCCAGGTCTCCAGGGGAGCATCGGCCGGAATCCCGGGAACCAGATGTCCTGGCCCCCCACCGAAGACGAGGGAACGATAACCGTGACTCCGGGCGATCCGAATGGCCTCGTCGAGGAGCGCGCGGCCGATGCCGCGACCACGCATCGCGCGATCGACGACGAGCAGGGTGACGAAGGCCGATCGAGCGGGGTACCACGGGCTCGTCGGGAAGCGAACCAGGAGCGCCCCGAGTAGACGATCCCTCCATCGTGCGATCCGCGCCACTGTTGGCTCGCCGTCAGCCGGCTGCCAGCGAAGGGCGAGCAACGCGGCTGACAGTGGCAGCTGGCGGCCGAACTCCTGATTCCAAAGAGCAGCCACCGCGGCAGCATGCGTCACATCGTAGGGTTCGAGCGTCCAGTTCATGCGCGTCGCGTTCGACGGGATGCCGTCAGGCCAGCGCCGCGGACCAGCGCTGCACGAGATCGAGGATAGGGCTGGAAACCAATCCGAGAACGAGCGTGGCGAGCGTCGTGAGCGCGAGTCCCAAACCTAAAACGGGAGTCCGCGCCGGCTGCAGTGCTCCGGCTGGCTCCTCGAAGTACATCCGGGTCACCACGCGCAAGTAGAAGAAAGCGGACACAGCGCTCATGACCACGATCGCCACCGCCAGCCAAAGCTGGCCGGCCTCGATCAGTGCGAGAATGACGTAGTACTTCGCGTAGAAACCGAGAAGGGGCGGCATTCCCATCAAGGAGAGCATGAAAATGGCCATCGTAAGGGCAGCGAGCGGCGCACGCCCGGCCAAACCAGCGATATCGTCGAGCGTCGTGCCGAGACCGCGTTCCTGTAACCAGGCGATGACCCCAAAGGCTCCGATGTTCATGAAAGTGTAGGCAAAGAGATAGAAGAGGACACTGCCGACACTCCGGTCCCCCGCTTGACCGGTCGTGAAGGCAGCGAGGCCCGCCAGCATGTAGCCGGTGTGACCGATCGCCGAGTAGCCGAGCATCCGCTTCAGGTCACGCTGGGCGATCGCGACGACGTTCCCATAGATCATCGTGATCGCAGCGAGCATACCGAGGAGGCCGGTCCACTGCTCACTGAGCGGCTGCAGGCCCTGGACCAGCACCCGTGCGACCGCGGCAAAACCGGCCACCTTGGGAACCACTGACATGTAGGCGGAGACAGGCGTCGGAGCACCTTGGTAGGCATCCGGTGTCCACATGTGGAACGGTACAGCTGCGATCTTGAACCCGAGGCCGACGGCGAGGAGCAGGAGCGCCAGGAGCAAAGCGGGATCGAGCGGCTGACCGGGCATGACGACTGTCCGCAGCGTCTCCGCGATATCCCGGAGGACGATGCTGCCGGTCGAGCCGTACACCCACGCCATACCGTAAATCAGGATGGCGCTGGCGAACGCTCCGAGAAGGAAGTATTTGAGCGCACCCTCGACGCTGGTCACGCGCCGACGCGCGAACGCCGTGAGGGCGTAGACCGCCACCGCGCTCATTTCCAAACCGAGGAGGAGGACGATGAAGTCCCCGGCCGCGCCGACCAGCATGGTCCCGAGAACCGAGAAGAGCAACAAGGAGAGATATTCGGCCTGCCCGATCCCCTCAGGATCGAGTCCCGACTCGGTGTACCCGGCCGAAACGAGCACCGAGAGCGCACCAGCGATCAGCGCCACGAGCGCGACTGCCAGCGCGAACCAGTCAGCACGGTAGCTTTGTCCGAAGGTCGTCGCGCCCTGCGCCCAGTCGATGGTCCAGAGAGAGGCGAGCGCAAGCACTTGCCCGGCGAAGGCGAGAGTGAGCAGCAGGCGAGCCGGCGGACGCCGCAGCACGGCATCCACGATCAGCAACAGGACGATCGTGCCCACGATGATGAGAGGCGGGACGAGTAGTGACCAATCGGGAACGGCCAGACGGACCGACATCGGTGACTTCCCCCTTACATCCCACGGCCGAGGAGAGCAGCCAGGGCTGGCTCGAGCATTTCGAGCAGCGGGAGCGGGTAGACGCCGATCCAGATCGTCAACAGCGCGAGCGGCAGGAGGCTCACTGCTTCGCGCCAGGTGAGATCCGGGAACGTTCGCGGATCGGGATAGGCATGAGGACCATCGCTCCCGCCAGCGATCGGCGGTAGGCCGTGCGCGAGCGCCAGCCGACGTTCCGGATCGTCGGGATCAGGCGGCTCACCGGGTGCACGCACGAGCGCGACCCGCTGATAAACACGGAGCATGTACCAGGCGGCCAGGATGACGACAATTGTCCCCAAGACTCCGGCCCAACGATAGGCGCGGAAGCCACCGAGCAGAGCCAGGAACTCGCCGACGAACCCGCTCAGTCCGGGAAGACCGAGAGACGCCAGGGTGAAGAGGCCAAAGAAGGCAGCGAAGACAGGCATGTTGCGCGCCAGCCCACCGAACGCTGCGAGGTCGCGCGTATGCGCACGCTCGTAGAGCACGCCGACGATGAGGAAGAGCGCGCTGGTGACGAAACCGTGACTCAGCATCACCACCATCGCACCACTGAGCCCCGGCTGGTTCAGTACGAAGATCCCCAAAGTGACGAACCCCATATGGCTCACCGAGGAATACGCCACCAGCTTCTTGAAGTCCTGCTGGACGAGTGCCATCAACGCACCATACAGGATGGCGATGACCGAGAGCACGACGATCGCCGGAGCCCACATTCGTGTCGCATCGGGGAAGAGGGGTAGATTGAAGCGGAGGAAGCCATAACCCCCCATCTTGAGCAAAACGCCGGCGAGGATCACCGAGCCAGCAGTGGGCGCCTCGACATGCGCGTCTGGTAACCACGTGTGGAAGGGCCACATCGGGACTTTGATGGCGAAAGCGAGGAAAAAGGCGAGGAAAGTCCAGAACTGAAACGCCTCGCTGTACTGCCCCTGTGCGAGCTGCAAGACATCCAGGGTGCGGATCCCGGTCTGGCGAAAATACTCCTGGTAGATCGCGACGATCCCGACCAGCATCAACAAGCTACCAGCGAGCGTGTAAAGGAAGAACTTGACTGCCGCATACACCCGATTGGCGCTCCCCCAAACGCCGATGATGAGCGCCATCGGGATGAGGACGATCTCCCAAAAGACATAGAAGAGAAACAGATCGAGGCTCACGAAGACGCCGAGCATTCCGGTCGCCAGGAGCAGGAGGGTGATGTAGTACTCGCGCACTCGGTGCCGGATGGGATCCCAGGAAGCGAGAACAGCGATCAGGGTCAGCAACGTCGTCAACCCGACCAGCGGCGCGCTGATACCGTCGACCCCCAGGCGGTAGGCGATTCCCAGTTCCGGCAGCCAGTCGAACGTCTCGGTGAACTGCAGAGTGGACTGGTCTCGATCGAAAGCGACCAGCATGACGACGGACAAGAGGAAGGAGACGGAACTTGCGAGAAGGGCGATCCAGCGTGCCGCACGCGGGGATGCTCCGCCCCACAAAAAGAGGATCGCTGCTCCGACGAGCGGACTATAGGTAATGAGACTCAGGATCGGGAGATTGTCCATCGATCGTTCCTCCCTACACGCTCACCGGAACAGGGTGCTCCCGAATGCGAGATAGATCCCAACGAGCAGGACCGTCCCCAAGGCGATGACGAGCGCGTAGTTGGCGACCAACCCCGTCTGGAGCCGGCGCCAGAGCTGGGCTGTGGCAGCGACTGCCCGGGCAACCCCGTTCACGGCACCGTCGATGATCGCGATGTCGACGTTGCGCCACAGCCAAGTCGCGAACGCGTCGAGCGGGCGGACGACCGCTCGCTGGTAGACGAGATCGAAGTACCAGCCGTTCGCAGCCAACCGGTAGAGCAGGCCCAGTCGCGCCGCCACCGCAGCTGGATCGATCGCTGCCCGCACATAGGCAGCATGCGCGATCCAGAGTCCGGCGAGCGCGACGACCGTCGACGCGATGGCGATGCCGAGTGTGAGCGCGAGCGGTACTTCGTGATGCTTCGCTCCCTCGAAGACCGGCTCGAGCGCATGGTGGAGCCACCCGTTCTCTGGGGGCACCCCGACGAATCCGGCGAGGACAGCACCGACCGCGAGGAGCAGGAGCGGCAGCGCCATCGTCTTCGGAGGATCGTGCGGATGGATCTCGTGAGGATCGAAGCGCGGCTCCCCGTGGAAGGTGAGAAAGACAGCACGGAACATGTAGAGCGCGGTAAAGAAGGCAGCGACCAAGCCGAGGATGGCCAGGAGCGGCACTCCAGCGACCCAGGCCCCGACCAGGATCTCGTCCTTGCTCCAGAATCCAGCGAGCGGCACGATCCCCGCATTGGCGGCCGCGCCGATGACGAAAGTCCAGTAGGTGAGCGGCATCCAGCGCTTCAGTCCGCCCATACGCCGCATGTCGAGCTCGTCATGCATCGCGTGCATCACGGCACCCGAGCCGAGAAACAAGAGCGCCTTGAAGAAGGCATGCGTGAAGAGGTGGAAGATAGCGGGAATCCAGGCGCCGACTCCCAGTGCCATCGCCATGTAGCCGAGTTGGCTGACCGTCGAATAGGCGACGACACGCTTGATATCGAACTGGGTCGTCGCGATCGTCGCTGCCACGAAGGCCGTGAGCCCACCGATGGTCGCGACCACCCCCATGGCGAGTGGCGCGGCCAGGAAGATCGGATGTGCGCGGGCGACCATGAAGATACCAGCCGTCACCATGGTCGCGGCATGGATGAGCGCTGAGACTGGGGTCGGCCCCTCCATGGCATCGGGAAGCCAGACGAAGAGTGGGAGCTGGGCAGATTTCCCGATCGCCCCCGTGAAGAGGAGCAGTGCGATCGCCGTGACCGTACCGGTCGAGAGCTCGGGGATGGACTGGAAGACCTCGTGGTACTCGAGTGTCCCGAGGCTCGTAAAGATCAGCATTATACCGAGCGCGAACCCGAAGTCACCGATCCGGTTGACGATGAAGGCCTTCTTGGCTGCATCGGCCGCTGAACGGCGCCGGAACCAGAAGCCGATGAGGAGGTACGAGCAGAGTCCGACGGCTTCCCAAAAGACGAAGAGGACCAGAAAGTTATTGGCCAAAACCAGCATCACCATCGAGAAAACGAAGAGCGGCAGCCAGGCGAAGAAGCGGTAATAGCCTGGATCATGCGCCATGTACCCGATCGAGTAGACATGGACGAGGAAGCTGATCCCTGTCACCACGAGGAGCATCACGGCGGTCAGCTCGTCGATGACCAACTCGACCGGGACATGGAAGTCACCGGCGGCGATCCACGTGTAGAGCGGCTGGCGCAGCACGTGGTGTTGTCCGAGCACCTCCACTGCAGCCACGAGGCTCACCAGAAAGGACAACCCGACTGCGGGAACCGCCAACCAGTGCGCCCGCTGGCGTATCCACCAACGACCAACGAGAAAGTTGACGAGTGCGGCCAGCAGCGGTGCGAGAGGGATGATGACCAGCCAGTCGACTGTTCGCTCCATCATTCCTCCCCTTCACTCGCGGAGCTGGCGGAGTTCGTCGATGTCGACCGTATCGGTCCGGCGCGTCAGTGCCATGACGATTCCGAGACCGACGACCGCCTCAGCAGCAGCGATCGCGATGACGAACAGGGCGAAGACCTGTCCGGTGAGCTGGTGGAGTTCCCACGCGAAGCCGATCAGGCTCACGTTGACTGCGTTGAGCATCAGCTCGATGCACATGAAGATGACGAGCACGTTGCGTCGCGTCAGGACTCCGACCATGCCGATGATGAAGAGCGCGGCACTCAGGAGGAGGAAATGCGTCGCCGAAAGCTCGCTCATCGCCCCCTCCATTCACCCCAAGCCGGTTGCTCGGTGAACTCGTCGGCCGAGCGAGCCAGGACGATCGGTCGACCTCCCCCGGCCGCCTTGACCCGACCGTCCTGCGTTCCCGGCAAAGCTAATGGAAGCTCCGGTTGGTCGAGACCACGCGGATGGGCGAGCGAGATGGTGAGCACCCGACGCGCTGCGGCCACCCGGTCACTGATCGCCTCCGGACGAGCCAAAGCGATCGCCGCGATCGTTGCCGCGAGGAGGAGCAAAGCAGTGAGCTGAATCCCTAGCATGTAATCGACGTACAGAACCTGACCGAGCGCGCGCGTATTGCCCCCAACCGCAGCCACCGCTTCATCCGTCCACGGTCCCGGTGCCCCGCGCACGCCCCGTGCGAGGACGGCAGCCGCGACTTCGGCCAATAATGCCGCACCGAGCACGAGACCGGTCACCAGGCGCAGCGGACGGCGCCCGTGAAACTCCGGCAGATCGTCCGGATGCACGAGCATGGTGACGAAGACGACGAGCACGATGATCGCCCCCGCGTAGACGATGACCTGCACAACAGCCAGGAACTCGGCACGCGCCACGAGATAGATCGCCGCCACGTTGAGAAAAGAGAGAACCAACCCGATCGCACTGTGGACCGGGTTGCGGGCCAGCACCACCCCGAGCGCGCCGAGAACGCTCACCAGCGCGAGCAAGGAGAACACCGCAACCTCGAGCGACATCGAAGACGTTCCCTCTCCCGTTTCAGAGCGCGCCGATGCCCCACAACCGCACCAAACCGGTCAGCCCGATATTGAGGAGCGCCAGCGGCAAAAGCACCTTCCAGGCCAGTCCCATCAGTTGGTCGTAGCGGAAGCGTGGCAGCGTCGCGCGCAGCCAAACATAGAAGAACAGGAAGAAGAGCGCCTTGAGCGCCAACCACCATACCCCATCAGCGAAAGGCCCATCGATCCCACCCAAAAAGAGCGTGGCCGCCAGGAGCGAGACGACGATCATATTGATGTATTCTGCCAGGAAGTAGAACGAGAAGCGGAACCCGGAGTACTCGGTGAAATAACCGGCCACCAGCTCCGTCTCTGCTTCCGGCAAGTCGAACGGTGCCCGGTTGGTCTCAGCGACTGCAGCGATCAGGAACAAGGCGAAGGCCAACGGCTGCGACAAGATGTACCAGTTCGGCAGCGTGAGCGGGCCGAGCACGAGCATGCGCTGTTGCTCGCGCAGAATGTCTTGCAGACTGAGTGAACCGGACAAGATGAAGACCCCGACGAGCGAGAGCCCCAGTACCAGTTCGTAGCTGATCACCTGGGCAGTGGAGCGGAGCGCGCCGAGCAACGAGTACCGGTTCCCGGAGGCATACCCACCGAGAATGATCCCATAGACCCCTACCGAGCCGAGCGCCAGCACGTAGAGGACAGCGACATTGATGTCGGCGACCAGCAAGGGAATCTCGATTCCGAAAAGCTGCAGCGTGTCACCGAACGGGATGACCGCCGCACCGAGCGGCGCCAGTGCGAAGGAGAGGAGCGGGGCGACGAGGAAGACGAGACGATCAGCATTGGCTGGAACGATATCTTCCTTGGCCAGGAGCTTGATGCCGTCAGCGATCGGCTGGAGCAAACCGAATGGACCCGTCCGGTTCGGCCCCACCCGGTGCTGCATGCGCGCCAGCACGCGTCGCTCGAACCAGGTCATGTAGGCCATGAGCCCGAGCAACACGTTGAGGAGGACGAAGCCGACCAGATAACTCACGATCAGCCGCTGCCAGTCCATCCGCCTGCCGCCTCACTCCGCTTCCCGGTCTCACCGATCGACCGAGCCGAGGACGATATCGATCGTCCCGATCAAGGCCACGATATCCGCCAGCATGGCTCCCTGCGCCATGTACGGGAGCGATTGCAGGTTGACGAAGTCGGGCGTGCGGATGCGCACCCGATACGGGATCGGGCTTCCGTCGCTGACGATGTAGTAACCGAGTTCACCCTTCGAGTGCTCCACCGCGTGGTAGACCTCGCCCTTGGGGGGACTGAACCCCTTGATGACCCAGATGAAGTGCCGCTGCATGTCCTCGGCCGTCGTCATCACCGTCTTGTGCGGCGGGATGACATAGGGCGATTCGTAGGCCATGAGCGGACCATCGGTCGGCACCTGCTCGAGACACTGCTCGATGATGCGAAGAGCCTGGCGCATCTCCTCGATGCGAACCAGATAACGGTCGTAGACGTCTCCATGCGTCCCGAGCGGCACCTCGAACTCGACCCGATCGTACAGAAGATACGGCATCGCCTTGCGGACATCGTAGTTGACCCCCGAGCCGCGCAGGCAGGCGCCGGTGAGCCCGTAGTTGATGGCCACGTCGGGCTCGATGACACCGACCCCCTTGGTACGCGCGAGCCAGATCGGGTTCTCGGTCAGGAGATCCTCGTATTGCCGGATCGCTTTCGGAAAGTAACGACAGAACTCGCGAACCATTTCCGGGAGATCGGGCGGTATTTCCCGCGAGAAGCCACCGATCTCCATCATGTTGGTCGTCAGCCGCGCTCCACAGAACTTCTCGAAGATATCCAGAATGAGTTCGCGGTCACGGAACGTGTAGAGGGAGACGGAAAGGGCGCCGATATCCAGCGCGTGCGTTCCCAGCCACACCAGGTGAGAAGCGATCCGCGTGAGTTCGGCCATGATCATTCGCCAATACTGGGCTCGCTCGGGCGCCTGGATGCCGCAGAGCTTCTCCACCGCGAGCACATAGCCGAGATTGTTCGAGGGTGCGGCAACATAGTCGGTGCGGTCGGTCCAGGGAACGAACTGGGCGTACCGGTGCGACTCGCCCAGCTTCTCGACTCCCCGGTGCAGATAGCCGATCACCGGGTCGCAGGCGATGACCGTCTCCCCCTCGAGCGTCAGCCGCACGCGGAGCACACCATGCGTGCTCGGATGCTGCGGACCCATATTGAGGACGAGTTCGCGCCGGGTCGGGGTGATCTGGCGCACCTCGCTGAGGATCACCGGTGTCGGCTGCGAGAAGTCGATCATGGTCCTGGCCTCCGCAAGGTTCCGCGGATGCGAGGCGCCGGTGCCTCGTAGCCGGGCTGCACGTAGTCCCGGTACCCGCGCAACGGATAATCCTTTCGCAGGGGGTGCCCCTCGTCCCAATCCTCTGGTAAGAGGATGCGCCGCAGATCAGGGTGCCCCTCGAACACGATACCGAACATGTCGTAGCACTCGCGCTCCAACCAGTTCGCCCCGGCGAAGATCGGGACGAGAGAAGGGACCATTTCGCCGTCGTCGACGCCGCACTTGACGCGCAGCCGCTGGCGTCGTGGGATCGAGTAGAGGTGCACGACGACGTCGAAGCGCGGCCGCTCGCGGAGATACAGCAGGTCGACAGCCGTGATGTCGGTCAGATGGTTGTAGCGCAGCTCTGGGTGCAGGCGCAGGAAATCGACGACGTCGCGGAGCGCCGGCCGGGCGACACGGATCGTCATCTCGTCGCGAAAAACCGTCGCCTCCTCGAAGGCATCGGGAAAGCGCTCCCGCACCAGGCGAACAGCCGGATGCTGCTCCGGGTCGGTCGGGCCCCAATAGCCGGTCGTCTCCCACGATCTCGGCTCGATCACCATCGGCTGCTGGCGCTGCTCCTCCATGCCCTGCTTCTCCTATGAGCGCGGACCGAGCGCCGAGCGAGCGGCCTGGCGTTCTTCCTCGCGGTACGCTTCGGCCGCCTCTGGCCCGTAGCGTTCCTTGAGACGCTCGTAGCGGATGATCCGGTTCTGCAGCTCCAGGACTCCGTAGTAGAGCGCTTCCGGCACCGGTGGACAGCCCGGCACGTAGATGTCGACCGGAATGACCTGGTCGACACCTTGCACGACCGCATAGGTATCGAACGGCCCGCCGACGTTCGCACAGCTGCCCATGCTGATGACCCACTTGGGATCTGCCATCTGATCGTAGAGCTGGCGAACGACTGGGGCCATTTTCTTCGTGACGGTGCCGGCAACGATCATCAGGTCAGCCTGGCGTGGCGATGCTCGATACAGCATCCCGAAGCGCTCGGCGAGATCGAAACGAGGCATCGCCGAGCTGATCATCTCGATGGCACAGCAGGCGAGCCCGAATTGCAACCACCACAAGCTGGAGCGACGCGCCCAGCTGAAGAGCCAATCGGCCGTGGTGGTGATGATGTTGGGATGGCTCTGCGCAGCACTCATACCCATTCCAGGGCTCCTTTCCGCCATTCGTAGAGGAGCCCGAGCAGCAGGATCCCCACGAAGAGCGCGGCTTGGACGTAGCCGTAGAGCGCGAGCGCGTCGAAGGCGACTGCCCACGGATAGAGGAAGATGGCCTCGACATCGAAGACGACGAACAGGAGAGCAACGAGGTAGAAGCGCGGTGTGAAGCGGCCGCGCGGCGGGGATACGTCCGGAACGCCGGATTCATAGGGCTGGAGCTTTGCCGGATTCGGCTTGCGCGGACGGACAAAGTGGCCCAGCAGGATGAGAACCGTTCCCATCACCGTGCTGGTGATGATGAGCAGTCCGATGACCGCGTAATCGATCAGCGACACCGGCGCACCTCGCTTCCGAGGACCCTCCCTGCCCCGATCGTGAAGGATAGCACGAGTCACCGGAAACCGCAGCGATCCTCCGGCAACGCTTCCCGAGTGTTCGGGCGGCGCGGAAGAGCCTGGCCGGATTCCGTATCGAGCATCGCTCGCTTTAGCGAGCGATGCTGCGAGTCTGCTGGCGTTCCAACCCTCGACCGGATGCTCGAGTGGCATCTCCGACCCCGGTGGCCGTAACGATCGGCCAGTGTGTTCGGTATTTGGAAACTCCTCTCTCGACACGAGTCATTCGTGCCGTATACTAGACTGAGTCGAGCGTCGGCTTGCCGCACCGAAGCCCGAGTCGCAAGGAGGGATCAGCAAGATGGATCAGTACACCGACCGACACGCTGCAGTCGTCGTGACGCTCTTTACCACGGCGCTGGGGATGGGTAGCGGTTCGGGTTGCGGTCGCGGCTCCAGTAGTCTCTCCGGTTCCAGTCGGCCCGGATCCAGTCGAAGCTGGTCCGGTACGACGAGCTGTCTGTCGGCGACGACTGTCACCAGAGAACCGGAGGGGACTCATGGATCGCTCGATTCGACTCGCACTCGATCTTGACGGCGTCCTGACCGAGCATCCGGCACCGCTCGCCCAAGCAGCGAACCGGGCGCTCGGCATGCAACTTCCCGATCACGCCTTCGTCGACTCTCACGGATGCAACGTTCCGGAGGCAGTTCGCCTGTGGGTCTATGGCCCAGGCGGGCCAGCAACGCTCCTCGATCCGGCGCCGAACGCCCCGAAGCTCCTCCAGCAGTTGCTGCAGGCGTTGGGCGACGAGCGACTGGTGATCATCACGGCTCGGCCGCAGGGATCCCAGCCGACGACCGAAGAATGGCTGCAGCGACACGGTTTTCCACCCTGCCGGATCGTCTTCGCTGACGATAAAGTGGCGGTCGCACGCGAACTCGGCGTCACTCATGCGATCGAGGACAGTCTGCGGCACGCCACCCGGTATGCGGAGGCAGGGATCACCTGCTTCCTGTTGACCCAGGATCCTGCCCCGCCGGCTGAGTCCCCCTTCATCGTCCGCGTTCCCGATTTCACCGCTGCAGTGCAGGCGATCCTGCGGCTCGCTGGTGCACCCATCGCCTTGCCCGGCAGTGGTGACGGTGCGCAGCCGCGCCGGCGTCGCATCGTGGTGAGCGACGTCATCGACCAACGGGCACGCGAGCGACTCGCCAGCGAGGCGGACGTCATCGAGGTCGATGGGCGCGACAAACCGGCGCTCTACGAGGCATTGCGCGAGGCCGACGCCCTTATCGTGCGCAGCGAGACACAGGTGACGCGCGAACTCCTCGCCCACGCCCCGCGTCTCCGCGTCGTGGCCCGAGCCGGCACGGGGGTCGACAACATCGACCTTCAAGCGGCCACCGAGGCCGGTATTCTGGTCCTGAACGCGCCGGGTGCCAACGCCGTCTCAGCGGGCGAACATACCGTCGCCCTCATGCTGGCCATCGCGCGCAACTTGATCGACGCCAACGCGACGACGCACGCGGGACGGTGGGAACGCAAGCGCTTTCGCCCCTTCGATCTCAAGGGGAAGACGATCGGAATCGTCGGCCTCGGGCGCGTCGGTTCGGTCGTGGCGCAGCGACTCCGGGCATTCGAGTGCCGACTTCTCGGCTATGACCCGTACATCACCCGCGAGCGCTTCGCGCAACTCGGCGTGGAACCGGTCGACTACGAGACGCTTTTGGAAAACAGCGACATCGTGACGTTCCACGTTCCCGCGACGCCAGAAACGCGCCACATGCTCGATGCCCGGGCGATCGCGCGCATGAAGCCGGGAGCCATCGTGATCAACTGCGCGCGCGGGGAGGTGGTCGATGTGCAGGCATTGGCCGAGGCGCTGAAGAGCGGCCATTTGGCAGCGGCTGGAGTCGATGTCTTCCCCGAGGAGCCGGCCTACCAGAGCCCCCTCTTCGGCCTCCCCAATGTCGTCCTCACTCCGCACATCGGCGGATCGAGCCGTGAGGCCCTGGAAGCGGTCGGTGAGATCATCGCCACCACCACGTTGGCTGCGCTGCGCGGTGAGATCGTGCCCAACGCGGTGAACTTGCCAGCTGCGTCCCTCCATGCACCGGAACTGCGTCGCCTCACTCGGGTGGCGGAAGCCGCCGGCCATCTCATCGCCGTCCTGCAGCCAGCTCGTCCGACCACCTTCCAGGTGACAGTCCACGGTCAAGTCGCCTCGGACATCGCTGAGCATGTGACCGCGGTCGCACTCGCCGCCGCTTTGCGTCGCTGGACAGTCCGCCGGGTCACCCCGGTCAATGCCCGGTTCGTCGCCCAAGAACTGCACCTCTTCGTCGATGTCCGCTTCGATACCACTGCCTCGACCGTGCCGGAATTCAATTTCGAAGTCGACGGGGATCCGCCACACCACGTCATGGTTCGCTGGGATCATCGCGAGGCCGGCATCATGGAAGTCGACCGTTTCTCACTGGAGCGCCCCCTGGCCGGCCACATGCTGATCACCCATCACCTCGACCGACCCGGCATCATCGGCCGAATCGGGACGATTCTCGGGCGCTACGAGGTGAACATCGCCGGCATGCAGGTCGGGCGGCGGGCGCGCGGCGGCGAAGCGATCATGGTGCTCAACGTGGACGACCCGATCCCGGAAGCCGCCTTGAACGAGATTCTCCAGATCCCGGATGTGTGGACCGCGTATGTGGTGTCGCTTCCCGAGTCAGGCGATTACCCGATGGCCGCCGGGAGCGCTCTCTCAGCGGCGGTCGCTCACACCAGACTCCGGTAAAGTGCCAGTGTCCGCTCTGCAACGGCCGACCAGCTGAACAGTTGCTCGACCCGCTGGCGGCCGTTGCGGCCCAGTCGTGCCCGGAGCGCTGGATCCTCGATGATACGCCGGATCGCGCGTGCCAGATCCTGGGCATACCCGTCAGGATCGACCGGCTCACCGCGTTCCGGGTCGATCTCCACATGAACGAGGAGCCCGGTCTCACCATCGACCACCACCTCGGGTATCCCGCCGACATCCGAGGCTACGACCGGGCACTCGCAGGCCATGGCTTCCAGATTGATCAGGCCGAAAGGCTCGTAGATCGACGGGCAACAGAAGACCGTCGCGTGCGAGTAGAACTGGATCACCTCCTGACGCGGCAGCATTTCCGGTACCCAGAAGATTCCGCCACGTCGTTCCCGGAATTCAGCGACCCGCGACTCCACGAGATGAGCGAGTTCGGGTGTATCGGGTTGGCCCGCCAGCAGGACGATTTGGACGTCCGCTGGAAGGTGCGGAACTGCCGCGAGCAGGTAGGCGATCCCCTTCTGGCGCGTGATCCGTCCCACGAACAGCACGAACGGGCGTGCGAGGTCGACACCAATGCGCTCGAGTGCGGCGGTCTCGCTGGTTCGACGATAGAGAGCCGTGTCGATCCCGTTGTGGATCACATGGACGCGCTCCGGTGCCACTCGGTAGAGTCGCAGGACGTCCTCACGGGTGGCACCGGAGACCGCGATCACGGCGTCAGCCGATTCGATAGCGACCCGCTCCATCCAGGAGCTGAGGTGGTACGCCGTACCGAGTTGCTCCCTTTTCCAGGGGCGCAACGGTTCGAGGGAATGAACGGTCAACACGAAGGGACGCTCCCAGAGGAGGCGTCCCCACAGTGCAGCCAAATCAGTGTACCAGGTGTGGGCATGGATAAGATCGGCATCGATCGGATCCCGCACCATCAGGAGGTTACGAGACAGCGCATCGAGTGCCGGCCAGTGCCGCCGATCGCCGGCAGACCGGATCTCCTCCCAGCCGCGATAACCCCGAACGCGAAGGTTCGGCGTGTCGATCAACTGATCCCCGAAGCACCGCACCTCCACCGCGACGTGACGAGCGAGCTCGCGCGTGAGGTACTCGACATGAACACCCGCCCCACCATAGACGTGCGGTGGGTACTCGTTCGTCAGGACCAGCACTTTACTCAGCGTGCCCATCGCCATTCCCCTCGGGGGATCGTATCATGGGCGAGCCGGTACTGCCGCCGGCGACAACTCGGTCGAGCGAGGGCGGAAGGCGAGGAGGCGCAAGCCGTTGAGCACGACGACGATCGTGCTTCCCTCGTGCCCGACGACCGCCAGCGGAAGTGGCACACCGTGGACAAGAATGCTGGTCACCAACACCACGATCACCCCGAGCGCGATGGCGAGGTTCTGCACGATGACCCGCCGGGCAGCCCGCGAGAGCTGGATCGCATACGGAAGCTTGGTGAGATCGTCGCTCATCAGAACGACATCGGCAGTTTCTAAAGCGACGTCGGTACCAGCTGCACCCATGGCGATACCGACGTCGGCAGCGGCGAGAGCCGGCGCATCGTTGACCCCGTCCCCGACCATCGCGACGCGCAGTCCAGCTGCTTGGAGTTCACGCACGACCGCAACCTTGTCCTCCGGGAGAAGCCCAGCACGCCATTCCTCGAGTCCGATCTCGCGGGCGATCGCCCGAGCGGCCCGTTCGTTGTCGCCGGTCAGCATCACCAGCCGACGGATACCGAGCGCCCGCAACTGGGTGATCACCTGCCGCGCGACCGGGCGGACGACATCCGCGATACCGAACACCGCGACGACTCGCCCATCGAGCGCCGCATAGACAGCGGTCCGACCACGTTCCCGGAGTTCGCTCGCGACCTCGTGGAGGTCAGGCGGAACAGCGATCCCGTGTTCGCGGAGCAGGAGCTCGTTCCCGACGAGGACCGTGCGACCTGCTACCTCGGCGCGCACACCGCGGCCGACCAAGGCCGTGAGCGATTCCACGCGATCGACCAGCGCATGATCGAAAGCACCGAGGGCGTCAGCGTGCGCGACGATCGCCAGCCCGAGCGGGTGTTCAGATCGATACTCGACCGGCGCGACAAAGCGCAGCACTTCCTGCGCATCGATGCCCTCCGCCGGAATCAATTCAGTCAAGCGCGGCTTGCCGACCGTCAGCGTCCCGGTCTTGTCGAAGACGACCGCGTCGATCGTGCCGATGGTCTCTAGTTGCAACGACCCCTTGAACAGCACGCCGTTGCGAGCAGCATTGGCGAGTGCCGAGAGAATCGAGGCCGGTGTCGAGATGACCAGCGCACAGGGTGACGCGGCAACCAGCAGGGTCATCGCCCGATAGAAGGTCGTTTCAGCCGGGGCACCGAGCGCGACCGGAACGGCGAACGCGAGAGCGGACACGACGATGACGCCGAGAGCGTACTTCCCCTGAAACGCCTCGGCGAAGCGTTGCGCGCGCGACTTCTGTTCGCGCGCCTGCTCGACGATCTCGATGATACGAGCCAGCGTGCTCTCGTGCACGGCGCGCTCGACTCGGACGCGGAGGAGACCAGTCATGTTCAAGGTGCCACTGAAAACCGGATCGCCCGGACGCTTGTGGACCGGCAACGACTCGCCGGTGATCGCGGACTGATCGACACTCGAGTCACCACTGAGGACGATTCCATCGACTGGAATCCGTTCCGCTGGGCGTACGATCACCTCGTCTCCCGGAACGAGGTCCTCGACCGGAACGAGATATTCGGCTCCGTCCCGGACGACGAGTGCCGTTTCCGGACGCAGCTCCATCAAGGCACGGACGGCGCGGTGCGTCCGACCGAGCGCGTAGTGTTCCAGCGCATTGCCCAGCGAGAAGAGAAAGAGCAAGATGCCACCCTCGGGCCAGGCGTCGAGGATCGCCGCACCCGCAGCAGCCAGGATCATGAGGAGATCGATGTCGATCGTCGCCTGAGCGAGTGCGCGGAGAGCCCGATACGTCGCGTACGAGCCACCAGCTGCATAGGCGAGGAGATAGAGGACGAGGGAGAGCCAGCTGGGAAGTCCCGCCCGGTCAGCGGACCAGGCGGAGACGAGCAAGATACCGGTCGCGGCGGTACTCAGGAGCAAACCGTGCTGTTGCCACCAGAGCATCCGTTCTTCGCGATCGACACGCCTTGGCTGCCGGCGCGCGCTCACTCCTGCCGACGGAACTGGTACGGTGAGTGTCGTCATCGGGGCGTCCGTTTCCATCCCGTTCTGGACGGTGACCAAACCATTGGCGCAGTCGGGACAAGCCGACGCAGTCGCGGCGCGGTGCTCAGCCAGGAGCTCGGCCACTTGCTGAGCCCTCTTTTCCACCGTCGCCGGATCGCTCGACGACCGGTAGTGGACGACGAGTTCACCGCGATCAGGATCGTAGGCCGCGCGAGCGATCGCGTCATCGTCGGCCAATTCGCGAAGCATCCTGACGCAGCTTTTCAGCGACTGAGTAGGATTCATCTCGCCGACTTTCCCTTCGAAATTGAGAATGAGTCCTATTTGCACGAGCCAGAGTGTACCGTACCATGCTGGCTCCTGCAAGCGCTGGTCACTGGTCGCGGCTGGCCAGCGAGTATCCGGTCGACCCGGACAGCTGGGAAGGCGGCACCGGCAGTCGCCTTCCTTCGGCATCGCGTCGGCGTCTTTTCGGGTCGATCGGGCGAGGAAGTCGACCGAACCGGCGAGGCAGGCACCTGGCTCGTCGGGCTGGAGCCGGAGCACCCCAGGCTGACCCGCGTCTCGTCCAGGGTGGAGAGCAGCAGCGTGCCGGGTATGGCGCAGCCGGAGGCGAACAGGACACAGCACCACGCACTGACCTGGCGCACTCGACCACGGAGCGGGGATCGGTACCGAGCGTGTTTCCGAGTCTCAGTGTGCCGACCAGGCACAGTGCCAGCATGGGACAGCCAGCCGCTGTGGAGAATGTCGGCCCACCTTGTGGATAACTCCTGCCACGTTTCCACAACAGCAGCCGTGTGGTGTGGGCGAGTCAGCGGCAGCCTGTGGTCTATCGGTGGAGGACGCTGGTCCTGTGCCGGCGGCGCTCCGGTTTCGCCCACAGTCGGCTCTCGCTCGTCCGCTTCTTTCCACACCGACGTGCCTCGTTTTTCGCCGGCTGCAAAGGCGATTCACCACTTTTCCACGCTATCCTCGGCCCGACGACTATGACGGTTTCTCTCTTGGGCTGATATCCCGGGAGAGCGAGGAACACGGGAGACACACGTGCGACAATGGTGGAGATGAGCGATCGGAGCGTGGAGGAAGAGAAGCGATGCGGGAAGAGCGGGCGACAGTCATCGTGGTCGGTCTGGGCATCATGGGGTCGGCGACGGCCTGGGCGCTCGCGCGGCGAGGCGTGCGCGTCGTGGGGCTGGAACAGTATGCGCCCTTTCACGCGCTGGGCTCGTCGCACGGGAAAACGCGGATCATCCGCGAGGCCTACTTCGAGTCGCCGGAGTACGTGCCGCTGGTCCAGCGCGCTTATGAGCTGTGGGACGAGCTCGGCGAGCGAACTGGACGGAGGCTTTTGCGGGTGACCGGTGGTGTGAGTATCGGGCGGCTGGATAGCCCGTTCATCGTCGGGGCGCGCGAGAGCGCGCAGCGGCACGGGCTGGCGCACGAACTGCTGGACGCGCAGGAAGCCCGAAAACGCTTTCCCGTGCTGGCGCTGCCGGACGACTTCGTCGCGCTCGTCGAAGGGCGAGCGGGGATCCTCTTCGCGGAAGAGTGCTGGCGAGCCTTCTGTGAGGATGCGGTGCGGCATGGGGCGGAGCTGCGCTTCGGTGTGCGTGTGCACGGGTTTGCGCCGGACGGGGAAGGGATGACGGTGGAGACCGAGAGCGGTCGACTGCGCGCGGATCGCGTGGTGGTGACTGCCGGACCGTGGTCAACGACATTGCTGGCTGATTTGGGATTGCCGCTCGAGGTGCGGCGGGTGCTCGTCGTCCACGTCCAGCCTGACGATCCGACTCGGTTCCGACCAGAGGTGCTGCCGATTTTCATCATGGACGTTCCAGAAGGTGAGTATTATGGTTTCCCCTTCTTGCCGGATCAGGGGGTGAAGTTCGGTCGCCACGACGATGGCGAGGTGTGCACGCCGGAATCAGTGCGGAGGACGGTGACCGACGATGAGGTGCGCTGGATGACTGGAGTCCTCCAACGGTATCTTCCCGGAGCCGCTCGCGAGGTCCTGATGACGGTGACCTGCCTGTATACGATGACCCCAGACAGTCATTTCATGATCGACCGACATCCCGAGTGGCCACAGGTGGTCTTCGCTGCTGGTTTTTCCGGACACGGGTTCAAGTTCGCGTCGGTGATGGGGGAGGCACTGGCTGATCTCGCACTGGAAGGCGCCAGTCGGTTACCGATCGGCTTTTTGAGCTTCCGCCGATTGGCGAAGACTCAGTAAAAACGAGACCGTGTCCGGTGATAGGGAGGAGCGTCGGGCGGAAGGTTTTGGCCGAGTTGCCACAGTGCCCAGTCGACGCGCCACGGAGCAGCGGGAAGGCCGCGGGTGCGGAGGGAGAGGGTGAGCGCGTCGACGGCGAGGACGGTAGCAGCGCGGATTTCGACCTCCTCGGGTGAGCCAGCTGGGATCTCTTGGCGAGCGTCGATTCGGGCAGCGAGTTCGGGATGATAGCGGAGGACGCCGAAGGCACGGAGGACCTGGGGGAGCTTGTAATCAGCGAAGGCGGTGAGGAGATCGAGATCGTGGAAGCAGCCGAGTCCAGTGCCCCGGAAGGCTCCGGCCAGATCGGTACAGAGGAGTTGGGCTCGCTTGTAGAAGGGAACGCGCTGTCCATCGTACGTGGCGACGTCATCGAAGGACGGGAAAGTACCGACGACGAGGCGGACGAGTTCGATGCTGCTGCCGCCGGCAGCAGCGATGAGCGTGGCGAAGGAGCCGCGACAGTGTTCGATGAGTCCGCGGGCGATCTCGCGGACGTGCCGAATGCGCCATTCCAAGAGCGGAATCGTCCCCTGGCCAGCGAAGAGCGCGGTGATCTCGGCGTCGGTGAGCCGGGACAGAAAGTGGGGATCCCAGAGAGGGAGACCGCAGTCGAGAGCCCGCCGCAGGCTGGCGGCGAGCGCCCAATAGCCGTCGTAGGTCCGACCGCCGTACTCGACCTGCCAGCGCGGTTCGCCCCAGAAACAGAAATTGAGGGCATCGAGGAGCAGAACGTAATTGGCTGTTTGCTCGGGAGTGCCGCGCCAATGCAGCGGGTGATCCCAGGCCGGGAGATTTGGTAAGGGGTGAGGAAGACGGTCGGCGAGGGTGGGGAGTGCGGAGAAATCGAGCGATACCCAGTGGGCGCGCTGGATGACAGTACGACAAGCCGTGCGAATACTGAGGGGGTCAGGAAGGGTGGTGAGGAAAGGATCCATGGAACAGCATTCCTCGTCTTCCGTGAGAGTCGATGGCCGCGAATTGGGAGAGACTGGCTAGGGGGCGGCCGAACCGGTTGGAGTATACTCGCAGCACGACAACGTTCGGCGAGCGAACCGGGGGTGCGATGAGCACGATCCCGCTCGAGGAAGCGATCGGGCGAGCGAGGCGAGCGCTCGCGGAGGGGCGTTTGGATGAAGCGAAGGGGCTCTGCCAGGCGATCCGGCGAGCGGTGCCGGAAGCGCTGGTGGGGTTGCGGCTGTGGAGCGAGGTGAGCCGACAGGAAGGCGATGCGGAGACAGCCGAGCGACTGCTTGAAGTCGTGTTGGAGCGTGATCCGGAAGATGCGGAGGCGTGGTGCGCGCTTGCCGAGCTACACCGGGCGAGGGGCGACAAAGAAGCAGCTCTTCGTCTGTTGCAAGTCGCCTGGGAATGCGCACCATGGCGTCGGGAATTGGCAGAGCGACTGGGCGAGTGGGCGAACGAGGAGAGACGAGAGGGTCGACTGTGGCCGACACGAGCTGCTCTCTCCGCATGGTACGAGAGGCAGGGGTGGTGGACACGTGCTGCCGAAGAATGTCGTGCGCTGCTGACGGGGTCGGCCGAGCGCGTCGACGTGCGGCAGCGGTTGATCCGCTGTTTGTGGCGTTCTGGTATGCAGGAGGAGGCTTTCCGCGCAGCGGAGACCTTGCTCGGTGAGCGCGGTGAGACGGTCGGGGTGCTGGTGGTAGCCGCGCTGGTGGCGAGGAGGCGGGGAGACGAGGAGGCAGCGCAGGCGCACCGCGAACGCTTGTTGGCGCTCGATCCGGTCGGTGAGGGGATCGAGCGGTATTGTGGGCCGGAGGAGCGTGAGGGACGGGAGTGGTTGAGGGCGACTGAGCCCGTGCTCGTGGAGGAGCCAGCATTCGCTGAAGCGTCCGGCGAGCTGGAACTCTTGTGGGAGTTGCCGACTGACGAGGAGCTCGAGGAGGCGCGACCCGGTGCGGCTGGGGTCGTGACGGGTGTGGAGGAAACAGGACGAGCCGATGAAGTCGCCCTGGTGAGTGGCCTCGAAACAGGCGAGAGAGATGGAGTGGAGTCGACCAGCCAGGGGTGGACGTTGCCGGGCGATGAGGAGATCGAAGCGGCGCGACCGCGCGAGGAACTCGAGCCTGGCTGGACCGGGCTGCTGGAGGAGTTGGCCGCGAGCGGTGTCGAGCCGTTCTCGTACGGGGAAGAGTCTGTCAGTGGCGGACCCGCGGAGGGGGAGGGTGCGGTCGTCGCGGGGCAGGAGGAGTCGGTTGCCGCGACAGGAGAGGAAACGCGCGAGAGTGGGGAAGAGGTCCGTGAGCCGCTGGAGGTGGTGGAGTTCGGACGAGCCGCGCGTGAAGAGCGCGAGAGTGTGGAGACACCTGCGGAGCTGGCTGGTGACGAGATCGCGCAGGTTCGGATGCTGGTGGAGAGCGGTGCGGTGGTCGAGGCGGTACGAGTCGCCCAGCGGCTCGTTCGCGAGGGACACGGTGACATCGCAGCGCTGGTTCCCGTCTTGGAGCGGGTCGTGAGTGGTGAGGGGTTGGGTGCGCGCGAAGCGGCGATGACGTTGGGAGCGATCTACCGTCGGCGCGGTGATCGCGCGTTGGCGTCACGGTACTACGAGCTGGCGCTGCGGTTGCGGAACGAGTAGGCTGAACAGTGGAGAAAGGACGTGGCGGTGGCGGGCGAGGGGATCGCCCGCGTTCGTTGTCGGAGGGTAGTGGCGTGGAGCGGACGCTGATCATCGTGAAGCCGGATGCGGTCCAGCGGGGACTGGTTGGGGAGGTGCTGCGGCGATTGGAGCAGCGTGGCCTGCGCTTCGTCGGTTTGAAGTTGATGAAGGTCGATCGTGAGGTAGCTGAACGGCACTACGCAGAGCACCGGGGCAAACCGTTTTATGAGGACCTGCTGGCGTTCATCACGTCGGGTCCGGTGGTGGTCGGGGTGGTCGAGGGGCCGCGGGCGATCGAGATCACGCGGAAGACGATGGGAAAGACCGATCCGGCGCAGGCGGAGCCCGGCACCATTCGGGGTGATCTGGCGCTGACGATCGGGCAGAACGTGATCCACGGGTCGGACAGCCCGGAGAAGGCGTCGTACGAAATCGGTCTGTTTTTCCGCGAAGATGAACTCGTAAGCTACGAGCGGGCGATCGATCGCTGGATCATGGGCTGAGGAGTGTTTCACGTGAAACAACCGGAGAGAGGCAGGGGAGTGCCTCCTGCCTCTCTCCCTTTTCAGCTATCGCTCTGGCGGATGATCAGCGGGTGCTTGTGCCAGGCGGCGAGGAGGCGCGCCAGCTCGTCGCGGAGGGCGACGTCCGTGAGATCGAGGTCCAGGTCCTCGCGCACCTCGCGAGGCTGGCCACCGAACCACTCGCGCCCGGCAGCGGTGTGGACCAGGGTGCGGTGCTGCACGACCTGGCGCACGAGCTGGAGGCGATCGCCCTGACGCTCGACGGCGAGACTGAACCCCGGTGCGAGCGCGATCCCCACGATCCCCTGCTCAGGGTCGTCGATGACGATCGGGTACCCGGGAACCGTCCGATCAGCCAGTTCCTCAGCCACCGCGCGGAGCATGGGCAAGAAGCGCTGCCGGACGACCAGAAAGCGATCACCGTCGTACATCACAAATCTCCTTCCTGCGACGGCCGCGACCATCCAAACCGAAGAGCGCAAAACCCAGCCGGACGGCCGGACCGACCGTCAACGCAACCATGATCGTCCCTATCCCGAACGATCCCCCCAAGAGGATGCCGATGACCGTCACAGCCGATTCCATACTCCAACGGATCCATCCGATCGACCACCTCGTCCGGCGAGCGAGTGCGAGCATCAGGCTATCGCGCGGACCTGCACCGAAGTCAGCGGCGATATACATGCCGCTCGCGATTCCGAGGAGGACAACAGAGGCCGCGACCTCGATCACTCCTTCGAACGTATCACGAGCCTGAGGAATCATCCCAATCCATAAAAGAAAGTCCGTGAAGATCCCGATCAGCACAAGATTGGCAACCGTACCGAAACCGGGGGATACCCCGAGCGCCCAGCCAGCTCCCACAGTTACCAGACTTACCACGATGCTCGCCTGTCCGACGGTCAACGGTGTGTGGCGACTGATCCCGTCATGAAAAACCATCCAAGAATACGCACCGAGGCCGCTACGGAGCCCGAGTACGAGTGCCAAAGCGAACAAGAACAATCCCCCGACCAACATAGTCGCCCGAACCAACCGCTCTCTCCACTTCATGGCCCGGTCCACAGCCAAAGCCATCGTGCTCCCCCGCTACCGTACTCTACCGTACTGCTCCACGTGGTGGAGATGGCCGACTGGTCTGGCGACGTTGACCTACCGTCGCGCATGCCGTTCGACTGTGACTCGTATGGTTGGCAAAGAACAAAGCCCTTTGCGCACAATCGATATTCGTTCTCGAGGGACGACCTGTGTCCTTTGGCCGGTACAGGTCTGAGGTCGGTGAAGAGAAGGGAGGTTACGTGACCGAACGCGTGCTCCGGATACTCGGAATTCCAGGAAGCTTGCGGCGCGAGTCCTACAACCGCGGCCTCTTGCTGGCCGCTCAAGAACTCGCCCCACCCGGTGTCGAACTCGAGCTGTACGAGGTACGCGAGCTTCCGCTCTATGACGAGGATCTCGAGCGAACTGGCCCGCCTGATCAGGTTCTTCACTTCAAGCAGGCCATCGCGCGCGCCGATGCGCTCTTGATCGCTACTCCCGAGTACAACTGGAGCGTACCCGGGCCGCTCAAGAACGCGATCGACTGGGCTTCTCGTCCACCGGCAACGAGTCCCTTGCGTCGCAAACCGGTCGCTCTGATGGGTGCCTCCACGGGTATCTCCGGAACCATCCGGGCGCAACTTGCACTCCGCCAGATCTTCGCGTCGACCGAGTCGTATGTGCTCCCGAAGCCCGATCTTTTCGTCCGGGAGGCGGCCACGCTCTTCCGTGACGGCCGTCTGGTCGATCGAGAAACGCGCGAGCGGATCCGGCAGTTACTCGAGGCACTCGTGGCTTGGACACTCCGCTTCCGCGATTGAGAGCAGCGCTTCCCGGATCACGCTACGGTGCGATGCTCTCGTCACACTCCGTCATCGTGATGGCTCTGCGGTGCTCGGCCTCTCGCTCGTGCAATCTGCGCCACCGAGCACCGCTCACCCACTGGTTCCTTCCGGACATCTCGGTCGGGCAGGAGAAAAGCGGCTCGCCCACCTCGACCTCGAACACCGTCATCGCTGGTTCTCCACCCAACGCTGCTCCCGGCAGTGAACTCTCGCCCTCTTGACTCCACGAGCATCGATCACCAGGGAAATACAGGCTCGCTCTGGAACAGCTGGGCGACAAACAGATCCTGCTCGTCCGCGATCCCGAAATGCTCCAGTCCTGGAGTCCCATAGCTTCCATCGCTGGCGGACAACCGACTTCGACCAGGCGATCAGAACACGAGAATGCGAGACTGAGCCATACTCGCTTTCGCCTCGTCGCAGCCTGTCCGACCTGCAGCTGCGCCCTGGGCAAGCAGTAATCAATTGAGGCAGCGGGCAGCTGTGCCGGGTAGGATGATTCCGGCTCTCTCCCTCGTCGCGAGGCAAAACGCCGCTACCTATGCACTCGTCCTGCAGCTCGCGATTCCCTCGGCATCATCGTAGCCAGATGCCTCTCCGACCGCCCAGCGGTGCACGGTACACCGAGGCGAGTCGGACGGAACTGTGCTCAGGCGACAGAGCCGCCTTTCCGTCAAAACTCCCACCGCTCGTACCGGGTCGAAATGGCTAGAACCATCACTCACCGGGATCAGCTACCCGGCAATCACCCTTCTATCCCTCCCGGATAGCGTTTCGACGGCCGATCGCTTTTCTCGGCGGTCATGAGGGCCCCGTGCTCGCGAGAGGTGTACTGATGAAGCGATCGGCCTACGTCCTCCTAGCTCTCCTCGCTTTTATGCTCAGTCCTGTAGGTTCGACTCTAGCTGCGGCTTCCACTCCCACTGGGTACGATGTCGCGCCCGAGTTCCAGAACTTTTACCAACGGTATGGGGGACTCCCGACATTCGGCTATCCGATCAGCCCAGCCTTCCGGGAAAACGGCTATCTCGTCCAGTACTTTGAACGCCAACGCTTCGAGTACCACCCCGAGTACGCCGGCACCGAATACGAGGTGCTGCTCGGCCTGCTCGGCCGGGAGATGGCCGAACGCGAAGGTCGTGATCTGCGGCCCGTACAACCGATTCCTGGTCGACTCTATTTCCCGGAAACGGGACATACCATCGCCTCAGAGTTTCTGTCCTACTGGCAAAGCCGTGGAGGCTTGCGGCTCTTCGGTTACCCCATCACGGAGCCCTTCTGGGAAAACGGCCTATTGATCCAGTACTTCGAGCGTGCGCGTTTCGAATTTCGCCCTGACCTAGCAGGAACCGACTGGGCGATCCTGCTCGGCCGCCTGGGCGCTGAACTTTGGGCGAGCAAGAGCCGCGACGCCTTCTACCAAAGAAGCACACCAGCGAGCGATCTTGCTGATCACATCAACCGGACGCGGCAACAGAGCGGGCTGGCTCCACTCGTGCTCGACCCCGTGCTCACCCGGATCGCGCAAGAGCGGAGCGATGACATGGCGCGCCGCGGCTACTTCTCGCACACGACGCCAGAGGGTCGCACGGTCTTCGACCTGCTCGATGCTTACCGGGTCAACTGGCGTTTTGCTGGTGAAACGCTGCAGCGCAACAACTACCCCGCCGACCGAACGGTTGCCGAGGCAGCTCGCTCGCTCTTCGCCAGTGCGTCCCATCGTGCCATCCTGCTCGATCCGCGCTTCACCCACTTCGGGGTCGCCGAAGCGACCAGCCAGGATGGGATGCATTACTACACCGTCGTGCTCATCCAGCGCTGAGCGGTCAGTTCGGCACCTGCGCCGTACCCCAGCTCGTGGCGCGTCTCTACTCGGCGCGTTCAGCCCGCCGCTCGGCGACGGGCGAGCACGCCGAGCCCACCCAGGCGGCTCCTTTGCCATCGCCACGCCGCGAACGGTTCCGCGCTGCCAGCGCCCGTCCGAGAACACGGCTTTTCGGTCTTCCACACGGGCGGGCCGTCGGCGGTGCGACCCGCGGGGGAGGTTCCTCGCCCGGCGGATCGCTGCCCTCTCGATGAACGAGCCTCGATCAGTGTCCCCCGCGAGTCACGTCCCCGGACGGTCCCGATGAAGCCGGTCCGCTTCTGACCGGTCACGCCCGGTGCTGTGGAAAGTTGGGAGCACGCTTTTCGAGGAAGGCCCGCACGCCCTCGTGGAACGCCACGCCCTCGTAGACCGTCGCGAGGAGCTCGCGATAGCTGACGTCATTTTCCGTGGCACCGCGAAGCGCGAGCTGAACCACTGCCTTAGTGGCCTGCAACGTCTCGGCGGACATGCTCAGGAGGCGGTCGATCCACCGCTGTGTCGCGAGCTCGAGTTCCTCGATCGGAACGACCTCGCTGACGAGACCCAGTCGCCAGGCCTCCTCGGCATCGATCAGCTCACCGCGGAAAACCAACTCGATCAGCTTGCCGGGAGGTAGCAGACGCAACAACGCGCGCGTCTCGCCGAGACCAGGCATCACCCCGAGGCGACCGATCGGGAGCCCGAAGCGCGCATCCTGCGCGGCAAGCCGGATGTCACAGGCTGCGGCCAGCTCGAGACCACCCCCGACCGCCAGCCCCCTGATCACCGCAATGACCGGCTGCGGAGCCTCCTGGATCGCTGCGAGGGCTGCCGAGACGAGCCGATCGTACGCCCGCGCTCGAGCCAACCCAGTGCGCCGGGACGGAAACTCCCGGATATCCGCTCCGGCGCTGAACGCTCGCTCGCCGGCTCCCCGAATCGCGACCACGCGCACCGAGTGATCGCTGGCGAGTCGGCGCACGATTCCCCGCAGTTCGTGCCACATCGCGGCAGTAAGCGCGTTGAGGGTCTCCGGGCGGTCGAGGACGATGTGCGCCACTGGTCCCGTTCGCTCGAGCCTGATGCCGCTCATCGGACCGCTCGCTCCCTCGGGCCGAGCACGATCGCCCCTTCCTCGGCCAAGCGAGTGATCGCCTGGTCATCGTAGCCGAGTTCCCGGAGCACTTCAGCCGTGTGCTCAGCCAGGAGCGGTGGCGTCCGCCGGATCACCGGCGGTGTGCGCGACAGCTCCACCGCCGGACCGACCAGTCGAATGGGACCAGCCAACGCGTGCTCGACCGTCCGGACGATCCCGAGATGCTCGACCGGCTCGCTCTCCAGCGCTTGCCCCACGCTCCAGATCGGTCCGCACGCGACACCGGCGCGACTCAGGCGCTCCACCCAGTTCGCCACGCTGTCCGCCTGTAACGCTTCCTCGAGTGCCGCGTTGATCAGCGAGCGATTGGCCACACGGTCAGCATTGCTGCGGAACCGTGGATCGTCGATCCACTCGGGGTGCCCGACTTCTTCGGCCAACCTTCGCCACATCTGCTCGTTGGCGATGGCGATGTTGAGGTACCCGTCCCGCGCCCGGAAGGTACCGTACGGTGCGGCCACCGGATGGTCGTTCCCCTCGAGTCCCGGATCGCCACCCCCGGCGAGGTACCGTCCTGCCTGAAAGGTCAGCACACCGATCACCGCGCCGAGCAACGAGGTATCCACGCGCTGACCGATCCCCGTGCGCTCGCGCTCGTAGAGCGCTGCCAGCACGCCATAGGTCGCGAACAAGGCGGCCAGAATATCGGCGATGGCGATCCCGACGCGGACGGGCCCACTCTCCGGTTTGCCGGTCACGCTCATCAACCCGGACATCCCCTGCGCGACCTGGTCGAAGGCGGGTCGATCGGCCCATGGCCCACGCGGGCCATAGCCCGTGACCTGGCAATAGATCAGTCGTGGATTGCGGGTGCGCAGCGTCGACTCGTCCAATCCCAGCCGCTGCATGGCTGACGGCCGGAAGTTGGTGACCAGCACATCGGAGCGCGAGGCGAGTTCCTGCGCGACGCGTGTTCCTTCCGGATGCTTGAGATCGAGCACGACACTGCGCTTGTTGCGGTTGACCGACAAGAAATAGGGACTTTCCCCAGCCACGAACGGTGGACCGTAGCCGCGCGCGGGATCGCCTTGCGGTGGCTCGATCTTGATCACGTCGGCACCCAAATCACCGAGGAGCATCGTGCAGAGTGGACTGGAGACAGCCTGTCCCAGCTCGATGACCGTGATCCCGTCGAGTGGCATCGGCTGCTCACGTTCCTGCTCCGGTGGCATGGGTTCCTCCTTTCCCATCGGCTTCGTTCTTCTGCTCCTCCTGCTGGACGGTCACGGCCAGCCGGTACAGCTCACGACGGGGTCGACCAGTCAGACGAGCGAGTTCGCGGGCGACGGCCGCGGCCGAAAGACCCTTCGTCAGTCGCTCGCGTACGAGCTCCTCGAGTCGCTGCTCGTCTGCCTGGGGATGCTCCCGGCTCCCCGCGGCGATGACCAGCACGAACTCGCCGCGGGGTTCGTGCTGCTCGTAATGGGCGGCGGCTTCCGCGAGCGTCGTCCGCCTGACCTCCTCGAAGCGCTTCGTCAGCTCCCGGCAGACGGCGACCGGTCGGTCTCCGAGTACTTCCACAGCGTCATGCAAGGTTTCCCGGAGTCGGTGGGGTGCCTCGAAGACGACCAGAGGATACGGCAGGTCTCGCAGCAGCGAGAATCGCTCGCGGCGCTCCGAACTCCGGCGCGGCAGGAAGCCGGTGAAGACGAAGCCATCGGTCACCAGACCAGAAACCGCGACAGCAGCTGTCACTGCCGAAGGGCCTGGCACGACGACCACGGGATATCCTGCCTCCGCCGCCGCGCGAACCAGCTCGGCTCCCGGATCGGATATCCCCGGCATTCCGGCATCGCTCACGACAGCGATGTCTCCCTCGCCCAGAGCGGCCAGGAGCTGTTGCACGCGTTCCCGGCCACTGTGCGCGTGGAAACTCACCAACGGCGTTTGGATTCCGTACCGTCCGAGCAGCTTGCGGGCTTGTCGCGTATCTTCGGCCGCGATGAGACGTACCTCAGCGAGCACGCGGAGCGCCCGCATCGTGATGTCCTCGAGGTTTCCGATCGGTGTTCCCACCAGGTACAGCGTCCCCATTTGCCCGGCTGGCACGTCCCCACGTATGCTTAGTCGTACGGACGCTCGTGACGCGTCACCACACGGAGAGGCCCCAAGGATGGACTCGTCCCGCGAGGCCAGGATGCAGTCCGGCTCATTGTACCGGAAATATCGCCCGCAGACCTTCGAGGAACTGGTTGGACAGGAAGCCATCGCGCGCACGCTGCGCAATGCGGTCGCCCTCGACCGGGTGGCGCACGCCTACCTGTTTTGTGGGCCGCGCGGTACCGGGAAAACCAGCACGGCGCGCCTGCTGGCCAAGGCGGTCAACTGCCGGGACGCCGATCCCTGGCGGCGCCCCTGCAACCAGTGCGGAGCCTGCCGCTCCATCGCCACTGGTACAGCGGTCGATATCATCGAGATCGACGCGGCTTCCAACCGTGGAGTCGACGATATCCGCGATCTCCGCGAGAAGGTGAAGTATGCACCCGTCGAGCTGCGCACCAAGTTCTATATCATCGACGAAGCGCACCAATTGACACGTGACGCCTTCAACGCCTTCCTCAAGACGCTGGAGGAGCCACCCCCGCACGTCGTCTTCGTCCTGGCGACGACCGAGCCGGACAAACTTCCGGAAACGGTTGCCTCACGCTGCCAGCGCTTCGATTTCCGCCGCTTGCCCGTTGACCGGATGGTCGAGCGCCTCCGTTTCGTGTGCCTGCGCGAAGGCATCGAGGCACCGGACGACGTGCTCGCCCTGATCGCTCGCCGCGCTGCGGGGAGCCTGCGCGATGCCCTCGGCCTCCTCGAGCGACTCGCCGTTTTCGCGAGCGACGGCGAGAACGAACCAGTCATCACGCTCGAGCTGGCGCGCCAGGTCCTGGGTGGCAGCCGCGACGATCGGCTTCTCGATCTCGTGACGGCGATCGCTGACCGGGATGCTGGCCGGGCTCTCCGGCTGGTGGCAGAGGCGGCCGATGCGGGCGATGACCTGCACCAGCTCGGTCGCGAGCTGGTCCGTTTCACTCGGACACTGTTGTACGTCCGGGCTGGTGGCAGCGATCCGCTCCTGCCGCCCGAGGCATCAGCGCTGGCTCAGCGCTTCTCGCTCGAGGAACTCGCGCTCGTTCTCCGTCGGCTGACCGGTCTCGACGCGCCCCTCCCGCGATCCGGCATCGATCCGCAGCTCCTCCTGGAACTCGGCCTCGTGGAGTCGATCCTGTTGCTCGATGGATCGCAGCGCGAGCGCACTCTTGCACCTTCTGGTGCCACGGCGGTACCGGCGATGACCGCAACACCGCCGCGCGTTGTCCCAGCGGCTCCACGCCCGGCTCCCCCGCCAGCAGCATCGTCCCAGCCGGCCGTTTCGCCGACGACCAGTCCAGCGGTCGATGGGGACGATGAGCTCCTCGATCAGCTGCTCACGCGCTGGGCTGCGATCCGGCGCGAGCTCCGGGCTGTCAACAGCAAGGCGGCTGCACTCCTGGCGGATGCTGAACCACGCCTGATCCGCGGAGATGAGGTCGTCCTCGTCGCGCCGTACGAGTTCCATCGTCGCCGTATCAACGAAGAGGCCGAGCTGCGACGTGTGATCGAACGGGTGCTGGCCAAGCATCTCGGCCGAGCCTGCCGCATCACCTGTCTCGCGCCGGAAGACGTGCCCCGGCAGCTGACCACAGCGGCCGGGGAGCCGCTTTCTTCGGAAGACGAAACTGACCCAAAAGGTCGGCTGACGCCTGATTCCTCCGGACAACAGCGACCGGTCGCGCTGACTCCGGAGGACCAGCGCCGCCTGGAGGCAGCCAAGGCGATCTTCGAGGCAGTCGAGTAACCCTTACGGTCCTTTGCGGCGGCTGCAGCGGTCCCAGCGAGAAAGGAGAGAGCCATGAGCGTGGCCCGTTTCCCGCACGGTTTCCTCTGGGGTACCGCGACTGCTGCATACCAGATAGAAGGTGCGGTAGGCGAGGATGGTCGCGGGCCGTCGATCTGGGACGCCTTCAGCCACGCGCCAGGAAAGACCTATCAGGGGCACACCGGCGATGTCGCCTGCGACCATTATCACCGCTGGCCGGATGATGTCAGGCTCCTCCGTGAACTCGGGGCACCCGCCTATCGCTTCTCGATCGCCTGGCCGCGCGTCTTCCCGGAGGGAACTGGCGCTCCGAACGAACCCGGGCTCACCTTCTACGAGCGATTGGTCGATGCGCTGCTCGAGGCGGGCATCACGCCGTTCGTCACGCTCTATCATTGGGATCTTCCGCAAGCCTTACAGGATCGCGGCGGCTGGAGCGAGCGCTCGACGGCCGAGGCATTCGCTCGCTATGCCGAGGTCGTGACTCGTCGCCTCGGTGATCGGGTGCGCTACTGGATCACGCACAACGAGCCGTGGGTCGTCGCCTATCTCGGGCACTATCTGGGTGTCCATGCACCAGGTATTCAGGATCTTCCGACGGCGATCCGAGTCAGCCACGAACTGCTGGTCTCGCACGGACTGGCTGCCCAGGCCATCCGGGCAGCGAGTTCTCAGGCAGTGGTCGGTATCACGCTGAACTTGTCGCCGGTCGAGTCAGCGAGCGACCAACCGGACGATCGCGCAGCCGCCCAGCTCTTCGACGGTCTCCTCAACCGATGGTTCCTCGATCCGGTGTTCGGCCGTGGGTATCCGCTCGACGTGCGCGAGCGCCTGGCTCCGTACTTCGACCCACCGGACACCGATCTCCCGACCATCGCGCAGCCGCTCGATTTTCTGGGTATCAACTACTACGCTCCGGCTTTCATCAGAGCTGTTCCCCAGGAGCAGAACCTTTTGGGCTTGGCCCAGCTCGAGCCGAAAGCGTTGGCCGACCGCGGTTACCAGCTCACCGACATGGGCTGGCCAGTCGTCCCGGAGGGACTCGAGCACTTGTTGCTCCGGATCAGTAGGGAGTATGCGCCGCGCGAGCTGTTCATCACCGAGAACGGTGCCGCCTATCCTGATCAGCTCGTCGCTGGCCGCGTCCAGGATGACCAGCGCATCGCCTACCTGGCTGCCCACTTCGCTGCCGCCTACCGTGCCGTTCGGGCGGGGGTTCCCCTGAAGGGATACTTCGTCTGGTCGCTCCTCGACAATTTCGAATGGGCGCACGGCTACAGCAAGCGCTTCGGCATCGTCTACGTCGATTACGAAAGCTTGTCCCGTTTTCCCAAAGCGAGCTTTTCCTGGTACCGCGATATCGTAGCCCGCAACGCGCTCGTCGAGGGATGAGCCGGGACGTGGTACACTGCCGCCCGGCAGAGGGAGGTTCGGCGATGCGTTTGAGCCGCGAGATCGTCGATCATGTCGCGATGCTGGCACGCCTCGGCTTGACCGAGGAAGAGCGCGAGCTGATGCGCGAGCAGCTCTCGTCGATCCTCGAGCACGTGAGTCGCATTCAGGAACTCGATACCGAGGCGATCCCGCCCACCGCGCAGGTCATCACGCTCCAGAATGTCTGGCGCGAGGACGACGTCCGGCCATCCCTGCCGGTGGAAGCTGTCCTGGCCAACGCTCCGGAAAGCGAAGATGGCTTCTTCCGGGTCCATGCGGTGCTCGAGCAGAGTTGAGGGGGCACTGTGACCAGCGAACTCGTTCGCCTGACCGCTGTGGAGGCCCGCGCGCTGCTCGATCGACGCGAGATCAGCGCTCTGGAATTGCTCGAGGCGCATCTCGCCCAGATCGAGCGACTGGAGCCTACTCTCCACGCCTTCATCACGGTCGCGCCGGAACTGGCGCGTCGCCAAGCTCGGGCAGCTGACGACCGCCTCGCTCGCGGTGAGGGTGATCTCTTGACGGGTATACCGGTCGCACTGAAGGACGTCCTCTGTACGGTCGATGCGCCGACGACAGCTGGGTCACGCATTCTGCAAGGATTCCGCTCGCCCTACGATGCGACCGTCGTCGCTCGCCTGCGGGCACAGGATGCGGTGTTCGTCGGCAAAACCAACACTGACGAGTTCGCCATGGGTTCCTCCACCGAGAACTCGGCCTACGGTCCGACCCGTAACCCGTGGGATCCGGACCGCGTTCCGGGCGGATCGAGTGGCGGTTCGGCAGCAGCGGTCGCCGCTGGAGAAGCGATGGTTGCTCTCGGGTCGGATACGGGTGGATCGATCCGGCAGCCAGCGGGCTTCTGCGGTATCGTCGGGCTCAAGCCGACGTATGGTCGAGTGTCCCGCTATGGACTCGTCGCTTTCGCGTCAAGCCTGGACCAGATCGGGCCCTTCGGCCGCACGGTCGCCGATGTGGCGATGCTGCTGCAGGTGATCGCCGGTCACGATCCAGCCGACTCCACATCGGTCCCCCTCCCGGTGCCCGATTATCGAGCGGCGCTGACCGGTGATATCCGTGGCCTGCGGATCGGTATCCCTGCCGAGTACCGAGTGCCCGGAATGGATCAGGCAGTCGAGCGAGTGATCGAGGATGCCCTGGCGCTCCTGCAAGAACTGGGAGCCGAGCTCGTTCCCGTGTCCTTGCCGCACACCGAATATGCCTTGGCCACGTACTACATCATCGCGCCCTCCGAGGCGAGCGCGAACCTGGCACGCTATGACGGCGTGAAGTACGGGTTGAGCTTGCCCGGCGAAACGCTCTTGGAGCGCTACCTCCGCACGCGCGGGGAAGGATTTGGGCCAGAAGTCAAGCGGCGCATCATGCTCGGCACCTACGCCTTGAGCGCTGGCTATTACGATGCCTATTACGTCAAGGCTCAAAAGGTGCGGACACTCATCAAACGCGACTTCGACGAAGCGTTCGCTCGTGTCGATGTGATCGCGGCACCGACCTCGCCGACGGTGGCTTTCCACCTCGGCGAGCGCACGGCGGATCCGTTGCAGATGTACCTTTCCGATGTGTTCACCATCCCGGCGAACATGGCTGGCCTCCCGGCAATCGCGGTTCCCTGTGGTTTCGCGCACGCCTTGCCGGTCAGTCTGCAGTTCATGGGCCGGCCATTCGACGAGCCCACGCTCTTGCGGGTCGCCCACGCCTACGAGCAGGCCACCGACTGGCATACCCGGTGGCCACCCCTGGTGTTCGGGGGCTGAGCGATGCTCTGGATCGGTTCCTGGCTCCGCACCGCGGTGCTGGTCGCTCTCGGCTTCGCGATCGCGCTCTATTTCGTCGTCGCTTTCGGTCAACAAGCCTGGCGGGCCCGGCAGCTCGAGATGCAGGTGGCTGAACGCCGAGCCGCTCTGGCTCGACTCGTGACCGAGCGAGACACACTCGCCAGCCAGCTGGCCGATCTGCAGGGGGAAAACGATCGTGCGTACGTCGAACGGACAGCTCGACGCGAGTTGAACCTGACGTACCCCGGTGAAACGGTCCTCTTCGTCCAGTGGGAGCCAGCGTCTCCTGGCGCGAGTCCCGCACTGTCCACACCGACACCCGGGCCCGAGCCGAATTGGGAACGCTGGCTCGAGGTCCTGCGACTACCTCGACCCTGAGTCGCTCAAGCCTCGTGAAGCGAGGCGCGCTCGACCACGAGGGGTTGCTGGAGCACGCCGTTGGCGAGCGCGAAGATCGCCGCCTGTGTCCGATCCTTCACTCCCAACTTGTCGAAGAGCAGGGAAAGTCGGTTTTTGACCGTACTCTCGGCGAGAGACAATACGTCGGCGATCTCCTTGTTGGACAGTCCGGAGGCTACGAGTTGTAAGAGCTGTGTCTCGCGACGAGTCAGACGGACGCCGGTGTGTCCCTCGTGGAGGACGCTCCAGCGCTGGACCTCGCGGAGGAGGATACCTCCGTAACGGGGACTGACGTACCGCTCGCGACGCAGGACGGCTTCGACCGCTTCCACGAGTTCCTGTACACTCGCTTCCGCACTCACCAGCGCTTCGGCTCCAGCTCGGGCGAGGGCCAGGACGACATCGCTGTCGTTTCCCAATCCGTACACGACGAGCGGTAGTGCTGGTGATCCATCCGCTACCGCGAGGCCCGGCGACAGCCGCTTGATCGCGCGGACGAAGTGCGCGAGCCCTGGCCCGAATGCAGCGGAAACGAGGACGACGTCCGGTTGCTGCCACTCGAGCAAGCTCGCGAGACGGGACAGTTCTCCCGCTTCGCCCAGCACGCGCAGTCGCCCCGCCGACTCCAGGTAATGCCGGAAACTCTGACGGACCGCAGCGTGTGGATCGCCGATGATCACGGTGGAAAGATCGGTTCGTCGCTTTGTCGTCGCTTGCACGCCCACTGTCGCCTTCCGGAGTTCGTGCCTCCAGCCGACACCATCTCCCGTCTGTTTTCGACGGTGCGCTGGACTGTTGTCTCCATAGGACTTTGGCGCTACTTCTGCGGCCCGCTTCGGCTAGCAGCACTGCGGACCCTGTTCCTGCTGTCGCTACCGGACCGATCTCGCCATCGCTCTGCGTGGGAACTCGAGTGTGCGGGCCAGCCTCGTCAGGTCGCCACGGAAGCGAGCAGGGGGCTCGTTCCTCGCTGCCCTGCCTCTGCTCGGAAGATGCGAAATCCTCCTGTTCCCGGTTCCCGTGAGCGCTGCCGAGTGTCGGTGTCCAGCGGTACGTGTACTCTCGCGCCAGAGGCATCGATCCGACACCTGTGTGCTCCGTCGCGCACACGACCGCACACCTCGCCTCGTCGTGACCGGGCCCTTGCGCACGAGGAGCGACTGCGGTACGGGGTCGGGGTGGACGAACGACCGTCGCCTCGAGTACCGTTCCGGCAAAGGGACCGGTGGTTCGGCATGTCTGGCAGCGAAGACGAGGCGTTTCTGGTAGCTCGGGCACGGACCGGCGATCGCGATGCGTTCGCCGAACTCGTCCGTCGCTACCAGCGACTCGTCTTCGCCGTCTCCTATCGCTTGCTCGGCGATCCTGACCTCGCTGAAGACGTGGCGCAGGAGACCTTCATTCGGGCCTTCCTCTCGCTGGAGCACTTCCGCGGCACGACGATGCGTGCCTGGCTCCTGCGGATCGCGCACAATGCTGCCCTCGATCAGTTGCGGGCGAGTGCGCGACGTCGCACCGTCCCACTCGAACACGCCGGCGAGCATGCTTCTTTCGATGTCCCCGAGCCAGGTATCGAACAGGCGGGACTCCGCGCGGCGTTGGAAGCCGCCTTGGCCGCGCTCCCCGTCGAGCAACGAGCGGTCGTCGTGCTCGCCGATGTCGAGGGGTTGCCCTACGAGGAGATCGCGCAGACACTCGGCCTTCCGCTCGGAACCGTCAAGTCGCGCCTGGCGCGTGCCCGCATGCGTCTGCGCACGCTGCTGGAGTCCGATCCGCGAGCGAGGGAACTCTTGGGGCTGAGCGGTCGTCTCCCGGATAGGGAGGGTGAGTCGCCGGAACGCCTGATCGAAGGTGAGTGACGGTTCTCGATGACCGATCGCAGCAGTCACTTGGACGAAGAGCGACTCGCGCTCCTGGCGAGCGAGGAGCCGGATGCGGAGGTATCGGCGCATCTCGCCCAATGCGAGTTCTGTCGCCGCCGCTGGCAGGAGTATCGCGCGGTTCGCCAGGCGTTGCGCTCCTTGCCCGCGCCGCCGCTCCCGCGCGACTTCGCGGCAGCGCTGAATCATGCCCCGCCCCTTCGACGGGCAACCTGGTGGTGGCGCTATCGCACAGTGCTTCGCGCCGGGACGCTCCTCGCTGCGACGCTCTTGGTCGTCCTTCTCTCTGCGGTCGTCGCCGCTCCTCGTTTCCTGCCCAGCGAGGACCGGCAGACCACGCTCGGCCCCTCACCAGTGGCGGAACTCGCACCGGCGGCTCAACCAAACACCGAAGAAATGCGCTCAGCTGGGATCGCGTCGCAAACGCCTGCCATTCTCGCGAGCGAGACGCCGAGCAGTACGTTCGCCGCCGCCACCGAAGCTACCGCCAAGGTACCGGCGACCTCGGAGCAGGAACCCGTTTCGGAAATGCCTCGTACCATTCGTCTTCTCGCCTGGGTGGGTATCGTTGTCCTCGCTTTTCTCACGCTCGCTGGATTCTGGTTCGGGTTTCTCTTACCTGCCCGGCGGGTCCGCCGGTTTCCGGTCGTGCGTCGCTGAGCGGGAACCGAAACTGCCTCTCGCTCGTCATCTCTGCGGAGACATGGAGCGGAAAGGAGAAAGCGATGCAGAGAACCTGGGTTCCTCTCGCTGTCGTGCTCGGCCTTCTGGTGATGGTGGGAGCGGTGCTGAGCGGTACGGCGAGCATGCGCCTGCCGCAGGCTGCGGCGCAGGACACCGGGACAGTCCAGCGTTCGATCAGCGTTTCTGGTGAAGGGCGCGTTTCGCTGCCACCTGATACTGCCACGCTCACCCTGGGAGCTGAGGTCTTCGATCCCGATGCGGCGGCGGCTCAGCGTGAAGTCCAACGACGTATGGAGGCGATCCTGTCGGTCTTTCGCCAGGCTGGCATACCGGAGAGCAAGGTCAAGACCGTGGTGTACAGCATGTCGGTCGAGCGGGACTGGAACCAACCGACGACGCCGGTGATCGGTTACCGCGTGACGCATCTCGTCGAGGTGCAACTGCAACCGGTCGAGCGGACCGGTGACCTCCTCGACCGCGCCGTCCAAGCTGGTGCCAATGCGGTGACCAATATCAGCTTTTCGGTTTCCAACCCTGCCGCGGCGCTGCGGCAAGCACGCGAGCTCGCGGTTCGCGATGCCCGCGAGAAGGCAGCCCAACTCGCCCAGCTGAGTGGTGTCGCCCTCGGCGCGCCGCTGCGCATCGTCGAGTCGACGAGTTCGCCACCGGTTCCGGTGCCGGCGGTCGGCGCGGGTGGTCCGGAAGCCAAGGCCGTTCCGGCCGGGGAAGCAACGATCGTCGTGACTGTCTCGATCGATTACGCGATCCAGTAAAGCCTCGGTATGATCGAGACTGGCAAGGAGGAGGCATCTCCCCTTGCCGGTCTCGTGCATGGGCGCGAGACCGGCTCGCGGAGCGATGGCGGCGCGGAGCATGCGGACGACCCGGCGAGGGCTCGTGATCGCTGGTCTCGCGGTATTGGGGCTGTCTGCCTGCCGGCAGACGCGCGCGCAACGCTCCCTGGCTCCGGCCGAGCAGTATCCTGGTGGGCGACTCCTGATCGAGGCACCGGAACTAGCTGACCGGATCGGGGAGCGCTCGCTCGTCATCCTCGATGCCAGCCGGCTCCACGAGTACCATGCCGGGCATATTCCCGGGGCTCGTCACGTCTGGTGGCAAGATACGATGGAAATTCACAACGAGGTGTACGGGATGTTGGTCGGCGAGCCCCGACGGAGCCAACTCGTCCAGCGTATCGGGCTCGATCCTGACGACGAAGTCGTCGTCTACGAGCGTGGCGACGGGCGGGCCGCCTGCCGCTGGTTGTGGTTTCTTCACGCGATCGGCTTTCGGCGAGTACGCCTGCTGCACGGCGGCCTTCGGGCTTGGCTCGCGGCTGGTTACCCGACGACGCGTGCCCTTCCGCCCGCTGCGGAGCACGGAACGTTTCAGCCCGTGCTCCACTACGATGTACTGGCCGAGCTACCGGACGTCCAGGCCGCACTCCAGGATCCGGAATCCTGCCTCCTCGATAACCGAACCGATCAGGAGCGCCGCCAAACCTGGGGTGGTCGTCTCCGGCTCGGCCAGATCCCCGGCGCGGTTGCCGTGCCGTGGAGAGCGCTCCTGGCCGGGGACCCACCGCTCGCCTTCCGTCCACCGGACGAACTGGCCGCACTCTACCGGTCAGTCAGCGTCCAACCGGAGCAGCGGGTGATCGTCTACGGCTTGTCCAGTCCGCACGCGGCCATCAGCTATGTCTCACTGCGTCTCCTCGACTATCCGAACGTGCGCATCTACGATGGATCGTGGGCACAATGGGGGATGCTGAACGACCTTCCGATCGAGCCAGCCGATGTCTCGAAGCCGTGATCGAGGATCCAGCTGGCTCCACGGTTCGGCACGTCTACGATCCCGTGATCGGGCAGTGGCGGACGTACCGCCATCCGGCCGCAGTCAGTCCGTGGCCAGCCAACTACGGGTATCTTCCGGGCACGTACAATCCCAGCGATGACGATGCGCTGGACGTCATCGTCCTGTCCCAGGATCCGCTCCCGACCGGAACGCGGTTGCTGGTTCGCCCAGTGGGGCTCCTGCGTCGAGCGGATGGTGACGACAAGATCCTGGCTGTTGCCTGTGACGATCCAGCGTACGGTGCTGTTCAGCGGCTCTCGGAGGTACCGGTCGATGCGATCGAACGGATTCTGAGGTGGTTCACCGAATGGGAGACCGCACCGGAAATCGCTGACGAGGAAGCAGCGTGGGCCGCGATCCACGCCGCACGTCGTTCCTGAGGAGGAGATTGTCCATGGCTGCAGCGCTCACCGTGCTGGTTACCGGAGGAGCTGGGTACGTCGGTTCTTTTACGGTGCGCGCGCTCCAACAAGCTGGTCATGAGGTGGTCGTCTTCGACAACCTGCGGCAAGGGCATCGCTCAGCCGTCTGCGTTCCCCTGGTTGTCGGTGAGTTGATCGATCGCGAGGCTGTCGCAACCTGCTTCCGTCGCTGGCGTTTCGACGCGGTCATCCATCTCGCGGCGTACACCTCCGTACGCGAGTCGGTCACCGACCCGAACAAGTACGTGGTGCACAATGTGGGCGGAACGATCGTGCTCCTCGAGGCCTGTTTGCGGCACGATGTTCCCTATCTGGTCTTTTCCTCTTCCTCGGAAGTGTACGGCGAAGCACGGTATCTCCCGCTCGACGAAGCGCATCCGACGGAGCCGACCAATCCGTATGGAGCGACCAAGCTCCAGGTCGAGCACTATCTGCGCTGGTACGACGCAGCCTACGGCTTGCGCTCCATCAGCCTCCGCTACTTCAACGCAGCGGGTGCCGCGCTCGACGGTTCGATGGGTGAAGATCATCGACCCGAAGAGCACTTGATTCCGAATGCCATCCGGGGAGCGCTCGGCCTGCAGGCGTTTCGCCTCACCTCCCCGGTCGTCGCGACACCGGACGGGACGACGATCCGGGATTACGTGCACGTGCTCGATCTCGCGGAGGCCCATGTGCTGGCGCTCGAGGCACTCCGGCAGGGGCACCCGACTGACGTGATCAATCTCGGGAGCGGTGTCGGCTATTCCACGCGGCAGATCATCGAACTCGTCCAGGAGCTGACCGGTGTGCGTTTCCCGGTCGAGCGCGGCGAGGCGCGTCCGGGCGAGCCGCCGATCAAGTACGCGAGCTACGCCAAGGCCGAACGCGTCCTCGGCTGGCGACCACGTTACGGAATCGAGGAAATCATCGCTTCGGCGGTGCGTTGGCACACGCGCTTTCCGCACGGCTATCCGGACTGACGAGGTCGCAGGCCATGGGTGTCCGGCTCCTCCGCCTGGCGCTGCTCGGCTTCAAGAGCTTTGCCGATCCTGTCGAACTCGTCTTCGACCGTGGCATCACCGCCATCGTCGGCCCCAATGGCTCCGGCAAGTCGAACCTCGCTGAGGCCATCGCCTGGGTGCTCGGCGAACAGGCGGGCTCAGCTGTTCGCAGCCGCCGAGCAGACGATGTGATCTTCGCTGGTGGACCCGATCGCCCCTCGCTCGGCATGGCCGAGGTCACGCTGACGTTGGAGCAGGACGGAGACGAACTCGGGGTGCCGTTCCGCGAGGTGAGCGTGACCCGGCGCGTCTTTCGTGACGGCGAGACCCAATACCTCATCAACGGCTCGCGGGCGCGTCTGCGCGACGTCCTGCGCATCGCCGCGATCCTGCGAGCTGATTGGATCATCACTCGGCAAGGGTCGGTCGATGACGTGCTCGAGCAACGTCCGGCTGAGCGCCGGCACTACCTGGAGCATGCGGCGGGCCTGTCTGCGCTCCGCCTGCGACAGGCGGAGGCTCGCCAGCAACTGGCTGAAGCCGAGCAGCATGCGCAGCGACTGGACGACCTGTTGCGCGAGTTGGAGCCGCATGTCCATGCACTCGGCGAAGCCGCTCAGCGCGCACGAGAAGCACTGGCTGTTCGCGCGAGCCTGCGCGAGGCTCTGCTCCAGCTCTCCGCAGCTCGCTGGCGACGCGCCCGTGAGGAGGAGGCAAAGGCCCGCCGCGAACTCGGTCGACTCGAGTCGGCCTTGCGTGCGGCAGAAGCCGATCGTGCTGCACTCGCGGCTGAGCTGGAGCGGGTCGAGCAGCAGCAGGCGACCGTGCTGGCCCAGCGCGACCAGCTCCGGGAGCTCCGTACCGAACGGGCAGCCCAAGCGGCGACTGCCCAGTACCGCACGCAGCTGGCTCGGGAGCGGATCGCTGCCCTCGGAAGACAGTTGGACGCGCTCGCTCACGATGTCGAGCAGCTCGAGCGGGAGATACGGGAGACCGAGCAGGAGCTGGAGCATGCCGACACGAGTTGGCAGGCGACCGTGCACGCATTGCGAGCGACCGAGGCTGCGCTCCGGGAACGAGAAGCTGCCGCAGTGCAGCGCACTCGCGAACTCTCGGCACTGCGCGAGCAGCTGCACCGCATCGAGCACGAACTTGCGGAGCGAGTCACGGAACGTGAGCGGCTCGCGCGCACGCGAGCAGCCCTGCTGGCAACCCAAGAAGCGTATCGGGCTGAACTCCAGCGGGCTGAAGCCGCGTACGCGGCACGTCTGCAGGAGCGCCAGCGACTCGACCAGGAACGCGTTCGCCTCGATGAGCAGCGCGCTGCTCTCGCTGCGGACGTCCAAACCTTGCGGGTGGAGGTGGAACGGCAAGCGGCTCAGACCGAGCGTGCCCAACAGGAACTCGAGCGTTGTGTCGAGGTGGTGCGCGAATTGGAGCGCGAGGACGCTCTCGTCCGGGGCCGTCTGGAAACGCTCACCAATGCCCTGACGGGCGATCTGGTGGCGAGCGCAGCGAGGGCAGTGCTGGCAGCGGCACGCGAGGGAAAACTCTCCGGGATCGTCGGAACGCTCGGAACGTTGCTCCACGTTCCGGCAGAACTGGAAACAGCGATCGAAGCAGCGCTCGGCGGGCACCTTTCCGACATCGTCGTCGAGCAGTGGTCCGATGCCGAGGCAGCGATCGCCTTTCTCAAAGCGACCAAGGCTGGACGAGCGACGTTCCATCCGTTGGATACGATCCGCTCGCTACCAGCTGGGCGTCGCCCACTCGTCGCTCGTGAACCGGGTGTCATCGGGGTCGCAGCTGACCTGATCGAGGCGCCACCAGCACTGGTACCGATCGTGGAGTCGCTTCTGGGACGGGTGCTCGTCGCCGACGATCTGGCGACCGTCCGGCGCTTGCTACCCCAGCTTCCTCCCGGCTGGGTTATCGTGACCCGCGAGGGGGAGCTGGCTCGACCGACCGGCTCGGTCACTGGTGGGGCTACGCGTGGTCGCGAGCGTGGGTTCTTGTCGCTGGTTCGCCAGCGACGCGCGTTCGCTGCCCGACAGGAACGACTCGCTGCGTCGCTCGAGGAAGCCCGGCGGCAGTTCCTCGCCGCACGAGATGCGGTCGAGCGAGCGCGTCGTTCGCTGGAGTCGGTCCGCGACCAGCTGCGGACCCAGGAGACGAAGCTGGTGCAGCTCGATCACGAGTGGGTGCAGCTGGTGCGCAGCATCCAAAGGCTGGATGACGCCCTCGCCCGGGAAGCGGAGTCGATCGCTGCCGTGCGAGCTGCTCTCGCTCGGGACGACGAGCAGGCTCGGGCACTCCACGAGCAGGAGGACGCGCTCCATGCCGCTCTGGACGACCTCGAGCACCAGCGTGCTCAGGTTGCCGATGCGATCGCTCGCCTGGACACGCCCGATCCGGAACGCGAGCAGCTCTTGGAGCAGATCGCGACCTTGCGGGAGCGTGAGCGTGCGGGAGCGCGGGAGCGCAGCCAGCTCGCCCAGCGCCTCGGAGAACTTCGACAGCGGTTGGCTGCGCTGCATGCCCGATGGGATGAGCTCCGGGCAGAACACACCCAGTTCCTGGCCGAAGCAGAGCGCTCGGACGCGGAAGCGAAGCGGCTGGCACTCGAGGCGGCCGAACTCGAAACCGAGGAGCGAGCACGCACGGTCGAGATCGAACGGCTCGCCGAGCAGGCGAAAGCGTTGCGGACCGAATCGGCTCGTGCCGAACAGCGCCTGCGTCAGCTCGCGCAGGAGAGCGCAGCAGCACGTGCCGCGTTGGAGCGTGCCGAGCGCGCACTCCACTCGCTTCTCGAACAAGCAGCCTGGGAACTCGCCGAAGGATCGCTCGATGCAGGACTCGTCGAACGACTCGAGCAGGCTAGTCGCGCTCAGCAGGATCCCCCAGAGCGTTGGGAGCGACGCGTCGCCGAACTCCGGCGGCGCTGGCAGGAGTTGAGCCGGTTCGGAGAGGCCGCGATCGCCCAATACGAGTCGGAACGGGAACGCTACGAATCGCTCCGCGCGCAACTCGAGGACGTGCGGGGCACGACCCAGGCATTGCGCAAGCTCCTCGCCGATCTGGACAGAGAGGTCGAGCGGGGTCTGGTGCGTTCGTTGCGTGCGCTCGATCGTGCTTTCGCGGATACCTTCGCGGAACTGTTCGGTGGTGGGCGAGCACGTCTCGTCGCCCGCAACGGTGCCGGCTCCATCGAGGGGGTCGACCTGGTCGTCCAACCAGCTGGCAAGCGTGTCCGCTCGGTACAGCAGCTGAGCGGTGGCGAGCGGGCGCTGACGGCGATCGCGCTCCGTTTCGCGCTCCTCGAGCTCGACCCGCTGCCGTTTTGCGTTCTGGACGAAGTCGATGCCGCGCTCGATGAGGCGAACGTCGCTCGTTTCCGGGGAGTGCTGGAACGGCTGGCGGAACGCACCCAGTTTCTCGTCATCACGCACAACCGGGTGACGATCGAGGCTGCTGGCACGCTCTACGGTGTCACGATGGGAGAGGACGGTGTCTCGCGCGTCGTGTCGCTCCGACTCGCCGACTATGCATGCGGGTGATCGCTCACGCCACGTCGAGCGGCCAGATCGGCCGGCGGATGAAGCGGAACGGTAGCCGACGCAGATCGCTCCCCGTGATGCCTGGTCCTTCGACGAGGACGACTCGTTCGGCGATCGGCTCGAAGGCCGCGCGGAAATGTCCCTTCCCTTTGAGCCCGATGACGCGTTGCTCGGTCGGCTCGATTCCGTGCGAGCGGAAGACGTTCAAATCGATCGGTGACTCGGCGCGTTCCGTCACCAGCACATCGATCCCCTCGACGCGGAGCACGACGGTCCGACCGAGGTCGACCGTCACGCCCGCGTGCATCGGCCCGGCATTGACGTACCGGCCGTCGGAGAGCAGCCGGATCGTCCCGCGCACGGGGAGCGGAGGCCCATGGAGATCGTCTGTCTTGCCACCGAGTTCGACCTCGACGGTGGCACCGATTCCTGCTCGGAAGCACTCGTCCACCACTTCCGGATCGCGCACCAGCGCGAGTGCGGCCGGCCGTACCTGCTCCTTCAACAGGAAGCGGAGAAGTTCGACGCTGTCACCTGGGCCGCCTGTCCAGGGGTTGTCGGCGATGTCGACGAGGACGAGGGGGCCGCGCTCGATGTGCCGGATGGCCTCGGCTGCCTCTTCCCAGGTCGCGACACCGCCGAGAAAGCCGTGGCGCAGGTCCCAGGCGAGGGCAGCCAGTTCTTCGGCCACCTTCGCAGCCAGCGCGGGGTCGTCGTCGGTCGTCACCAGCACGCTCAACCCGGCTTCTGGAACGTCAGCTGGCGGGAATCCGCCAGCGATCGTCACGTCGACAACGCGGGGATGGCGCTCCCATTCCTCAGCATGCTGCATGAGTGTCCGCATCGGTGGGCGATCGGTCGTCATACGCTGGGACGTCGGCAGCATCGCCGGTTTGACCAGTACTGGCGTCGGGTGGATCGTACGGTCCAACAAGCGGGCGAGTGCCAGGCCAGCCTGCCGACCGCGCGCCCGCTGATCGACGTGCGGATAGGTGTGGTAGCCGATGAGCAAGTCGGCCTGTTCCACCATGAGTGGGCTGATGTTGGCATGGAGGTCGAGAACCGCGACGATCGGGACGGACTGTCCGACCGTCGCACGAATGCGGCGGAGCAGTTCGCCATCAGCGTCCTGGATGTGCTCGGTCACCATCGCACCGTGGAGCGAAAGCAGCACGCCATCGACTGGGGCTGCTGTCTCCAGGCGATCGATGAGTTCGCCGAGGAGCGTCTCGTAGGCGTCGCGCGTGACCAGACCAGCTGGCGTGATCCATACCGCGAGCAGCGGGACCAGCGTGAACGCCAGTTCGTTGGCGATATCGATGAACCCAGCCAGAACGGTCGCAGTGTCCCGCGCACGAGTCACGACCGTCGCGCCACGGGCAATCCCGCACTGCTCGACGAATGCGAGATCGACACGGGTGCGTGCGAACGCGTTCGTCTCGTGAGAAAGTTCGGCGATAGCGATGCGTGGGCGTCGCATGGTCCCTCAGCTCTGGAACGGCGGGAGCCCGAGCAGTGTGCGTGCTTCACTCGGGGAAGCCGGCTCGCGGCCGAGTTCGCGCGCGATGCGGACGATCCGCGCGACCAGCGGCGCGTTTCCTTCGGCGAGGACGCGGTAGGAGTAGTAAATGTTGTCTTCTAATCCCGTGCGGACATGCCCACCCATCACGAGCGCCGCGACATTCATCGGGAGCTGGTGTCGGCCGATGGCGCAGACCGACCACAGCGAGCCGGCTGGGAGCTGGCGCACCATGTGCACGAGTTGGTCGACGGTCGCAGGCGCTCCACCGCGTACTCCGAGCACCATCTGGAACCAATACGGTGGCTGGATCAGGCCGCGCTCGATGAAACGCTTGGCTGTCTCGATGAAACCGCTCTCGAAACACTCGATCTCCGGCTTGACGCCATGAGCCTGCATCTCGTGCGCGAGCGCCTCGAGAAAGGCTGGTGAATTCACGAAGACGCGGTCGCCGAAATTGAGCGAGCCAGCATCGAAGGAAGCGATCTCTGGTCGCAAGCGAACCGGAGCGATCCGCTCCTCGTCCGGAACGATCCCGGCTCCTCCACCGGTCGAGAAATTGAGGATGATGTCGCATCCCTGGGAACGGATAAGATCGCGCACCCGAGCGTACCGGGCAGGATCGCTGGTGACGCGTCCCTGCTCGTCGCGCACGTGAATGTGCACGATCGCCGCACCCTCGCGCCAGCAGCGGATCGCTTCGGCAGCGATTTCCTCTTCCGTGATCGGGACGTACGGGGTCTGCTCGCGTGTCGTCCAACTGCCGGTCGTCGCGACCGAGACGATCACTTTGTCCATCCTCGCCTCCTCGTCCGTTGTCGATCAGAGCGACACGCGCTCGAACTCGACCGTGCACGGCGGCCCCGGTGCCACCCAGATTGCCCGATGCGTGACCTCGATGACGAGCCCAGCGATCGTTCGGGACATCCGGTCAGGACCAGGAGCGACGTGCTTGCAGATCGCATGTGGCTGGTTGGCGTGATCGCGGAGAAGTTCCTGCAGGGTCGTCGAGCTGAGCTGTCCCGTGCCCAGCTCGAGCAGGCGTTGCGCTCGATTCTTCCGCAGGATCGAGTCGAGCTTGTCTCCCTCCTCGAACTGCCGCAGCTCGGGAGCAAGGAGGTGGTTCGTGTGCGCGAACGGCTGGTTCCCGGCGTAGAGCAGCGCGTGGTGCCGACCAGTGACCTCGACGTCGTAAATCTCTCCATCGCCGGTCGCGATCAGGTGATTGTTGCCGTTGGCTCGTTCAGGGAGCCAGGTCGCCCGTAGGGCATCAGCCAAGGTCTCGGCACGGAGCACTTCGCGATAGAGAAACAGCTTCGGTACGCCGATCCGGATATCAGTAGCAGTCAGGGCGTTACCAGTCGAACCGACCCCTGCTTCGTTGACCCCTTGATAGAGGAAAAGGCCCCCATAGGCGAAGGCGACGAAGGCTGGCTCATCGCTCGGGCGAGCACGCACGACGTAGATCTGCTCGTGACGACAGGGCAGGGCATCCTCGTTGTGTGCGAGGAGAACCGTGCCGTCGACGCTGGCCGCTGCGGGAACAGCGAGGCTCGTGCAACCCTCTTCGGCTCGCAGTCGTCGGGTGAGGAAGAGGGTCTCTTGCAGGGCGTTGAGGCTTACCAATGCGTCGATGTCGCACCCAGCAGCGCGCGCCAGCGCGTGGAGTTCCTCGGCTGTGCGGCTGAGATTCCCCTCGAGATCGCCGCGGAACTGCTGGGCGAGTTCGAGCGCCTCATCCCAATCGATACCGCTCCGAGCGAGTTCCTGCCGGTGCCGGACGATCGCCTCGCCGAGAATCGGCTGGAGTGCACGTCCGATCGCCTCGCCGATTGCGGCCGGGTCTCCGCTCGCTTCGATGATCAGCAATCCCGGCATGGTTCACGAGTCCCCCGCCCGAGCCTGCTCGCGGGCGCGCCGTGCCTGCGCTGGTTCCCAATAAGCTGGTTGTCGGCCGATCCGCTGTTGCCCACCCATGTAGGGGCGCAAGACAGCTGGGATCTCGATCGTCCCATCTGGCTGCTGGTAGTTTTCCATGATCGCGATGAGTGTCCGGGGGAGAGCGAGTCCCGATCCGTTGAGCGTGTGCACGAACTGGGGGCGTGCTCCCTCGCTCGGCCGGTAGCGGATATTGGCCCGTCTGGCCTGGAAGTCGCGGAAATTCGAGCAGGACGAGACCTCCAGCCACTCCTGGGAGCCAGGTGCCCAGACCTCGAGATCGAACTTCTTGGCTGCCGTGAAGGAAAGATCACCAGTGCACATTTGGACGACACGGTAGGGAAGTTCCAGCCGGCGCAACACGTCTTCGGCATCAGCGACGAGTCGCTGGAGTTCCTCGTCAGAGCGATCCGGCTCGACGAACTTGACCATCTCCACCTTCTCGAACTGATGGACGCGCTTGATTCCGCGTACATCGCGGCCGGCTGAGACTCTCTCCTTGCGGAAGCAAGGAGTAGCCGCGACGAGATAGATGGGGAGCGAACCCGGCGGGAGGATTTCGTCGCGGAAGAGATTGGTAACGGGCACCTCAGCGGTGGGAATCAGCCAGAGATCGGTTTCCTCGTCGTGATAGAGATTGTCCCCGAACTTCGGGAGATTTCCCGTCCCGATCATCGCCTCGCGGCGGACGAGGAACGGCGGATAGACTTCCAAATACCCATGCTCGTTGACGTGGAGATCGATCATCCAGGCGATGAGGGCGCGCTGGAGCCGCGCGAGATCACCGCGGAGCACGTAGAAGCGACTCCCCGCGATCTTGACTCCGCGGGCGAAATCGATCAGCCCGAGCTCCTCCGCCAGTTCCCAGTGCGGCTTGACCGGGAAGTCGAACGGTCGCGGTTCTCCCCAGTGACGCACGACGACGTTGCCACTTTCATCGGGGCCGACGGGAACATCGGGATCGGGCAGGTTGGGAACCTCCAAGAGCAGCGCCTGGAGCCGCTCTTCGATCGCGGCGAGTTCGCGGTCGAGTGCCTCGATTCGGTCGCCGAGTGCACGCATGGCGGCGATGGTGGCTTCCCGCTCCGGCCCAGCTGGCAACTGGCCGATCCGCTTGGACTCGGCGTTGCGTTGAGCCTTGAGCTGCTCGACTTCAGCGACCAGCTGGCGACGTCGCTCGTCGAGTTCCAGGATCTCGTCGAGCGGAGCCTCGGTATTGAGCTTGCGCAAGGCCTCGCGCACCAGGTCCGGATGCTCTCGGATCAGCCTGAGGTCGAGCATGTCTCCCCCTTCGGCAATGATTCGGGCGGGTCAGCTGCTCCCGCCTGACTGCTCGAGTTATCGACTGCGCTGACTCTTGACGTCAAGATCGGGGAGGAACTTCAGCCAGCTCTCGTGCACGGGTGAGCGCAGCAGCCGCTGGATCGTGTAGTAGCGGCTCGGCGGTGGTTCGAAGGGTGGGCGCAAGAGCTGCATGCGCGCCTCGGCCAGCGACTTGCCTCCCTTGCGGTGATTGCAGGCACGGCAGGCGCTGACGACGTTCTCCCAGGTGTGAGGACCACCGCGCGAGCGCGGGATCACGTGGTCGATCGTGAGGTCGTGAGTCCGTACGCCGCAGTACTGGCAGGTGAAGTTGTCGCGCAGGAAGACCTCGCGGCGGGTCAGCCGGACGCGGACCAGTGGCCGCTTGACGAGTGTGTAGAGGCGAATGACCGAGGGCGCGGGGAAACGGTGCTGGGCGGATGCGACTTCATGGTCATAGGTTTCCAGGATTTCGGCTTTTCCAGCCAGCCAGAGCACGAGAGCACGCCGGACGCTTGCGACGTGGAGTGGTTCGTAGTTCTGGTTCAGTACGAGAACTGGGTGGTAGCCGTTCTGGGATGATCGAGAGATACCCTCGGACAAGCCGTCCAGGGAGAGATGGCCATTGTGGCGTTGGAGAGGGTCGTTATCGAGCACGTTTGCGTCCCGTTCAGCCGAGTCTTCTGTGGAATCGACGCATCGACTTTCGCCGATCAGCGCACACTGCGCCCTCTCGAGGGTCGCCTTCAATGATACCGAGCGGCTGGTGCTGCTGACTACCTGTCTGGGCCCGGCGTGACGGCCTACCGTGAGAGCGACGCTACCGGCAACACCCGACGCAGAGCTTGGCCGGTATACGAGTGCTCGATTGCCGCGATCTCTTCCGGGGTACCAGTTGCGATCACGTACCCACCGGCAGCGCCGCCCTCTGGCCCGAGATCGATCACATAGTCGGCGCACTTGATCACGTCCAGGTTGTGTTCGATCACGATCACCGTATTGCCAGCATCGGTGAGACGCTGGAGCACGTTGAGCAGCCGCTCGATATCGGCGAAATGCAGGCCAGTGGTCGGTTCGTCCAGGATGTACAAGGTGCGGCCGGTGGCACGCCGACTGAGTTCCGTCGCCAGCTTGACACGCTGCGCTTCACCACCGGAGAGCGTCGTGGCGGGCTGCCCGAGCTTGATGTATCCCAGTCCGACGTCCGAGAGGGTCTGGAGCTTGGCCCGGATCGCCGGGAAGGCCGAGAAGAACTCGAGTGCTTCGTCTACCGTCATCTCCAACACGTCAGCGATGCTCTTGCCGCGGTAGGTGATCTCGAGTGCCTCCCGGTTGTACCGCTTGCCGTGGCAGACCTCGCAGGGAACATAGACATCGGGAAGGAACTGCATCGAGATCTGGATGACCCCCTGCCCTTCGCAGGCTTCGCACCGTCCTCCTTTGACGTTGAAGGAGAACCGGCCCGGTGCGTAGCCACGTGCTTTGGCCTCGGGGAGCGAGGCGAAAAGCTCGCGGATCGGGGTGAAGACGCCGGTATAGGTCGCGGGATTAGAGCGTGGTGTCCGTCCGATCGGGCTTTGGTCGATGTTGATCACTTTGTCGATGTGCTCGATCCCCTCGATCGCGTCATGCGCGCCCGGACGATCCTTCGCCCGGTAAAAGAGCTGTGCCAGCCGCCGGTAGAGAGTGTCGACGACCAGGGTGCTCTTTCCCGAGCCGGAGACACCGGTGACGCAGATGAAGCAGCCGAGCGGAAAGGCGACATCGATATTCTTCAGGTTGTTCTCGCGCGCTCCCCGGACGACGAGCCACTGCCCGTTGCCGGAGCGGCGCTGCTCCGGCACAGCGATCCGGCGGGCGCCGCTCAAATACTGGCCAGTCAGCGATTCGGGTGTCTGGATGATGACCTCGAGCGGGCCAGCCGCGACCACGCGCCCGCCGTGCTCGCCAGCGCCCGGGCCGATATCGATGATCCAGTCGGCGGCGCGGATCGTCTCCTCGTCGTGCTCGACGACGATCACCGTGTTCCCGAGATCGCGCAAGCGCAGGAGCGTCCGAATGAGCCGACCGTTATCGCGCGGATGCAGCCCGATGCTCGGCTCGTCGAGGACGTACAGGACGCCCATCAGCCGACTGCCGATCTGGGTCGCCAACCGGATGCGCTGCGCTTCCCCACCGGAGAGCGTCGCGGTCGGCCGGTCGAGCGTGAGGTACTCGAGCCCGACGTCGACCAGGAAGCCGAGCCGCTCGCGGATCTCCTTGAGAATTTGATGCGCGATGCGCCGCTCTCGCTCGGTGAGCGGCGTGCGCGCATCGTCAGCCAGTTCGTCAAAGAAGCGGAGCGCCTCGCCGATCGAGAGCCGCGTCACTTCAACGATCGAGCGCCCGGCGACGGTCACCGCGCGGCTCTCCGGTCGGAGCCGGGATCCCCCGCATTCCGGGCAGGGATACGCTGCCATGTATTGCTCGATCTCGGCACGCACGTATTCGGAGTTGCTGGTTGCGTAGCGGCGGCGGAGACTCGGGATGACCCCCTCGAAGGTGACCCGGTAGGAGCGCTCGTGGCCGCTCTTCCCAGCATAGACCAGCGTGACGGTCCGACTGCCGTCGCCGTAAAGGATGAGCTGCTTGACTCGTTCAGGGAGCTCGCGCCAGGGGACATCGGTGCGGAAACGCTCGGCCCGAGCCAGTGCGCGGAGGAGCGCCAGATACCAGGCGCTACTTTCCCGCCCCTCGCGGAACCATGGGGCGATCGCTCCCTCCTCGAGCGAACGGTCCGGGTCGGGAACGATGAGATCGGGGTCGAACTCGAGCTTGCTGCCCAGCCCATCGCAGGCAGGGCAAGCGCCATGCGGGCTGTTGAAGGAGAAGCTCCGCGGCTCGAGCTCCGGAACACTGATCCCACAGTGGACGCAGGCGTTCTTTTCCGAGAAAACGATCGGTTCGCCCTCGAGCGGCTGAACCAGCGCGATTCCTCCGCCGAGCTTGACTGCAGTCTCCAACGCTTCGACGACGCGCAGGTGAAAGGCATGCGCTTCTTCCGGATTACTGGTCCGGACGATCAAGCGGTCGACCACGACCTCGATCGTGTGCCGCTTGTTCTTGGCCAGGGCGATCGGCTCGTCCAGATCGCGCAGCTCGCCGTCGATCCGGACGCGCGTGAAACCGGCGCGCCGCAGCTCCTCGAGCACGCTCTGGTGCTCGCCCTTCCGGTCCCGGATGACCGGAGCGAGGACGAAGAGTCGTGTCCCGTCGGGCAGTGCTTCGACCTGCTCGGCCATTTGCTGGACGGTCTGGGCCTGGATCGGACGGCCGCACTCCGGGCAGTGCGGTTTCCCGATCCGCGCGTAGAGGAGGCGGAGGTAATCGTAGATCTCGGTCTGCGTACCGACCGTCGAGCGCGGGTTGTGACTAGCTGCCTTCTGGTCGATCGAGATGGCGGGGGAGAGCCCTTCGATCTGGTCGACGTCGGGCTTTTCCATCAGGCCGAGGAACTGCCGGGCATAGGCGGAGAGCGACTCGACGTAGCGCCGTTGTCCTTCGGCGTAGATCGTGTCGAAGGCGAGGCTCGACTTCCCCGATCCGGACAGACCCGTGATCACGACGAGCTTGTCGCGTGGGATCTCGACGTCGATGTTCTTCAGGTTGTGCTCGCGGGCACCGCGGACGATGATCTTGTCGCTGGCCATGAGCCTCTCCAGCCCGTGTCCGGACACGGGCACTCGACTATTGTAACAATGCCCCAGCGCTCGTTGACTGCGGGTCACGGCGGCAGAGAGAGGAGGGCAGTGCGCGCGTTCGTCGATCTGCGGCTCGCTCTGAGTATCGCTTGCGGGATACTCGTGGCTGCCACTGGACTCGCCCTCGGCTGGTTCCTGTTCGTCCTGCGCGACGTGCTCGTCCCCTACGTCGCCGTGCTGGTCGCGGAGACCATCGCTCGCCCGGTCGGCTGGCTGGAGCGGCATCGCCTCCCAGCGGGTGTTGCGGTATCGCTCGTCTTCGCGGCCGCCGGACTGATCGCGGTGGCGCTCGTGTTGCTGGTGCTTTCCCCGCTAGTTGCCCAAGCGCTCGCGTTGCGGGACGAATTGCCTCGACTAGTCGAGCAACTGGTGCGGTTGCGGGCACTGTAGCGCGAACTCCGCGCATCCTATCCGGAACTCGCGCCGGTCGAGCTGCAGCTGGAAGCGATGGCGAGCCAGTGGCTCGCGTCGTTCGCTCGCCAGTCGGTGCTGCTTCCTCGCTGGGCGCTCGCGACGATCCTGGATCTGGTCGCGATCATCGCGCTCAGCAGCGCACTGGTGATGCAGCGGCGGACGCTCTTCGCGTTGCTTCTGGCAGCGATGCCTCCCGCGCAGCGCCCACTGCTGCGCGCCATCGTCGTGGAGATCTGGCGCCGGATCGGCAATGACGTGAGTGCGAAGCTGACCGTGATGGGGATCGTGGGGGTAGGGACTGCGCTCGTGCTCTGGCCGCTCGGTGTCCCCTCCCCGCTCCTCCTCGGTCTTCTCGTGGCAGTGGGCGAATTCGTGCCGCGGATCGGACCGTAGTTGGCGCGTATCCCGCTCTTCGCGCTCGCGCTGCTGGCGGAGTGGATCCCGCTCCTGGTGACGATCGCGAGCTCGGTCCTGATCCAGAATGCAAAAGGGCTCGTCATCGCTCCGCTCGTCGAGGGGGAGCGACTCGATGTCCATCCCCTGGCAGCGCTGGTGGCCGTTCTGTCTGGGGCCGAACTCGGGGGCGTTGCCGGTGCTGCGCTCGCGTTGCCGGTTGTCGTCGTCCTGGACGTGTTGTGGGACCGATCAGTGAAACCGTGGTTGGTCCGCGGCCGAGCGATCAGCGAGGAGCCGGGGAGCGCGGGGAAAAAAGAGTGCGGAGACCCCTGCTGCCACGCCGTGACCGGGCGAGCGCGTTCCGGCCAGTAGAACGCATTCCAGCCAGCCTGCACAGCAGAGCAGAAGCGGAGCGGGGCGGATCGAGCGTGGCCAGCGAAAAGACAGACGCTCCCGCCCGAGAGCGCGTTTCAGCTCGTCCCGGGCGGGAGCCGATGCACCTGGTGCTCAGGGAGCCCAGCTCAGTGACTGCATGACCTGCGGCTCGGTCGGGTCACAGTTGCCGTTGGTGTTCAAGTCCCAACAGACGGTGACGGGGGCCGTCGTGTTGGTGCCCTTCACGAGCACGGTCGCGGCTCCGAACATGTTCGTGAAGGCGGGTGAGGTCGTGATGGTCAGACCGGCCGGTCCCTGAACCAGGATCTGTTGGGCGGGCATCTGCACACCGTTCTCGTCGACCGTTTGGGCGACGATGATCGTATCCACGCCGCTCTTGTTGGCGACCTTGCCGAAGTCGACACGGAGGGCGCGCTGTCCGGTCGCGACATTGAAGGCGGCCGATCCATCAGCTTGCACGTCGTAGTTGACGTTGTTGGTAATGGCGACAACCGGTCCGCCCGCGGTCACGGCGGCGCGCACCTGACCCTGGAAGTTGGCGGGGAGCGGTGCCTGACTCGGCGCGTAGATGGTCACGGCGCCGTTGGGGGCGATCCCTGGGACAGTCAAGGGTGAGGGAGGTTGCGGTGCGCCGCTCGCGTCGAAGAAGTCGAGCGTGACCGTGGCCGCAGCACCGCCTACGTTGAAGAGCTGGATCCCGCTGTTGTCGTTGCCGCTCGACCCCTGTTTCTGGAAGAGCGGGACGCGGAGGAGCGGCATGGGGAGACCTGGTGTCAGGGTGAGTGGTCCATTGATGCCCATCGAGGTCAGCGCTTGCCCGACGTCCGCGCCACCCCCGGTGTACTTGACGGCATCGACCGAGACGATGATCGGCTGGGTACTAGTGATGACCGCCTGAGCGAGCTGGCCACCGCTCCCGCTCAGATAGTCGAAGTCCATCGAGTTGGACGCAATCGGCCCCAGGCTCTTGGTGGTGATGAGGTTGCCGTTGGTTCCGTAGTAGTTGATCGTCACGGTCGCGGGAACGCCCCCAGCGTTCGTCACGGCCAGGCCGGTGTTCCAGTCGAAGTAGGCCTGGAAGACGAGCGGCACATACACTGTGCTGGTCAAGGAACCCGCCGGCAAAGCGAGGTTGGTGAGGGCCATATTGACTGGGGTTCCCCAGGGCTGAGTCGGCTTGATCCGGTCGATGCTGGCGGTCAGCTGGCACCCGACTCCTTCGATGCGCGCGGTGCCCAGCCAGTTGTTCGGCACGCCAGCAGCGACGAGGTCCAGGTTCCACGTCGCGCCGGCAGCCACTGCCTGTGTGAGCGTATGCGTCTGGGTGCCGCTCGGGTGCTGGTAGAGCTTGACGGTGACGGAGCAGAGCGTGCTGCCGACGTTGGTGACGTGCAGGACCGTCTTCCAACCGCTGTAGTTGGCCTGCGCGATCGGTGCGACCAGCGTGCTGCCGACCGCACTGGCCCGGCTCAGTCCGGCGTATCCACTGACCATGAGGTGAGTGCTGCTCGTGCGACCGTTCGTCGAGGGGGCTGGGGCCATGAGCTTGACAGCGGCGCTCAGCCGGGCCGGGCGGCAGGGAAAGTCGTAAGCGACTTGCACGCTGTAGGCGCTGCCGCCAGCTGGCTCAGCTCCACCTGGTGCCCAGCTGATGTTCAGCGTCGTACCGACTTGGGAGAAGGTATAGTCGGCTGGTGCTGCGTAGAGCGTCGTTCCCTGGCTCACGACGACCTGGGTGACGTTGACGCCGCTGGGAACCGGCAAAGCGATAGTATCGGCCGTGTTCGCAGGGGTACCGCGCGTCTTGGTGAACTCCTGAACTGCCTGGGATGCGCAGCCGCCTTGCTCACGCCCACTGAGCAAGAGACCACCGCCGGGGCTGGAGCCGAAGAGTGTTCCCGCGGCCAGGGTCGTCGAGCCGTTGCCGGGTAGGTTGACGCTCGTGATCGGGGAGCCGTCCGCCTTGGCGATGTCGACGGTCACCGGGAAGTTGCTGGCGTTGGCGACGGTGACCGTTCCGTGCCACGGACCGGTACCCGCGAGCGTCTCGTTGTTCGGCAGATACGGGACGACGAGTTGCTCGTCGATGTCCCAGAGGCTCGCTGTGGGGGTGGGTGCGGACCAGTTCGCTGTGACCGGGGCGCTCGAGGCAACGAGCAGACCGAGCGCGAGGAGAACGACGCCGAAGCGTCTTGACCAATGCTTCATGCTGTTGTCCCCTTTCGCAGGCTATCGACTGTGCCGAACGAGACGAGTGTAACGCATCCGTCCTTTCTGGAGAATCCTTCTCGTGCGCTGTCCCCGGGGCGCGAGCTGGCCGGATCATTTCCGGCTCTGCCGAAACAACGCGCGAGCCTGCCGACCGCTTACAGCCGGCAGGCTCGCTCGAGGTGCCCGAACCCTGTTCAGCGGACGAGCAGCAGCATCGGCTGCTCCAGAAGCGTGCGTACGGTCTCGAGGAAGCGGGCGGCAACGGCGCCGTCGGCGACGCGATGGTCGACCGAAAGGGTCAGACGCAGGCGGCGCACCGGTACCGGCTCCTCGCTTCCCTCGCGATAGACCGGTTCGCGCAGGATGCTTCCCACTGCGAGGATCGCTGCCTGGGGTGGGTTGATGATGGCCGTGAAGTGTTCGACCAGCCCGAACATCCCGAGGTTGGAAATCGTGAAGGTCCCCCCTTGATATTCCTCGGGACGCAAGCGTTCCTCACGGGCGCGCGCGATCAGATCCTTGGTCAGCCGCGCGATCTCCGCGAGGGGTTTGTGGTCAGCGTCCGGCACGTAGGGCGCGATCAAGCCGTGCTCGGTCGCGACCGCGATGTTGATGTCGATGCGCTTGTAGATGCGTAGCTGGTTGGGTGGGACGAAGCTCGCGTTCAGCGTCGGGAAGTCGCGCAGTGCCAGTGCGCAGGCTTTGATCAAAAGATCGGTCACCGAGACGCGTTCCTCCTCTGGGACCTGCGCGTTGATCTGCTCGCGCAGGGCGAGCAGCGCGTCGACCTCGGCGACAGTGGTGACGAAGAAGTGCGGCGCTTGCTGGAAGCTCTCGGCCATCCGGCGAGCGATCGTTTGCCGGATGCGAGAGAGCTCGATCACTTCGAACTCGGGCAATCCTGGAACCGGTGCAACGGCCACCGCTGGTGCCGCCGCTGCTGGCGGAGCGGCTGGGGGTACCGGTGGTGGCGGTGGTGCAGCGGCCGGAGCTGGCTGCTCGGGTGCCAACGGTGCGCGTGGTGCAGCGATGAGCGGCAAGATGTCCTCTTTGACGATGCGACCGCCAGGGCCGCTCCCGCGGATCTTGCTGAGGTCGATGCCGTGCTCGGCAGCGAGCCGCCGGACGAGCGGTGAGGCGCGAACCCGTTCACCGGGTGCGGTGGGGCCCTCCTCGAGCGGGGCGGCTTCCGGCGCCCTCGGTCCTGGGGCGGTGACGGTTCCTGCCGCAGTGGCAGCGCCGACAACCGCAGGAGCTGGTACAGCCTCTTCTTCCACCTTCTCACCGGGCTCACCGATCAGGGCGATCGGTTGCCCGACCGGAACGGTTTCTCCCTCCTTGGCCAGAAGCTTCAGGATCACGCCCGAGGCGAACGACTCGATCTCCAGATTGACCTTGTCGGTCTCGATTTCGGCGATCGGTTCGCCGCGCTCGACGCGGTCCCCCTCATGCTTGAGCCAGCGAAGGATAGTGCCTTCTTTCATGTCATACCCCATCTGGGGCATGACGAGCGGTCGTGCCATTTCGTTTCCTCCGTCCCCACCTGCCTGGCGCTACCGCGCGACCGGTGCGGGGAGCCGCTGATAGAGCACCTCCCGCACCGCCTCGATGACCTTGTCCTTGTTCGGGATGACCAGGCGCTCGAGATTGCGCGCGTACGGCATCGGGACTTCGACACTGGCGACGCGCATGATCGGTGCGTCCAGGTAGTCGAGTGCCCGTTCCTGGACCGACGCAGCGATCTCGGCTCCGACGCCGAACGACTTCCAGCCTTCCTCGACGATCACCAGACGGTTCGTCTTTTGCACTGAGCGGACGATCGTCTCGACATCGAGCGGGCGCAGGACACGCAGATCGATCACCTCGCACTCGATCCCTTCGCGGGCGAGTTCCTCAGCTGCACCGAGCGCCAGGTAGTACCCGCGGAGCCAGGAGACGATGGTGACGTCGCGCCCTTCGCGACGGACTTCGGCTCCCTCGAGCGGCAGGAGGAAGTCCTCCCCGTCCGGTACTTCACCGCGGTTGCGGTAGATCAGCGAATGCTCGATGAAGATGACCGGATCGTTCCCGCGGATCGCGGCCTTGAGGAACCCCTTCGCGTCCTTGGGGACGGCCGGAGCGACGACGCGGAGTCCGGGAACATAGGCGAAGTAATTCTCGAAGAACTGCGAGTGCGTCGCACCGAGTTGGCCGAAGCCCTCGGCAGTACGCACGACGACCGGCGCGGTGAACTGCCCATTGAACATGTAGTAAATCTTGGCCAGGTGATTCACGATCTGGTCCAGGGCGAGCAGTGCGAAATTGACCGTCATCAGCTCGACGACCGGGCGCAGACCACCGATCGCGGCTCCGATTCCGAGCCCGACGATCCCCAGTTCGGCGATCGGTGTATCGCGGACCCGATCCGGTCCGAACTCCTGGAGGAAGCCGCGCGTGACCGCATAGGAACCACCGTACGCGCCGATGTCTTCACCCATGAGGAAGACGCGCTCGTCGCGGTACATCTCCTCGCGCAGCGCCTCGCGTAGCGCGTCGCGGTAGGTGATCTCTCGTGCCATTGTCGTCCCCATTCCTCTTTAGCGCACGGTGATCGGGTCGGCATACACGTACTGGGTGAGTGTCTCCGGGTCCGGTTCGGGACTCTCGTCGGCGAAGCGGACGGCCTCGGCGACCGCCTCTTCCACTGCCTGGTCGAGCGCTGCCAGTTCCTCCGGGGTGGCGACATTGTGGGCGAGCAACTGTTGCCGGAAGCGCTCGATCGGATCCCGGTGACGGCGCCACTCTTCGACCTCTTCCTTGGACCGATACGTCTCCGGATCAGCCATCGAGTGCCCACGGTAGCGATAGGTGAGAGCTTCGAGGAAGTAGGGGCCATTCCCGGACCGGCAATGCTCGAGTGCTCGCTTCGTCGCCTCGTAGACCGCGAGGACATCCTGGCCATCGACTCGCTCGGCGGGGATGTCGTAGGCGCAGGCCTTCCGGTACATCTCCCGCACGGCTGAGGCATACTGCACAGCTGTGCCCATGCCGTACTGGTTGTTCTCGCAGAGGAACAGGACGGGAAGCTTCCACAGCGCGGCGAAGTTCAGGGCTTCGTGAAAGGCGCCATTATTGGTCGCGCCATCGCCGAAGATCGCCACTGCGACGCGCCGCTGGTTCAAGTACTTGCTGGCCAAACCGAGCCCAGCCGCGATCGGCAGGAGGCCGGCCACGATCGCGTAGCCACCCCAGAAGTGCTTGGATGCATCGGCGAAATGCATCGAGCCACCGCGCCCGCCGACGAGACCGGTCGCTTTGCCGAAGAGTTCCGCCATGCACCGTCGCGGATCGAGACCGAGCGCCAGCGCGTAGCCATGGTCGCGGTAATGCGTCACCAGGTGATCGTCCGGATCCATGGCACGGATCGCGCCGACTGCGACCGCCTCCTCCCCGATATAGAGGTGCAAGAAGCCCGCGATCTTGCCGAGTGCGTACTGCTCCGCAGCGACCTCCTCGAAGCGCCGGATCAGGACCATCAGGCGATACATCTCGAGAAGTTCGCTCTTGGGGAGTGCTACCCCGGGCAGCTGGCCATCGACTGTGCTGGTCATCGCATCCTCCTGTCTTGCGCCTGCCTGGTCGCGACTGGCCCGGTCTCCTCGACCGGTTCCACTCCGTCGTGGTCGTCGCGACCGCTCGGCTCGGTGTCCCGGCACAACCTCGGTTTATGATACTCCAGGGCTGAGCTTATACCCAATCTGCCGGAGGAAACTCATCCGCTTGGCGATGTCCTCTTCTCCCTCGATGCCGAGCGGCTTGAAACCGTCGGCGACTCCGAGGACAGCGCGTTGCTCGCCCAGGTCGGCGAGCACGACCGTGACCGGGTTGGCGGTGGCGCAGAAGATCGTGCACACCTCGACCACGTTGCGCACGGCCGGTAAGACGTTGATCGGATACGCGTTGCCGAGCATGATCAAAAAGCAGTGTCCAGCCGCGATGTTCAAGACATTGCGCCGCGCCAGGTCGGTCAACTCCGGATCGGTTCCGCTCCAGCGGACCAGTCGCGGTCCCGATGCTTCGCTGAAGGCCAGCCCGAATTTGATCCCGGGTACTGCATTGACCAAGGCCTCGTGCAGATCTTCTACTGTCTTGATGAAATGACTGTGCCCGAAGATCACGTTCACGTGATCCGGCTTCTCGATGGGCACGGTTACCAGCTCGATCGGCATCCTCCGCCTCCTTTCTGTTGCTCACAGTCCTCAGGGTACGAGTACCGCGCATCCCTCGATGCGACCATCCCACAGGACCCACGGTGCCTGGGCGATCTGGGCGAGCGGATCGTCGGATACTGACAATGTGATTCCCCTACGACGCGTTCTCTGTGTTCGCCCAGTTCGCTATCAGTACCGACCAGGTTGCTCGAGATCGTCTTCTCCTGATCGGCGAGTTCTCTCGAGAGGGTGTCGATTCGTCCACCAGAGCCCCCGATGCAAGAGACCCCGCCGCCGCGCGTCATCATCGGCCCTCGCTAGGGTGTCGATCTTTCGCCGACGCAGTCCAGGATGACCGCTGTACCCTGCCCTCCTGTGGTTTGCCGGACGTTCTCGACCGGCTCGCGGTCAGCTCGCTCGGTCCAGCGTGCCCGAGTTCCTGGGCATGATCGCGTGTCTGCTCCGATCGACCGACCACGATGCTCTGGACCAGCGCGTGCGCGATCGGAAACGCGCTCTGCCCGAGCCCACCGAAGCCGATGGGCACGACGGTGTCGCCCGCTTCGGACCAGCAGCGTGCCCGCTTGACCGCATGGTAGCCAGTCAGCCCGGCATCGGCATGAGGCGACACGGAAGGCAGTGGCAGCACGCGTGGTCTCCACACGGAGTTCTGCTCCTTCATCACAGGATATTCGGCCGATCCCCCTTCCCGCGTAAGATCCAGAACGTCTCCTCCCTCGCCGTGCATGTCTCGGCCACGCCAGCAAGCTCAGCAGGTGCCATCGGTGATCGGTGGAGAGATGATGACTGGGTTGCCAGGGTGGGAGCGTTGCACCGCGGGACCAACCGCGACGACGAAACCGGCGTTCTCGTGCCCAGGAATGAATCAGGGAGTGCGACCGGAATCCGGTCGCTGCACTGCCCTTCGATGCTGTCGAGATCCGTGCGGCACACACCAGCACCGTCGATCGTCACGATTGCCTCGTCCGGTGCGCTGATCGTTGGGTCCGGCATGTCCTCCAGGAGCGAGCACGCTGCTCCTTCGAGCGTCGTGTCATATCGGTGCAAACGCGCAGCGCGCATCAGCTTTACCGTTCCTCACGCAGCACTCGCGTTCCGGTGCGCTCATGATCCTAGCACGCTCGCCGGTGACGGTCGATCGCTGCCGACAGCGTTCACTCCCGCCAGATGCCTGATCGAGAGCGGTGCCGGAGAGCGCGCATTGCCTGCTAGCGTCTTGCGGGCTATCCTCGTTTGCTCGTCGTGTCGGGCCGGGGGAGCGAGGAGGTGTCTCGTGGCGGAAGAGCGAGCGTCGTGCTGGCGACGTCGCGCCAAGATCGTGGCAACGATCGGTCCGGCCTCCTGGAGTCCGCCGGTTTTGGACCAGCTGATCGCCGCTGGTGTCGATGTCTTTCGGGTGAACGCTGCGCACAACTCGCCGGAGGAACGCCGGCCTATCGTGGCTGACCTGCGAGCTGCTGCTGACCGGGCAGGGCGACCGATCGCCATCCTGCAGGATTTGGCGAGTTGGAAGCCACGGACTGGTCCCCTGGAGGGTGATTCATTCCGCCTGATTCGCGACACGCGTGTGCGGATCGTTCCGGGCAGTGAGCCGCTCTCGCCGGAGCGGCTCAGTATCGACGATGCAGAACTGGTCGCTCAGCTGCGGCCCGGGCATCGGATCCTGATCAGCGATGGGTTGATCGAGCTCGTCGTCGAGTCGCGCGCGGGAGACGAGCTGATCGCTCGCGTCCTGCGTGGTGGCCAGATCCGGGGGCGACAGGGCGTTGCCGTACCAGGGGTCCTCGGGCGTCCTTTCCGATTGAGCGAACGCGATCGAGCCGATATCGCCTTCGCCGCCGAGCACGAGCTGGAGTACATCGGGGTGAGCTTCGTCACGGGGCCGGATGATCTCCGGTCGGTGCGAGCGATCCTGCGCGAGTGTGGCGGGCGCGCTCGGCTCGTCGCGAAAATCGAGCGTCCCGAGGCGCTGGCAGCGATCCGCGAGATCGCGCGCGAGAGCGACGCTGTCATGGTCGCTCGGGGCGATCTCGGTGTTCAGCTGCCGCCGGAGGAAGTGCCCATCGCGCAAAAGCGGATCATCCGCGTTGCCCGTGCCTTCGGTATTCCCAGCATTATCGCCACACAGATGCTGGAATCGATGACGACGCAGCCGATCCCGACTCGCGCGGAGGTCAGCGACGTGGCGAATGCTGTTCTCGAGGGAGCTGACGCTCTGATGCTCAGTGCGGAAACCGCGACTGGTCAGTATCCGGTCGAGGCGGTCGAGATGATGCATCGAATCATCGTCGCCACCGAGCAGCAGCTGACCCCTGCACCGGTTCCCGAAGAGGAAGAGCCGACGACGATCGCTGCGACGATCGCGCGCACCGCCACCGATCTCGCTCGACGTTGGCGAGCGGTTCGCACGATCGTGGCGATCACGCGAAGCGGGTTTACCGCTCGGGAAGTGGCCCGCGAGCGACCGGTCGCACCGATCGTCGCGGTGACCTGTGATCCCATGGTTGCCCGGCAACTCTCCCTGGTTTGGGGGATTGTGCCGCTCGCACTTCCTTCGTTCGCGGAAACCAGCGAGGAGTTGATCGAGCAGGCAGCAGGGGCAGCGCGTGCGAGCGGGCTCGTCAGGGGCGGTGATCACGCCGTCTTCATTACGAGTCTCCGCTATTTTCCCGAGCCCGGGCACGCCGATACGCTCCATCTCCGCCAACTCTGAACCCAGGGGCTGCTGCCCCGCGAGCAGCTCTGATGGTCGCGCTGCTCTCGCTGTGTGCCGAGAAGGCTGGGTATCGGCCGAGTGATCCTGCCAGAGCATGACGGGCTCGGCGCGCGAGCACTCGGTGGTACGCCCCGGCTGCATGGAGCCCCCGACGGGGCCAGACTGGGAGCGAGCGACACTGCGCCTCGCGAATGCCTGCCCGTCGTGGCGTCGCCTTCTCGACTTTTCTCGCTGCGGAAGCTGGGCGGTCGGGCGCAGAAGCATCGTGGATGGACGCCGTCGAATAGGCTGGGCGCTCCCTATTGACGGCATGATCGCGGTATGGTACGCCTACACGCGGCTGCAGCCTTGCGCAGTAGCCGTCGCGACGGTGATCGGAAGGGGATGACGGGACATCGAGACAGGAGAGGAGTGGGGACAGCGCGAAGCGTCGGACACGCTGCTCGGAAACGGTATCAGGCTCAGCGACAAGCGTGGCAGTGACCCACATCCATCGGAGGAGACAGCATGGAGCGCTTCTTCAGCAAACTGGATTTGCGCGAAATCAAGATCGGGACCGAAGCGAGTTTCCCGCCCGAGGAGGAGGCGAATCAGGGTCCGGCGCGTTCGAGCGCGCAAGGGAGTGGTGGGCAGCGTCCGCGCCGCAGCGAAGTGCTCAAGGTTTCGGCTCGCTCGCGCCCGAGTGCCGTCGCTGGTGCGATCGCCGGTGTCGTCCGTGAAGTCGGGCGTGCTGAAGTGCAGGCGATCGGTGCTGGCGCGGCCAACCAGGCGATCAAGGCGGTGGCGATCGCCCGCGATTACCTCGCGGAATCCGGTATCGATGCGGTCTGCCTTCCCTCGTTCATCACGGTGACCATCGGGAACGAGGATCGCACCGCGATCCGCTTGATCGTGGAACCGCGCTGAGAACTCGCTGCCCCCAGCCAGGACTGGCTGGGGGCAGTTCGTTTTCCCGCTCATGGGTACGATCGACCTTCACACGCACACGACAGCGTCGGATGGCATCCTCTCGCCCGAGGAGCTCGTCGAGCTTGCCGCGGTGCGCGGTATCGAGGTGCTCGGGATCACCGACCACGATACGGTCGCTGGTCTTCCGGCTGCCCAATCTGCGGCTGCTCATCGGAGTGTGAAGATCGTCCCGGGCATCGAGCTGAGCACAGCGGTCGAAACAGGCGAAGTCCATATCCTCGGTTATTTCATCGATCCAGCGGACCCGGTGCTTCAGGCACATCTGGCGTCGCTCGCCACTGCGCGCCGGGAGCGCGCTCAGCGGATGGTCGATCGACTCCGACAGCTCGGTATTCCCGTGACGATGGAGGATCTCGAAGCGATCGCCCAAGGGGGAACCATCACCCGCGCTCACGCAGCGCGCTTGCTCGTCGCGCGAGGGTTCGCGGGATCGATCGACGAGGCGTTCGAGCGGTTCCTGGGACGCAACCGCCCGGCGTATGTGCCACGGACGTATCCCTCGCCTCGGCGTGCCGTCGAGATCGTGCTGGCTGCCGGGGGCGCTCCGGTGCTCGCTCATCCGCTGAGTGCCGGTGATCCGGAGACGATTTTGGGGGAACTCGTGCCGGTCGGGCTCGTTGGGTTGGAAGCCTGGTATGCCGAGTATGCGCCGGAAATCCAACGTGAACTCGTTGCGCTGGCTGCGCGCTGGGGATTGATCCCGACTGGTGGAAGCGATTACCACGGACCTGGGTTCCGAGCCGAGCGCGAACTCGGGAGTGTCGATGTACCCCGCCAGTCAGTGGACATGCTGGCAGCACGGGCTCGCTCGGGTCGAGGAGGTGCTGCTACACTGCCTGAGCAGTGAGAGTCGGCGCCAGCGAGCGATGGTGCGGTCGCGATGGTCGTGGTCGGATCTTCACGAGAGACGACCGAAGCGGAGACGGCTGGTGGGGCGGGTGCTCGCACCCCAGCTGACCGCCGGCGCGCGCGTGCGGAACGGGCTCGGGGGCCGCTCGGCCGTCTCTTCCGATATGCTGGTCTCTCGATTGGTGCGCTCCTGGGCTGGTCGTTCGGCGGATTCTTCGCCGCTCGTCCGGAACTGGTTGCGGTGACACAGTTCTTTCTCGCCTCGGTCCTCGCCGCGCTCGGCTTTCTCGTGACGCCATATCTTCTGTTCGATCTCTCGGACGCGATCTGGGCGCGCTTGCGTGCGTTGACGGTCGATGCGCTGATCGCTGGCGGGATCGGTGCCTTCGCCGGTGGAGTGTTCGGGCTGTTGTTGGCCTGGCCGTTGGCGCTCCTGCCTCGCCCCGCGGGGCAACTGATCCCCCCGACTGTTGCTCTGCTGGCCATGCTGGTCGGGGCAGCGCTGGTGAGCAGCCGGCGTCGCGAGTTGATGGAGGTCATGGGTCTCCGTTCTCAGCGGCCCGGGCTCGCCCTCGTCCTCGATACCAGCGCGTTGATCGACGGGCGGATCGGAGAATTCGTCCGGCTTGCCGTACCCGATGCGCAGCTTCTCGTCCCGGAAGAAGTCTTGCGGGAACTTCATCGGCTGGCTGAACACAGCGACCCTCCCCGACGAGCGCGTGGCCGGCGCGGCCTCGAGCTTTTGCGGCGCTTGCGTGAGGAGGTCGGTTCCCAGTTCGTGGTGGTTCCCGCGCGCGTTCCCGAAACCGAAGCGGACGATGCAGTCGTCGCCTGCTGCCGAGAGTGCGCTGGTCGGCTGGTGACCTGCGATCAGCGTCTGGCGGACGTGGCTCGTGTACAGGGGCTCGTGGTGTGGAATCCGCATCAGCTGGCCGAGGCACTCCGCAGTCCGGTACACGTGGGGGATCGCTTCGTCCTTCACCTGAGTGGTCCGGGACGCGAGCCGGAGCAGGCGATCGGCTATCTGGACGATGGGACACTGGTCGTCGTCGAGGAAGCACGATCGCGCATCGGCCAGGACGTGCCAGTCGAGGTAACGCGGATCCTGCGGACACCAGCTGGACGCTTGGTCTTCGCGCAGTTGGTCGCGCAGAGCGAGCCCTGATGACGTGCAGTGCGGTCGTTCCGGCGGCGGGGCGAGGTCAACGACTCGGCGGGCGCGAGAAACCGCTGCTCCCGCTGGCTGGTCGTCCTGCCTTGGCCTGGGTCCTGGAGGCACTGAGTGCTTCCGGTGTCATCGCCGAGATCATCGTCGTGGCCAGCGAGGCGAATCGGGAAGCGGTCGAGTCGCTGTGCACTGCGCTCGGGCTGTCGCTTCCTGTCCAGGTCGTGATCGGTGGAGCGGAGCGTGCGCTCTCGGTCCGAGCGGGGGTGGAGCACGTACCGGACGACAGACGGTATGTGCTGATCCATGATGCCGCTCGGCCGCTCGTGACGCCCGAGCTCGTCCGGCGAGCCATCGCAGCAGCGCTGCGACACGGCGCAGCGGTCGCAGCGATTCCGGTGACCGACACGATCAAGCAGGTGGCCAGCGATGGGCGAGTCGTGACGACCCCGGAACGCTCGACCCTGGTAGCGGCGCAAACGCCACAAGTCTTTCGGTTGGACTGGCTCCGCGAAGCGTACCGCCGGGCCGGTGCGCAGTGGGTGACCGCCACGGACGAAGCGATGCTGCTCGAACGTGCTGGCTTTCCAGTCTTTGTCTTTCCGGGCGATCCCGAGAATCTCAAGCTGACCACGCCGATCGACGTGACGATTGCCGAGCTGATCCTCGAGCGCAGGATGCGGGGGAACGCATGATACGAGTTGGTTTGGGTTACGACGTCCATCCACTCGTGCCGGGGCGGCGGCTAGTGCTGGGTGGTGTCGAGATCCCGGGAACGGTCGGCTTAGCTGGACACTCGGATGCCGATGTCTTGGCTCATGCGATCGGCGATGCGCTGCTGGGGGCGGCTGGACTCGGTGACCTGGGGACGCATTTCCCACCGGACGACGAGCGGTGGCGGGATGCCTCGAGTCTCGATCTCCTCCGCCGCATCCGGGAGGAGCTCGGCCGAGTTGGCTGGCGCGTGATCTTCGTCGATGCGACGGTCATCGCCGAGTTTCCCCGCATCGCACCCTTTCGAGAACGGATGCGCGAGCGGTTGGCTGCGGCGTTGTCCCTCGCCGTCGAGCAGATCAGCGTGAAGGCGACGACGAACGAGCGACTCGGGTTCATCGGGCGTGGTGAGGGGATCGCTGCGCTGGCCGTGGCGATGCTCCAGCGCAGCGACGAGGAACACGACTCCGATCCGGACGGGAGGTAAGGACAGTGCGGGTTCTCCTCCAGCGGGTGAGCGAAGCCAGTGTCACGGTTGATGGAACGTTGGTGAGTTCGATCGGCCAGGGAGTCCTGCTCTTGGTCGGAGTGCGGCATGGTGACGACCGGGCGACGGCCGAGTGGCTCGCGCACAAAGTCGCGCACTTGCGGATCTTCGAGGACGAAGCCGGCAAAATGAACCGCTCGCTCCTCGACGTCGGTGGCAGTGCGCTGGTCGTCTCGCAGTTCACACTCTATGCCGATGTGCGCAAAGGACGTCGGCCGAGCTTCATCGAGGCTGCCCCGCCGAACGAGGCGCGACCGCTCGTCGATACCTTCGCGGAGACGCTGCGGGCACTCGGTGTACCCGTCGAGACCGGTGTGTTCGGTGCGCACATGGACGTCGCGCTCGTCAACGATGGGCCGGTCACGATCTGGCTGGACAGTGCGGAACTCCGTGGAGGCTCCCTCGATTAGGACTTCTGGGGCTCTTGTCGATCGGTATCCAGTGTTACACTCGCTCCTGGAGGATCGAGTACGAACGGAGAAGCTTCGGTGTACTGCCCGCAGTGTGGACAGCGGATCGGTGAGGGACGTGACACCTGTCCCATCTGTGGGGCTGCGATCGGCGAACCGGTGGCCGGGACGGGAGTGTGTTCCAGCTGTGGAGCGTTGCGTGCTCCCGAGGATACCTATTGTCGCCAGTGTGGAAACCTCCTTCCTTTCGATCTGAGTGCGCTCGAGCAGCTCGAACTGGCTCCGGGGGAGTCGCTCGGTGAGGTGCCGATTCCCGAGTGGCTTCGGGCAGAGGAACCAGGAACGCCAGGAAGCGAGCTCCAATTGCTGAGCGATTTGGATCTGCCGGAGTGGTTGCGGGAACCGACCGAGTCGGCAGCCGAAGCGCCGCCATTGCCGACGACAGCGGCGTTCGTCGTGCCGCCAGTGGTGCTTGCCTGGTCGCAGCCGATCGCGAGCGAAACGGCCGATCCTTCGCTTTTCGAGCCGCTTCCACCCCTGCTCTTGCCGGTCGCGCCGGCACTCGGTAGGGTCGCTGCTGCGGCGGCTGAGCCAGCCGGAGATCGTCGCCTGGTACGAATCGCTCTGTTCCTGGCACTGGCAGTCTTGATCGGTGTGGTCTTGTACATCTTGTGGCAGAGCCGGTAGCGCGCCCGGGAGGTAGTGAGGAGAGCGCGCATGCACAGTGCTGTGGCGATCTCCTGCAACCAGGGGATGACGCGGATCGTGCTGGCCGACCGCGTCGAGGGTGAGCCACGACTGCTCGGAACGGTGGCGGTTCCTGGCCGGGACGTCGAGACCGGATTGGCGTTCGCCGAAGAGCGCTTCGGTCGCCGATTGCTCGCCGAGGAGCGCCCGATCCGTCCGCGTGGCCTGCTGGGAGACGGCGCCGACGCCTGGATCGCGGTCGGTAGTCCGGCGAGCGTTCCGCTCCTCGCAGTGCTGGCCATCGCACTGGACCCGTTGCTGACAGACCTCGCCAAGCGTGCTGCCGAAGCAGCCATGGTCGAGACCCACTGGATCGACGCCACGCAAGTAGCAAGCCTGACGGCGCTGGTGCAACAGCTCGTGGAACTGCGTCCTCGCTTTCTCCTGCTGACGGGGGGATCCGATGAGTCTGCCTGGCAGTCGGCCATGGTGGCAGTGAGCAACGCGCTCGGCGACGCATTTGACCTCGAAGTCGGTATCGTCATCGCGCCGGAAGCGATCCAGCAGCTCGTGGCGAAGACGATCGGCGATCAGGTCGAACTCATGGGTGTCGATCCGACCACCTCCCAGCCAGCTGAGGTCGTCCGCGCGGTGACGAGCGAGTTTCGCTCCCGGGTGGCAACGCTGCTGTCAGCGGAGTTGAAAGCACTGGAACTGGATCGCTTCGTCGATCGTGCCACGGCATTGGAGCGTGCGCTTGCCTTTCTCGTCCGGCGTGCTGATCAGCGTGTCGCTCTCGTCGATCTCGAGCAGGGGATGCTCGGTATCTGGGCGCGTTCCGAGGGGATGTTGACGCTCTATCGAGCTGGGCGTGACCTCGAGCAGGGGGCGCTCGGACTGGCAGCACTCGGTCCCGAGACGATCGCGCGCTGGCTTCCTTTTCCGATGACCGAAGAAGACATCCTCGACTGGCTCGCCAATCGCGTCATGACGGCGTCTCCTTTCCTTTTCGAGTGGCGTGACCAACTCATCGCGACTGCGGCGGTGCGAGCGCTCGTGCAGGATCTGGCGAGCGCAGGGCCACCGAGCGGAATGCGCGAGGATCTCACGCTCGTCGTACTCGGACCACGTCTGGCTTGGCTTCCTGCGGAACTCGCATTGCTGTGCGCGCTCGATGGGTTCGCGCCACTTCCGGCTGGCGGGCTCGTCAGTGTCGCGCTCGACGAGGCGGATCTCCTGGCGACGTGCGGTGCGCTCGCTGAAATCGATCCGGGATACGCGGCGACACTCCTGGAGCGGGATGCGCTCTTCCCGTTGGCTCATGTCATCGTTGTGGCTGGTGATGCCATGGAGGGAGCGATCGCCGTCCGCGGCGAGGTTCGTGCGGGTGATCTGGTGCACCGCTTCGCGGTGCCCTGGGGGAGTTTGCACGTCCTACCGTTTCCTTCTGGCCGTTCAGCGGAACTTCTCGTGGAGCCGGAAGCAGGTATTCGTATCGGGTGTCTCGAGCCAGGGGTCGCGATCGAGTTCGCTGGCGAGGCAGCGCTCGGTTGGACGCGTCTCGGAATCGTGATCGACGCGCGAGGACGCCCCTTGCGGTTACCGGACGATCCGCCAGTTCGCGCTCGGCGGATCCGTTCCTGGCTGGCTGACCTCGGTGTGGCGGAGGGGGTGATGCGGTGAGCGCTCTCGGGCGCCTGCCCTTGGTCGCGCAAGATGTGGAGTGCCTCGTGCGACATCGCTTGGCTGCACCGGAACTGCGCGTCGCTGTTGGGCAACTGGTCGAACCGGAGACGATCCTGGCGATGGCGGCCGACGGCCTGCCACGCAGTGCACGGATCGCGCTCGCGGCGGAACTCGGAGTCGCACCAGCGGACGCAGCGCGCTACCTGGTGCGTGCGCTCGGGGAGCGCGTCGAGGCGGGTGAAGTGGTGGCAGTGCGTCGCCGAGGGCTGCGAAGCCAAGAAGTGACCAGCCCGATCGCTGGGCGATTGGCAACGCTGGATGCCGAAACCGGTCTCTTGACCGTGGTGACCGATCCACCGCGGCGGGCGGTACCTGCTCTCGTCGCAGGCGAGGTGAGAAGCGTTGCCGACGATGCAGTGACGATTCGTGCCATCGGTGATCTTCTGCTCGGAGCAAGCCTCCTCGGTCGGGAAAGCGCTGGTCCACTGATCGTTCTGGCCGATCGGCCGGATCGTGAACTCCCCGCCGAGGAGTTCGACGAGCGCTGCCGCGGAGCGATCGTTCTGGCCGGTATGACGGTGAGCAGCGCTGCGCTCCGGCGCCTCCACGATGTGGGAGCGGCCGGTGTGATCGTGGGCGGTCTCTCGACACACGCGCTCGAGCCGTTCTGGGGAAGCGCGGCGCCGACCCGTCTCCAGCGGGCACTGGTCGACCCGAGTGCGGACTGGCCGTTTCCCTTCGGTGTGCTCATGCTGGAGGGATTCGGTCGTCTCCCCGTGCCGGAACCGGCCTTCGACTTTCTGGCCGAGCGTGCCGGACGATGGGTCGCGCTCCTGTCGAGCGCAAGTCTCGGACTCGATCGTCCAGCCTGCTTCGTGTCCTCGCGGAGCTTGCAGGGGCAACCTCTCCAACCGATCGCGCTGGTTCCCGGTGCGGTGGTGCATCTCCGGCTGCCGGCCCGGCCGGGGCTCGGTCGCCTGGTGAGCGTGCCGTTTGTGGCTCGCCAGCCGGATAGCTTGGCGTTCCGGGCGGTCTGGGTCGAGCGGGACGGAAACCGTGAGATCGTGCCGGTCGATCTCGTCGATCCGGTCGCAGCTGATGCCTGAGCCTCGCTCAGCTGGCGCGGCGTTCGCGTTGACGTTGCGCGTACAAGACAGCAACCTCGTCGGGTAAGCGACCCAGTTCCTGCCGGAGTTGCAAGAAACGAAGGAGTGCGTTGCGCGTCAGTAAGCCGAGTAAGCGGCTGTCATCGACGATCGGGATTTGGTGGATCTCGTGCGTCGCCATCAGGCGGAGGATCCGCTCGAGATCGTCTTCTGGTTTCGCCGTGATCAGCCGCTCGCGCGGAGTCATCAAGTCGCGGACGCGCCGGATCGGCCACTGCTCGCGCGGTGCGTGTCGCACATCGGTCAATGTGACGATTCCGACGAGCCGTCCGTCCTCGACGACTGGGAAGCTGCGCACGTTGTAGGCGAGCAAGGCATCGACGAGTTCGTCGATCGTCGCGTCGGGGCGGATGGTCGGCGGATCGGGATCCATGAGCTGGCCGACATGCACTCCTTCGAACAAGCGGCGGATCACCAATTGCTGGTACGACTGCTGAGCAGCATTCTGGAGAAACCAGCCGAGTGCGATGAGCCAGATACCGGAAAGCGGCGAACGGAACACGAGGAAGAGCCCACCCGCCATGAACAAGAACCCGATCGCGACACCGATCCCGGCTGCGATCCGTGTTGCGCGGAGAACGTTGCCGAGTGTCCCCCACAGGAGCGCTCGGAGGACGCGTCCACCATCGAGCGGATAGGCCGGGATCGAGTTGAACGCGACGAGGATCAGGTTGGCCCACCCCAGGTACTCGAAGATCGCCCCGAGGGGTTGGCTGATGTCCTCGACGATCGGCCAGAGTCCGAGCGAGACGATACCGATCGCGACGCTGACGAGCGGTCCGGCGACAGCGATGAGAAACTCGTCGCGCGCTCGGCGTGCTTCGTCAGCCAGTTGCGCGACGCCACCGAAGATGAACAGGACGATGCTGATGACGGGTACACCACGGGACTGCGCAACCAGCGAGTGTCCCAGTTCGTGGGCCAGAACAGAAGCGAACAGCAGGACGCTCGCGAGTGCGCCGACCGCCCAATAGGTTCCAGAACTCCAACCGGGATACCAGCTCGGAAAGACGCCGACCGCCAGGGAGTAGGTCAACAGGGCGAAGACGAGGAGCCAACTGTAGTGCACGCCGATCTCGATGCCGCGGAGCCTTCCCAGCCGAATCGAGGCTTCCATCACCATCCTCCAACGTCGGAGTGATGCCAGCGGAGTTGGCGAGCGGGTGCGAGAGGGGCCGCAAGACCGATCTCCGCCCTTTGCCGCCGAGTTCCTCGCTAATCCTAACACTCGCGGTATCGGATTCAGCCGACGACCTCGCGGAAAACGCGCAAGAAGTTGAGCCCGAGCAGCTTGCGGAGTTCCTCTTCGGTGAAGCCCGCTTGGGCGAGCGCGACGGTCAGGTTCGGCCAATCGGCGAATGTTTCGTAGCCCTCGATCTGATAGTCGGGAGTCAAGCGGTGCTCCTCGAGTCGGAAACCTGTCCAGTCGAAGCTTCCTGGTAATGTCGCTGGCATTTCGGGCGGGTACTCGATGAGCGATCCAGTCCGGGAACTCGGTGGTCCCATCTTGTCCGTTCCGATACCGACCTGATCGATACCACAGACATCGACCATGTGCTCGACATGCCGCACGAAGTTCTCCAACGTGACGTGGGGATGCGCGCTGAGAAAGCCCGGTACGACGACGACGCCGAAGTATCCCCCGCGCTCGGCGACAGCACGGGCGAGTTCGTCCGATTTGGCACGAGGGTGGCCGGACAACGCCTTGGCTGCGGAGTGGGACACGACGACGGGTGCCGTGGAGACGGCGAGAGCGTCCCACCCCACCTGCTCGCTACAGTGACTGATATCGACGAGAATCCGGAGGTCGTTCAGCCGGCGGACGACCTCGAGGCCGAAGGTCGTCAGTCCGCCCTGATAACGCTCGGTGCAGCCGTCACCGACCAGGTTCTGGAGGTTGTACGTCAGCTGGACCATGCGCAGACCCAGGTTATGGAACAACTCGATGCGATCGAGATCGTCGCCGAACGCGAGTGTGTCTTGGAAATCGATCACGATCCCGTGCTTGCCTTCGCGGTGCGCCCGCTCGATATCCGCGGCTTCGCGGACGAGCACGAGATGGTCCGTGAGGAGGTCGACGATTGCGTGGGCGTTCGCGATACGCCGGACGGCTTGCTCGAAGGCCTGACTGATCGGTCCAGGGCCGGAGAACGTGCCGCAGGCGACCGTGACGCCAGCTCGTCGCCAGAGGTTCAGGTACGACTCGCGTGCCTCTGCCGAATCGCGGAGTTCGCGAACGATCATCGCTTCGAGCAGCGGCTGGATTTCGGCACGCGTGCGACCGAGCCGCGCGTATTCGCTGACGAGTTGCTGCATGCGGGGGGTGAAGAGCGCACCGCTCGTGATCGGCGGCTGTTGCGAGTCGATGACGAGCGCTTCATGGTGCAGGGCGCGGGCTTCCTCCGGCGTCAGGCTCGGTTTCCGCCGTCCCATCGCGATCGTCTCTCCTTTCGGTCTGGTCGGTCCGCTCACCGGCAGTGTAGGGGGAGACATCGCGATCGGCAAGTGAGCTCGGTTGAGGGTACCCGAGTTTGCGCAGAACTTCCTGCCAGAGTTTCCGCACCTGACGACGCGTCTCGTCGATCGTCCCGCTATTGTCGATCACGCGATCGGCGCGAGCGATCTTTTCCTCCTGGGGTGGTTGGGCTCGGATCCTGACCAGCGCTTCTTCCTCGCTGAGGCCGTTGCGACTCATCAGCCGGGTGAGTTGTTGCTCCGGTGTGCAGGTGACGACCCAGACCTCGTCGCAGTCCCGAGCGAGACTCGACTCGAAGAGCTTGATCGCATCGATGACGACGACCGGACGCTCGGTCTCAGCGATACGGCGTCGGATCTCGGCGACGATGACGGGGTGCGTGATCTCCTCGAGGCGACGGAGTGCCACGGGGTCGCGAAAAACGATCGCGCCGAGCGCGCGCCGATCGAGTGAACCGTCGGGGAGGAGGATGGACGGGCCAAAAGCCTCGACGATTTTTGCGAGAACAGGGCTTCCCGGTTGAACGAGAGTGCGGGCAACCTCGTCCGCGTCGATCGTTTCCGCACCTAGCGCGGCCAATTCCCTGAGGACGAGCGTCTTGCCACAGGCGATATTGCCGGTCAGGCCGATCACGTAAGGGCGTCGCGCCATCTCAGAGTTCTCCGACCCGCGCGACAGCGAGTTCCTCCTGGAGGTGCTCCCAGCGCGCATAGGCCTGCTCGAGTTCGCGCGTCAGCGCATCGTAGGTCGCCCCCAACTCAGCGATCGTTTCGACATCGTGGCGAGCCGTGGCTTCATCCAGTTCGTCAGCGATCTGGCGCACGCGTGCCTCCAGTTGCTCGATCGTGCGTTCGACCTGTGCCACTTCTCGCTCGATCTGTCGTGGCGAGCGTGAGCGGCGCGGGCGTCCAGGCTCTGGCGCGAGTGGCTGTTCAGGGGAAGAAAGACGCGGCGGCTGAGCTATCGCGGTCGCGTGATGCGTACGCTGATACTCGCTGTAGCCCCCGAACCAGACGCGAAGCTCTGCTCCTTCGATCACCCAGAGCATGGTCGCGAGCCGATCGATGAAGTACCGGTCATGGGAAACGAAGAGCAGGGTGCCGGCGAATTCCCCGAGGACGGCTTCGAGGGCTTCGCGGCTGGGAAGGTCGAGATGATTGGTCGGCTCGTCGAGGAATAGAAGGTTGGGGCGCTCCAGCGTGAGGAGCGCCAGGGCGAGGCGACGCCGCTCCCCACCGCTCAGGGCGCTGACCGGCTTGAAGACCTCGTCGTCGTGGAAGAGAAAGTGCGCGGCCAGACGGCGCGCCTCCTCTTCGCTCGCTGCATGCTGGCGAAGCAACGTCTCGAGGACGGTACGCCGCTCGTCCAGGCGCGGTTCCTGTGGGAGAAAGGCGAGCTTGACACCGGTGCCGTAACGGAGCGAACCGGACAGAGGAGCGAGTTCTCCGGCGAGCGTGCGGAGGAGTGTCGTCTTCCCGGCGCCGTTGGGGCCGACGATCGCGATCCGCTCGCCGCGCTGAATGACGAGTTCCGGCGTCCGCAGGAGCACCGTGCCGGGATAACCGATCACCAGTGGTGTCGTCGTCAGGACTGTCCGGCTGCTCGTCCCGCCCTGAACGAGCGCGAGCTGGAGTCGCTCCATTTCGCGCGGGGGCTCCAGTCGCTCGAGTCGTGCTAGTTTCGTTGCGCGGCCACGAGCCTCGCGAGCCCGTTGACCGGCTCGGTAGCGCTGGATGAACGCTTCCTCCTTGCGGATGTACTCCTGTTGCTGTTCGTACGCGGCCAGCCGCTCCGCGAAGCGCTGGGCACGGAGTTCGAGATATCTGGAATAATTGCCCGGATATTCTTCGATCCGACCGAAGCTGAGCTCGAGTGTCCGCGTCGTGATCTGGTCGAGGAAGTACCGGTCGTGCGCGACGACGAGGACGGTCCCGCGCCAGCGCTGGAGGAAGGACTCCAGCCAGGACAAGGCCGGGAGATCGAGATGATTGGTCGGCTCGTCGAGGAGAAGCAGATCGGGATCGCTCAAAAGCGCTCGCGCGAGCGCGAGGCGGGTCCGCTGACCACCACTGAGGTGCTCGACCGGCCAGGCGAACTGGGACTCCGCGAACCCGAGTCCGGCTAGCACGGTACGAGCCCGGACGTCCAGTTCCCAGCCGCCAGCCGCCTCGAAACGAGTGCTCACTGCCTCGTAGCGGGCGAGGAGTTGGGCATGTTCTTCCTCGTCGCGACTCGAAGCGATCGCTTCGGTGAGGGCAACGAGTTCATCGCCGAGCGCTCGCACGTGAGCCAGGGCGTCGAGCGCTGCTTCCAGCACCGTGTGGCCACGCGGAAGATCCGGTTCCTGAGGAACGTAGCCGATACGGAGCCCGCGGCGAGCGATGACCCGTCCGCTGTCCGGTCGCTCGAGCCCTGCGATGATCCGCAAGAGGGTGCTCTTGCCAGCCCCATTGGGGCCGACGAGTCCGACCCGCTCGCGTTCGAGGAGTTGGAAGCGGAGGTCTCGGAATATCTCCTGCGTTCCGTAGCGCTTGCTCGCTCCCTCGACGGTCAAAATGGTCTCAGGCATCGATCGCGTCTTTCCCATCTGCTGGCGCCGAAAACCTTGGCGCGCTTCCAAAATGGCAACTATACTCACCGCCGTGCCCACTGTGGCCCGAAAGGTTGGACATGTGCGGTTTCGTGGCCGAACGAGCGCATATCTTGCCGGAAACGGCGCGGCGTGACGAGTCTGGCCAGCTGTGGACCGGGGGTGTTCCGCTGCCCCGACTCGCGGAGCAGTACGGCACCCCGCTCTACCTGTACGATGTCGCGACGATCCGCGCTGCCATCGCGGCGTACCGGCACGGCCTGGAGAGCTATCCAGGGGAGACTGCTCTCGTCTATGCGGCCAAAGCCTTTGCTGCGGTGGGGCTGCTCCGCTTGCTGGCGAGCGAGGGGCTCGGCGTGGACTGTGTCTCCGAGGGGGAACTCGCGTTGGCACGAGCAGCCGGTGTCCCCGCCGAGCGACTGGTGTTGCACGGCAACAACAAGTCGGAGGAAGAGCTCCGCTTCGCGCTCGAACTGGGAGTTGGGCGGATCGTGGTCGATAACCACGATGAGCTCGAGCGGTTGGTAGCGATCGCCCGGAGTACTGGAAAGACTGTTCCGATTCTCCTGCGCCTGAATCCGGGGGTCGAACCACACGATACCCACGCTTATCGGCGCACCGGCCAACTCGATTCCAAGTTCGGTCTGCCCATCGTCACTGGGGACGCGGAGGCAGCAGTCGCGCGCTGCCTCTCGACACCGGAACTCGCACTGCTCGGGTTCCATGTCCATATCGGCTCGCAGTTGTTCGATCTCATCCCCTACCAGCGAGCGATCGAGCAGGTCTTCGCTTTCGCGGGTGAGCTCTCCCGGCGATTCGCTTTCTCCCTTCGCGAATTCTCGCCAGGTGGTGGCTTCGGGATTCCCTACACGACCGAAGACCCGGTCCTGGATCTGGCCGAGGCGACAGCGCAGGTCAGCCGATGGGTGGCGGAAGCAGCGAGCATGGCCGGGTTGCCGCTCCCCCGCCTCGTGCTCGAGCCGGGCCGCTCGCTGGTCGGACGTGCTGGCATGGCGCTCTACCGGGTGGGGAGTGTCAAGCGTCTTCCCGGGATCCGCACCTACGTGGCAGTGGACGGTGGGATGGCGGACAATATCCGGCCGGCGCTGTATGGGGCGCGCTATCTCGCACTTCCGGTCATCGAGCGAGCGGATCGACGTCGCGAGCGTGTCACCCTGGTGGGCAAGTATTGCGAGTCGGGCGATGTATTGGTGAGGGACGCGGTGCTTCCGGAACCGGTTCCGGGGGATCTGGTGGCCATTCCCGTGGCTGGAGCGTACTGCTTGGCGATGGCGAGCAATTACAACCTCGCTCGCCGACCAGTTGTGGTCGCGTTGGAGGCGGGAAGAGTGGAACTCTGGCAGCGTCGGGAAACGATCGCCGATCTTTTGGCACGGGAAGCGGGAATCGAAGGGGCGCGATACCGTTGAATTTTGCTCTGCTCCGTAGTATTACTGGGATGCCGCACGAGCAGGCGCTGGTTTCCTCGAAGGCCGTGAGGAGTGCGCGCGGTGACCAAGGCGGAACGGCGCGGGAAGCCCAAGCGGTCACGTGAGGTGGTGACCAGGGCGAACGGATCGGTCGATCTCCCGGTGCTCGCAGGGGCTGATGCGATCCTGGCGACGGCTCGCCTGCACGGCCGTCTCACGCGTGAGCAATGGTTGGCCCTGATCGACACGCTCGGCCCCGATGCTGCCGAGACGGCTCTCGCTGAGCTGCAAGCAGAGGGAGTCCCCGTCGCGATCGAGGAAGCGCTCGAACCGGATGGCACTTCCCGCTCCTGGGAGCCTGAGAAGGAGGCCGATCCGGATCTGCTCGTCGAGGATCCGGTGCGCTTGTACCTCGCGGAGATCGGGCGTGTCCCGCTCTTGACGGCCGAGCAGGAAGTGGAGCTCGGCCGAGCAGTGGAGTTGGCGGAGTATCTCGACGAACTTCGGCGCTGCTGCGGTGACGATCCGCTCGTTTTGCTGCTGGCGGCGTGGGAGCGCTTCGTGACGGGTTGGCCGCTCGTCGAGCGCCTGGCCCAGCGTCTTCCAGGCAAGAGGGAGACACGCACCGCGGTGCTCGCTGCGATCTTGCCGCTGCGCTCCCTTCCGCCCGTGCTGCTGCGACAGTTCCGTGGGAAGGATGGCAGGAGCGTCGAGGAACTCGAGGACACCTTGCGGTGCCGGCGCCTGGAGTTCGCGCTCTTTCCCGAGCCTTTGCAACGGTGGTGTGATCCGCTCGAGCGCAGGCTTCCCCCGATTCCGCCGCTGAACGAGCTCGGACTGGATCGAACAGCGCTGATCGCGCACTGGCAGCGCCTCCGGCGCGACGGGGAGGCGGCTCGTCGCAAGCTGACCGAGGCAAATCTCCGGCTCGTCGTCAGCATCGCCAAGCGGTATACCGGCCGGGGATTGACGCTCCTGGATCTGATCCAGGAGGGGAATCTCGGGCTGATGCGGGCGGTCGACAAGTTCCAGACGCACAAGGGCTTCAAGTTCTCGACCTATGCGACCTGGTGGATCCGCCAAGCGATCACGCGTGCCTTGGCTGATCATGCCCGGACGATCCGCTTGCCGGTCCACCTCGTCGAGACCTTGAACCGCGTCAGCCGTGTGGCACGCCAATTGACGCAGGAACTCGGGCGCGAGCCGACGACCAGCGAACTCGCGGCCGCTGTCAACATGCCGCTGGATCGCCTACGCGAATTGCTCCAGGCGGCACAGGATCCGGTTTCGCTGGAAGCGCCGGTGGGCCAGGAAGAGGAGAGCACACTGGGTGACTTTCTGGAAGACGAGCGCGCGGTTGCCCCGTTGGATGCAGCAGCGCTTTCGCTCTTGCGCGAGCAGGTGCAGTCGCTCCTGGCGACGTTGACTGAGCGTGAGCGCCGAGTCCTCGCCATGCGCTTCGGTCTCGAAGATGGGCAGACCTACACGTTGGAAGAAGTCGGTCGAGCGTTCGGTGTCACGCGCGAGCGAGTCCGCCAGATCGAGGCGAAGGCGCTTCGCAAACTCCGTCATCCGCAGCGGGCGCGAGCACTCCGCGATTTCCTCGAGTAAGCTTGATCGTGTGTCAACGGAACGTTGCGAGCAGGTCTGCCGAGCGGCAGGCCGGAGGGGTCATGTTCTACGACGAAGCCAAGATCTTCGTGAAGGCTGGAAACGGTGGGAACGGGGCGGTCAGTTTCCACCGGGAAAAGTACATACCGCGTGGTGGGCCCGATGGAGGCGATGGTGGGCGCGGGGGGAACGTGTATCTCCGCGTCGATCCCTCGCTCAACACGTTGCTCCCGTTCAGCTATCAGCGACAGTTCCGGGCCGAGGATGGACAGCCGGGTCAGGGAAACAACAAGAACGGTCGGGACGGTGCGGATCTCTACATCGACGTTCCACCGGGAACCGTGGTGTACGACGAGGCCACTGGTGCGGTTCTCGGCGATCTGCTCGAGCCGGGCGAGGTGTTGCTGGTCGCTCGTGGAGGGTTCGGTGGACGGGGCAATCAGCATTTCGCGACGCCGAGCCGGCAGGCTCCGCGCTTCGCGGAAAAGGGAGAGCCCGGCGAGGAGCGCTGGCTGCGGCTGGAACTGAAGCTTTTGGCCGATGTCGGGCTGGTCGGTTTGCCCAACGCCGGCAAGTCAACGCTCTTGGCTGCAGTGAGCGCTGCTCGACCGAAGATCGCTGACTATCCCTTCACGACGCTGGAGCCAATGCTCGGCGTGGTGAGCGTGCCGGGTCGGGAGGGAGGAACGTTCGTCCTCGCCGATCTGCCAGGACTGATCGCTGGCGCCTCGCGTGGTGCTGGACTCGGCCATGAGTTCTTGCGCCATGTGGAGCGGACACGCCTGCTCATCCATGTGCTGGACGGCTCCGGCGGACTCGAGGGGCGCGATCCACTGGAGGACTTTCACACGATCAATGCGGAACTCGCCGCCTATTCCGCATCGCTGGCTGGCAAGCCGCAGATCGTCGCGGTCAACAAGATGGATCTCCCCGAGGCACAGGCCAACTGGCCGCGCATCGCGCGAGCACTGGACGAACTCGGTTACACGGCCTACCCGATCTCGGCGGCCACGGGACAAGGGGTCGGCGAACTGATCCGCGCGACCTGGGAGCGCCTGCAGCAACTGCCTCGCCCCGAACGGGTCGCGCCGCCCCTGCGCAGTCACCGGGTCTATACGCTCGATCGCTCGCAGGAGCGTTGGGAGGCGATCCGCTTGTCTCCTCACCACTTCGCGCTGCGAGGTCCAAAGATCGAGCGACTCACGCTGATGACCGACTTTTCCAACCCGGAGGCAGCCGAACGGTACCAGCGGCTGCTGGCCCGCTGGGGTATCTCCCGGCGGCTGCTCGCGCTCGGCATTCAGCCAGGCGATATCGTGCACGTGGCTGGACGCGAACTGGTGTGGGAACCCGAGTTGGCGGAAGCTGAGCAGACTCGGCCGCGCCGGCGCTTGACCAAACGCGAGCGGCTCCTCAAGCGGGCTGGCCTTTTGGAAGAACCGGAAGAAGAGATCGGCGAGCAGTGACGTCCGCTCAACGGGAGACCGCGGTCGGTGTTTGGTCGCCCGTGATGCGTCGGACGTCGTAGACGTCCCTGACCGATTCCAGCTTCTGGAGGATGCGGCTCAACTGCTGCACGCTGGTCACTTCGAGCGTCATGAGGATCGTCACGGTGCGATCCTCGTGCACGTTGGTGAGGACGGAGAGGGCATTGAGTCCTTCGTCAGCGACCAGCGTCGTGATATCGCGGAGGAGTCCGACTCGATCCCACGCCTCGATACGGATCGTCACGGGGTACTGCTGTGGTGTCTCTCCCCAGTTGACGGGGATGACCCGTTCCGGTTCGTTGGTATGCAGAATGTTCGGGCAATCGGCGCGGTGGACGGTGATCCCGCGTCCGCGCGTGATGAAGCCGACGATCGGGTCGCCGTAGACCGGCTTGCAGCAATTCGCGAGCCGGGTCAGCAGGTCGCGTAGGCCGGTCACCTGGAGCGGTGGTGCTTGGGTCGGGGACTGAGCTGCGCTCGCTCGTGTGCGCTGGTCCTCGTGTTCGGCGATGCGAGCGGCGAGTTGTTGGGGCGTGATGGCACCGTAGCCGATAGCCGCCAAGAAGTCCTCGAGCTTTTGGTAGCGGGGGAACAGCTTGAGGACGTCCTCGAGCTTCATCTCGACACCGAGGCGTCGGAGTTCCTGTTCGAGGAGATGGCGGCCGTGCGCGATATTCTCCTCGCGTTCCTGCTTGCGGAACCACTGGCGAATCTTCTCGCGCGCTGAGGCCGTCGTGACGTACCCGTTGCTGGGGATGAGCCAGTCGCGGCTCGGACCAGTGCGCGACTTGGACGTGATGATCTGCACGACCTGACCGTTCTGCAGCTTGTAATTGAGCGGAACGATCTGCCCATTGACCTTGGCGCCCACACACTGGTGCCCGACCTCGGTATGGATGCGATAGGCGAAGTCGATCGGTGTCGCACCTGCCGGCAGTTCGACGACGTCCCCTTTCGGGGTGAAGACATAGATCATCTCCGGCAGGAGATCCTGTTTGACCGAGTCGACGAACTCTTGGGCATCGAGCAGTTCGTCGCGCCACTCGAGGATCTGGCGGAACCACGCGATCTTGGCCTCGATCGACCGATCGCCACTGTCGGGTTTCAGCTGCTCTTTGTAGCGCCAATGGGCGGCGATCCCGTACTCGGCTTCGCGGTGCATCTCATGGGTCCGGATCTGGACTTCGAGCGGGATGCCGCGCGGGCCGATCACCGCTGTGTGTAGGGAGCGGTAGAGATTCTCCTTCGGATTGGCGATGTAGTCGTCGAACTGACCCGGGATCGGGTGCCACATACCGTGGATGATAGCGAGCGCGGCATAGCAATCGCGCTGCTCGTCGACGATGACGCGGATTCCCAGAACGTCGTAAATCTCGTCGAAGTTGCGTTGCTTCTCGCGCATCTTGCGAGCGATCGAAGCGATATGCTTCTCGCGCCCGGTCACGACCGCCCGAATGCCGGCATCGGCGAGGGCGCGCTTGACCTGCTCGATCACTTCCTGGAGATACTGCTCACGATCGTGCCCGCGCGACTCGAGCGCGCGTGCGATCGTCTCGTAGGTCTGCGGCTCGAGATACTTGAAGGCGAGATCCTCGAGTTCCGCCTTGAGCTGGCCGATACCGAGGCGGTTCGCCAGCGGGGCATAGATCTCCATCGTCTCGCGCGCGATGCGACGCTGCTTTTCGGGCGGCAAATGGTCCAATGTCCGCATGTTGTGGAGGCGATCGGCGAGCTTGATGAGGACGACGCCGACATCCTCAGCCATGGCCAGGAGCATCTTGCGGAGACTCTCTGCCTGGCGAATCTTCTCGCGTTCGAGGCTGACCGGCTCGTTCTCCGGACTCAAGCGGATTTTCCCGAGCTTCGTCACACCATCGACCAGGCGAGCGACCCGCGGACCGAATCGCTCCCGGAGTTGCTCGATCGTGACGTCGGTGTCTTCGAGCACATCGTGCAACAGCGCAGCAGCGATCGTCTCCTGGTCCAGCTGCAAGTCGGCCAGGATCAGCGCGACCGCCAGGGGATGGGACAGGTACGGCTCACCGGAGCGCCGGCGCATCCCGGCATGCGCGGACCGAGCGAGCTCGAATGCATGGTGGATCAGCTCGAGATCGGCGTTCGGCAGGCGCTTGAGGAACTCGGGAGCCACGTCCTCCCATACCGGCTCGTCGCTCGGCCCGACGGCCGGAGTGGCCTGGGACGGAGATTCGTGGTTGCTTTCACGCGGTACCGCTGTCGCCATGTCGTCCCGATCGCGCGATCGCCCGCTGGGGGAGTAATCGTTTCATTCTCCAATGATACGGTGGAAACGGGTCCTATCGCAATCTTCTCGTGAACTCACTGGTACTCGTGGCCGAAGCGGCAAACTGGTCTCGTCGCGTTCTACTGTGGTGAAGGAAAGCGGTAGCGCTGGCCACGTCGCACGCCCCGGTGCTGTTCGCTTCGCTGAAGCGGCAGCGGCCTGCCCAGCGGGCGTGGTGAGAGCGATGCGGAGAGGCCGGCCTGCAGCGGTGGAGCCGCCTTCGCTCCCTGGGGAGGTGTAGGATAGAATCGCTTTCGTGCCGATAGCGGTCGGCGAGGAGTACGGTATGCAGCGAACGAGCCGGATGTTGACTCCACAGGAAGCGCTCGACATCATTCTCGCTCACGTCCAGCGCCTCCCGAGCGAAGAGGTCGGGCTGATGGATGCGGCTGGGCGCGTGCTGGCCGAACCGCTGTATGCACCGGAGGACCATCCCCCGTTTCCTGCCGCGACCATGGATGGCTACGCAGTGATCCACGACGATACCTCACCGTGGCGCGAAGTGATCGGCGAACAGTTCGCTGGTCATGTCACGGACGTCACCGTGACTCCGGGGACAGCCGTGCGGATCACGACTGGGGCGCCTTTGCCGGCGGGCGCGGACGCAGTCGTCCCGGTGGAAGACGTCGAGCTCGTGGACGATCATATCGTGATTCGGCGGGAGGAGGTCCGTCCAGGCGAGAACGTGCGGCCGGTCGGGGCGGACGTGCACCGTGGCGAACTGATCGTGCCGGCCGGGACGGTACTCGGCCCGGCGGAGATCGGCCTCGCGGCGAGCTTGGGCATCGCCAGTGTCCCCGTCTCACGCCGACCGCGAGTTTCCGTGTTGAGTACCGGCGACGAGCTGGTCGATCCCGGACAGCCGCTCGGTCCCGGCCAGATCCGCGATTCGAACCGCTTCATGCTGGTCGCAGCGTTGCAGCAGGCCGGTGCCGAGGTGGTTTGGGCGGGGCGAGGACCCGACGATGTGGAGCGCTTGACCGAACTGCTGCGAGAGCGAATCGCGGAGAGTGACGTCGTGATTTCCTCCGGCGGTGTGTCGGTCGGGGAACGCGACTTGATCAGTGCGGCACTCCGCACGCTCGGAACCGTTCACATCGAGCGGCTCTTCATGAAGCCAGGCAAGCCTTTTCACTTCGTGACGGTTGGCCGGACGCTCCTTTTCGGCTTGCCCGGTAACCCCGTCTCGGCGCTCGTCGGTTTCGAGATCTTCGTCATGGCGGCGTTGCGGGCGATGACCGGACAGCAGCCGGTCATCCCGGAGCCGGTTACCGTGGTGCTCGCGCATCCGATCGAGCCGGGTGACCGTATCGAGTACCAGCGGGCGATCGTCTGGTGTGACGAGACGGGGACCCTGTTCGCTCGCAATACCGGGCCGCAGTCGTCGGCCCGCTTGCTCTCGGCCGTCGGAGCGAATGCCTACCTGATCGTGCCGCCGCGGGCCGAGCCATACCGTCCCGGCGAGCGACTCCGTGCGATCCTGCGGCGTCCGGTGCACGGACAGGCGCGCTGAGATGCCTCATCACTCGGCTGGAGGCGAAGGTTCCGAGGCGCGACGAGCGAAGAGTTCCTGGTAGAGCGCTTCGCTCCCGATCCAGATCTCGCCGTCCTCGTACACTTCCTTCTTCCAGATCGGTGCGACCTGCTTGAGGCGCTCGATCGCGTAGCGGCAGGCCTCGAACGCTTCCGCGCGATGCGCGCTGGACACTGCGATGACGACACTGGCTTCGCCGATATCGACGCGTCCGGTGCGGTGAGCGATCGCGATACCGAGCACGTCCCAGCGTTGCCGGATTTCCTCAGCGATCTGTGCGAACGTTTCGAGTGCGGCCTCCGCATAGGCCTCGTATTCGAGGTAGAGGACGCGCTTGCCGCGAGCGTGGTCGCGCACGGTACCGATGAAGAGAACGACTGCTCCCGCTCGAGGATCGGCGACCAGCTGCTCGATCCTCCTGGGGTCGAGGGGCTCGGGACCGATCGAGAATGGGGTGCTTCCGCCCGAAACAGGCGGGACGAGCGCGACCTCGTCTCCCTCGCGGAGCAATTGATCCGGGCGGGCGTAGCGGCGATTGACCATGACCATCATCGAACGCTGGAGCCGCGCGAGGGACGGCTGAGACTCGCAGAGTTGCGCGAGGAGCTGTCCGACCGTCGTCCCCTCAGGGAGGTCGCGCTCCTCGCGATCTCGCCCGAGGAGTTCGCGCACGATGGCGAAGTAACGGACCGTGACACGCATGGCTTCTCTCGTTTCTTTCACTTCTGGCCTCGTTCTCGGTTGCGGCGACGCGGGAGCGGGAGCTGGGTGAACAAGCTGAGAAAGAGCAAGAGGAGCCCGGTTCCTCCCACGATGCTGCTCGTCGTCTCGGAGAGTGCCAGCCCGAAGACGCGCGTGAGCACGAACGGTATCAGGACGAGCGTGGTTCCCGGAAGGAAGAAAATGAGCCACAACTGGTTGGCGCGCTGGCGCATGCCGTTCTCGCTCTCTGGTAAGCGTTCCTGCTGGCTCTCCCGGTGACGAGTGCTCGCATCGCAGATCAGTCAGGGGAGCGAGAGCACCGCTCACCAGATTCGCCCCGAAGAGAGCAGCACCCCCGGCAGGATTCGAACCTGCGACATGCGGCTTAGAAGGCCGCCGTTCTATCCACTGAACTACGGGGGCATGACGCTCTCACCCTGTCGATCACGATGGTACTGCAGGGACGAGTGGACTGGCAAACGGCAGGGTACGACGGCGTCGGGGCAACAGTCGGAGGGGAGCGATGCGGCCCCACGCATGGCCGGGAACGAGCTGCCAGGAATGCTCAGCGGATGAGGAGCGCAGCTTCCACTATGGAGGCTCGTGCAACCAGCGAGTCGCTGGCCGCGCGAACCCGACTGGTCGGGGGCGTTCTCGTCGGTGCCGAGGCGTGCGCTGGCGGAACGATGGGATGGAACCAGCGTGCTCGGGGCGAAGTGGCTTCTCGCCTGCGATATCCCCGGGCCGCTCGTCGTCTTGCGATCACTCTGCCGCCAGGGGCAACAAGCCTTCCGGTGTTTCGGGCCGATAGTCCGGGCAGGCCAAACGCGCTTCTCGATCGCTGAGAAAGCGCTCGATCAGTTCGCAGCGATGCGGCTCGTCGGTACCTGGGGCCACGTTCTCGCGGAAGTAGATGCACCCGCGGCATGCCTCAGCCACTTGCAAGAGACCGGATGCGCGCAGGCTCCAGACGACGGCTCCCAGGCCACGCTCCAGCGCCAGGAGCTCGCTCTCGCTCAGTCCTGCCAGGGCTTCTTCGAGCGTGTGGCCGAAACGTTCCAGCCGTTGCGCCGCCGCCTCGCCAGCCGGAGTTAAGCGGAGGAGCGTCACTCGGCGGTCGACGCGGCTGATTTCGCGAGCGAGTAAGCCAGCATGCTCCAGTGCGTCGATGATCCCGATCGCGGTCACGTGCGTCACACCGAGCGCCTGGGCGAGACGCCCGACCGATGCGAGAAATGGCTTCGTGTAGCGGACCCAGAGGAGTGCCTGGGCCTGCATGGGGGTCAGCCCGAGTCCCTTGACTTCTTCCGTCGAGATCGCCTTGATCGCATGGGTCAGTCGCAGTAAAGCCATGGCGACGCGGGCAGCCCGCGATCGTTGCCGGAGTTCGGGATCGAAGACGGACATCGGTATCGACTCGCTTTCCACGCTTCTCATCCATCCGTAGCGACCAACACACACGAGCGAGTATAGCACTGTTGTGTCGCTTGCCGACGGGGCGTGTCGTGCCGATGGGATCCGACTGGCCAGCGAGGAGTGACTGGTCGCGGCCTCACGCGATGGCACACAGCAGCCCGGGTAGCGAGCGACCACGCGCGCTACCCAGGCTGCTCGTCGCGCTCGTTCAGAACACACCATCTTTCACGTAGGGATAGGTCCAGAGGATCGCTTGCAGGAGCACCGCCTTGAGCCAGGCCTGGTGCATCCGTTCCACTCGAGCGGGATCCGATTCACCGCGCTCCAGGAAGGGGCGCACGGTTGCGTAGATCGGGTAGACCAACGCGATCATGTAACGGTAGTGGACGAACGGCGGCGTTCCGTGGACGTTGTCGGTCTGGTTCTTCTTGTCGAAGTGCCGGCGCCCGATCTCGTACGCGTAGTCGAGCCAGCGCTGATCGAACTCGGCGCGGCAGGTATCCAGGACCCACTGTCCGAATCGCTGGCGTACACGGGCGAGATACTCGCCGTGCGGCCCTTCAGGCGTCGAGAAATACCGCAGGAGGAAGTCATGGCTGCCGACGAAGCCGTACCAGACGTCGAGCAGCTCGTCGATGTGTGGGGCGAGGATCTCCCCGGCTCGGCGGAGGGCAGTCGCGTCCTCTTCGGTGAAAAGGAGGGCTTGCTGGAGAAGTGCCAGGTCCGCCTCGCTATACGGGGCGCGCGGCAACGATGGATCGCCGTACCGATAGCCGGGAATTGCCTGTGTCGCCATGATCGCACCTCCCGAGAGCGCTCGCCAAATACGTCGTTTACCGACATAGTAACGGTTCGCGAGGGAGTTGTCAAGCCCTTCCCGCGTTCTCCTCGCGGGAGGCCGCGAGCGAGTCTGTCCCCGGTCGCCGCTCGAACAGGCTCCGCGGCCAGTTCGTCGCCAACCGAGCGCGCAGGAGCGAGGGTGCCGCCCGGTAGCTGGTCGAACGACTGGCCGCCCGTGGCGATGGTCGGACTGCGCGTTGGGTCGTCGGCAGTGCGGTCGTGCCAAACGACACGGGCCGGCGGAGCGCGCTCTCGGCCGGCCCGTGTGGTCGTGGCAGGCGCTCAGCGACCTAGCGGGAGGTCACGGTAATGGTCACCGAGCGGGTGTTATCGGCTGGGTTGATGTCGTCGCTCAGGGGCGCACTCGCTGTCACTGTGTAGGTCCCGAGCGCAGTCCGGCTGTTGGTCCGCCAGGTGAAGGAGATCGTCTGAGAGGCACCAGGGGACAGCGTGACCCTGCTGCTGACCGTTCCCATCGCAGCATTGCGCGGTTGCGTCGTCAGCGTCACCGTGACGGTGACACTTGCGGTGCCGCGGTTCTCCAGCGTGACGGACACGGTTCCGTTCTGGCCGCGCCGGAGCTGGGTGGGAGCAGTGAGGTTGGTGATCGCGACATCGCGAACGGATTGCGTGACGGTGACCGTCGCGGTTCGACTGTTGTCGCTCGGATCGCTGTCCTCACCGCTGATTTCGGCTCGTGCCTCGAGCGTATAGGTGCCTGCAGCGGTCGGTTGCCACGAGAAGCTCACCGTCGTGCTGGAGCCTGCCGCGAGCGAGACGCTGCGCGGCGAGCCGATGGCGGCACCGTTCGCGTTGAGCGTGACGGTCACCGATTCGCTGGTGGTGCCTTCGTTGCGCACAGTGACGCGGATGGTCGCGCTGCTTCCAGTCGCCAACGAGGTAGGAACCTCGAGGCCGGTGACTGCCACATCGCGATTCGTCGGAGCGGTGGTACTGCCATCGTTTCCGCTGTTGTCGCCACTCTCGTTGCCGCTACCGCCACTCCAGTTCACGCGAACGAGCGGCTGGCCGTAGCTGTCCCACGTGCCAGCTTCCCCGTTGGCGAGGAGATAGCTCCGCACCTGAGCGGGTGATGCGCCAGGATTTTGGCGGAGATAGAGGGCAGCTGCGCCGGTCACGTGCGGAGTCGCCATGCTGGTGCCGCTCCAGCGCTGGTAACCGCCGCCGGGAACCGTGGAGAGAATCGAGACGCCCGGAGCATAAAGATCGACGACCGATCCATAGTTGGAGAACGAGGCGCGCGTATCGTCGGCACCGTACGAGGTACTCGGCCCGAGTCCACCGGGTTTCCCATCGGTATCCACGATTGCGCCGACCGCGATGACTTCAGGATAGGCAGCGGGAATGGTATTGCTGGCATCTTTGCCATCGTTCCCGGCCGCGACGACGAGCGTCACGCCGGCCTGCACGACGCGGCAGACGGCACGATGGAGCGGATCGCTCGTTCCACCGCAGTTGGGCGTATCGGTACCGCTCGCACCACCACTGTAATTGGCCACACGGATCGTCGCTGCGTTGGAGGCGACCCAATCCAGTCCACAGATAAGCCACGACACATAGCCGGTGCCGTTATCGCCGAAGACCTTGACCGCCCACAAGCGGGCGCCCGGTGCCACACCGACCACGCCAGTGCTGTTGTCGCGCGCGCCGATGATTCCCGCGACATGCGTGCCGTGCCCGTGCCGGTCGACCCAACTCCCGCTGCCGGAGCAATCGAATCCCCCGACGACATTGAGATCCGGGTGGCTCGGATCGATCCCGGTATCCAGTACCGCGATGTCGATCGGCATCGGATCGTCGACGCCGTCGATCTTGGCTGTCCCGTTCGCCAGCGTACCGATCCGCTGGACACCGGTCGGCACGGTCTGCGCTGCCAAATGCGTTTCCGTATCGGGGACGATGGCGGCGATACGACCCGTTGCGAGCAAGCGCTGCACTTGCCGACCAGTCAGGTGTCCAGCGAAGCCAGCTAACGCCGTACCGTAGACCTGCTCCGGCTCGATGCCGAGCTCGCTCGCGACGCGGACCGTCTCGCTCCGGCGGACGGGGGCATAGGCGTCGGCGCTCGTCTCGGCGTCATCGAGGACGACGATGTAGCGAGCCGGTGGACCTTCTGCAGCAGCGACTGCCAGGGCTGCCGCGCAGAGTTGCAGGGCGAGAAAGAGACTCAGCACGATTTGGACGACTCGGCGTGCCATGTGACCCCCTGACCGATCAACGGCCTTGCGGCCTCGCTCAGTGGAGGAGGTCGTCGGCTGTGCCGTTCGGTCAGAGGGGTCGAGAGTCTCAGTGACGGCTGAGGGGAAAGTCTCGATCGCTGCTAGCCAGCTGAGGTCAGAACGATCGTGCTGACCGATCTTTCCTGGTCTCCTCGGTTCTCAGTCCCATTCCCTGATCATCGGCGAGTCGACGAAAGGACCAGTACTCGCGGGAGGTCCGATCGGACCGGTCGCCTGTCTCCATCGTTCGTAGGCGCCCGCACTGCGAGGGAAGCGTGGTACGCGTTCCCAAAGCGGTATCGCGGTCGCGGTACTGTGCCTGATCAGCGCCGTCTGGTCCCGCCGCTCATCCTGCCGCTCGGCGGGCGGCGCGCGGGAGGGGTGGCCGCGCCACCGGCACGGCGGGCGCGGCAGTGCCTCGCCCCTCCATTGGGTGGACGGCCCATCCCCGGTCGGGCATGGTGCGCCATAGTCAGCGGGGACGCCCCCGTCCTGTAGGGGTCAGGCGGTGCCTCACCCGCCGGGTCGCCAGGGCCGGTCAACACCCCGTGCCCGTGCGCCGATCGCCGGGGAGGCGTTCGCGTCACGGTGCGCAGTTGCGTATCGTGGGTTTACCGCTCCTGATGGCGCGGCGGGCGACGCCGCGCGTCGCCCCTACACTGCGGTGCAATGCATCCCCGGTCGGGTATGTGTAGCCACGTTCGGGCGGTAACCCGGCGTTGTAGGGGTCAGGTGCTGCCTGACTCGCCGACCAGGGGGCCGGCACGTCGCCCTGTGGCCATTTCCTCGACATGAGTGCCGCATCGCCATGAATGTCGCCTGCCACGAACGGGTGTTGCCGCGCCGATGGCGCCGCGGCTGACACACGCGTCGCCCCTACAGGATCGGACGGTACGTCTGCGGTTCGACAGGTGCGCACCACGGGGCGGCGCCATCGCCCACGTGTTGCGTGTTGGAGGGGCCGGGCGTGCCTGACCCGCCGGGCCGTCAGGGCCGACGGGTCGCCGAGCTTCCGACGCTGGATGGCGCCGACTGCCCCCGTTACCCAGCGCGCAGCGCGGTCAGCCGCGCGTTGCTGAGGCAGCCAGGTCATGGAAGTCCAACCCTCGTGGGATTCGGGAAAAAGGTAGTCTGGGCCGGGAGGAGCCAGCGAGCCTGCGCCCAGGCCAGCACGGTGGCGAGCGAGGTCGGTCGGACGAGGACCGCACGCGACGCATCCGCTCGCGTTCTACTCGAGCCGAACGAAGCGTTCGCGTGCTCGTCTTTCTGCCGCTTCTCCCGCGTGAGTTCAAGCGAGGGAAGAATCGTCTTCGCTATCAAGAAAGCCGAGCAGGTCAGCCGGGAAGGCGAGTCCGGCCTCCGGCGAGCTGGTGCGCAACTGGGAGATCTGCAGTTCGGCTTGATCCAGAATGGCGTTGCATTGGCGGATCAGCTCGACTCCTCGCTGGTACTCCCGGATCGCCTCGGCCAGGGGCAGGTTCTCGTTCTCCAGTCGCTGGACGATCGCTTCGACTTCGCTGACGAGCTGTTCGAAGAGGTCGATCGGGTGTGGCACCGCGCCGTCCGCTTGCTCGGTCATCCTGTCCCCCTCTCATTCGCTCAACTCGATCGATCGGACGATCGTCTCAGCCTGACCGTCGCTGAAGTGAAGGCGGAGAGCCTGGCCGAGACTGACCTGACGGATGGAACGGACGACCTCACCACTGGCACTGTCCTCGGCCAGGAGGTAACCCCGAGCTAACGGGCCGTAGGGGCTGAGCAATTCCAGTTCGCGGCCGAGTGCTTGCACGTGCTGGCGTTGGCGTGCCAAGCGCAGCAGGATCGCTCGGTCGATCCGCTGAGCTGACTGATCCAGGCGTTGCCGCAGGTTGTCCATGCGGTGCAGGGGCGCTGCACGGTGAAGTCGATGCTGGAGCTGCCCAACATGGTCACGCGTACGCACCAGCCGGCGTGTGGCCAGCGCTTCCAGCCGCTCTTCCAAATCGACGAGTTGCCTGACCAGGGTACGACGATCGTGTGGCGTGACCAGTTCGGCAGCCGCTGACGGTGTCGGTGCACGGAGGTCGGCGACGTAGTCGCAGATCGTCCAATCTGTCTCGTGACCGATGGCTGACACGACCGGAATCCTGCTCGCGTAGATCGCTCGGGCCAGTCGCTCGTCGTTGAAACACCAGAGGTCTTCGAGCGATCCGCCACCACGGGCGATGATGACGACCTCCGCCCGTCCGTCCAGTTGGACCGACTCCAGAGCGGCGATGAGTGTCTCGACCGCATCGTCTCCCTGCACGCGGGCCGGGGCGAGCAACAGGTGCACGTAGGGATAGCGGCGACGCAGAATGGTTTGGATGTCGTGCCAGACTGCCCCGTGAGGGGAGGTCACCACCGCGATGCAGCGGGGACGCAGCGGCAGGGGACGCTTGCGACGCTGATCGAACAATCCCTCGCGTTCCAGCTTTTCCTTGAGGCGCTCGAACTGCTGGCGCAATGCGCCATCGCCGAGCGGCTGGAGGTGCTCGACATACAGCTGGTAGACACCGTCGCGCTCATAGACGCCCAGTGACCCACTGGCGATCGCTTCGTCGCCATCGCGGGGGAGATAGGTCAGGAGTTGTGCCTGACTGCGGAACAGAACGCAACGCAGGATCGCTTCTCCCTCGCGCAGATTGAAGTACCAGTGTCCACTGGCATACGTTCGAGCGTTGGTGATCTCACCGCGCACACGGAGCAGGCGGAGGTTCGGGTGCTCTTCCAGGAGGTCCTTGATGAAGCGGGTGAGAGCGGCGACCCCGATGACCTCGCTCGGCAACATCGCTGTCCCTCGTCAATCGGGTCGCAGTCGCATCAGCGGCTGCCCGTATTCGACCGGTTGACCGTTCTCGACCAGGATCTCGACGATGGTGCCAGCGCGTTCCGCCACGATCTCGTTCATCACCTTCATCGCCTCGATGATCGCCACGACTTGCCCTGGCTCGACCCGATCACCGACACGAACGAAGGGCTCGGCACCTGGCCGCGGTGCTGCATAGAAGGTTCCGACCATCGGTGCGGTGATCGTCTCCAGCTGCTCGAGCGCCGCTGTGTGCTGCTCGGCTGTTCGCCCGGGCGAGACTGCTGCCGGCGGCAGGAGCGTCGCTGCTGCACTGAGTGCTGCGCTCTCCAGCACGATGCGCAAATCGCCGTGACTGACTTCGAGACGCTGGAGTCCGGCTGCTCGCATCACCTCGATGAGTTCGCGGACCGTACGCGTCAGTGCTCCGTAGTCGGGAGCGCGAGACGATCCTGGTCGGGCCTCTTCCGACATCGTCAGCTCACCCGCTCGATATATTCGCCCGTGCGCGTATCCACGCGCACGATATCACCGATCTCGATGAAAAAGGGAACAGTGACAACGAGTCCCGTTTCGAGGGTTGCCGGCTTTCCACCACCAGACTGCGTATCACCACGCACACCGGGTGGAGTATCCACGACTTTGAGATCGACCGTAACTGGTAACTCGACTTCGACAGGCTGGCCGTTGTAGGTCAGGAGATCGAGTTGGAGGCCCTCCTTGAGGTAATAGACCGCATCGCCGAGCGCTTCTCGATCGATCGCGAACTGCTCGAACGTCTCGGTATCCATGAAATGGTATTGGCCACTGTCCTCATAGAGGAACTGCACCCGATGCCGCTCGAGCGGGGCGAGTTCGAAGCGTGTCCCCGCTTGGACGGTCGTCGTCGTGGTGGCTCCGGTGCGTAAGTTCTTGAGGGTCAAGCGGACGAAGGCGCTGCCGCGTCCCATCTTGACGTGCTGATAGTCGAGGACGCGAACCAGTTCGCCGTCGATGAGCAGCGTCAAGCCTTTCCTGAGATCACCGGTCTCGATCATCCCGGAATCCCCCTGCTGTGCCGAACGTGATCCACCTCTTGTCGCTCAGTATACGAGATACGACTCACCCTTCCGGATGGGTACACGGTTCCTCCCTTATGACCCGGCGAGATCGATCCGCTTGGGGGTGCGGGTCAGAACCTCGATGCCGCTTTCACGGACGACTGCGAGATCCTCGATCCGGACACCACCCCATCCTGGCACATAAATCCCCGGCTCGATCGTCACCACGTGCCCGGGTTCGAGGATTTGATCGGAGGCCGGTGACAGTGCGGGTGCCTCGTGCACGCGCACGCCGACACCATGCCCGAGCGAGTGGGTGAAGGCATCCCCGTAGCCAGCCTCGGCGATCACCTGTCGGGCGAGTGCATCGGCCTCCCGTCCGGTCATTCCTGGTCGTATACCGGCTTCCGCCGCTTCCAAGGCCGCGAGCACGATGGAGAAAATGCGCTCCAGCTGCTGGTCGGGCTGACCGATCCAGACGGTCCGCGTCAGATCGGCGCAGTAGCCGGCGACGATGGCTCCCATGTCGATGACGATCGGTTCGCCAGTGCTCAACCGGCGTTGGGTGGGACGATAGTGCGGGAGCGCACCGTGTGGGCCGGAGGCGACGGCGATCGGGAAGGCGATCCCATCGGCACCGAATTCCACGAGTGCCTGCTCCAGACGGAGCGCGACCGCGCGCTCGCTCAGCCCGGGCCGGAGTTCAGCGAGCACTGCCTGGAAGGCGGCGTCGGTGACCGCCTGGGCCTGCCTGATCCGTTCCAACTCGTCTGGTGTCTTGCGAGCGCGCAGATCGTCGACCAGCGTTCCCACCGCGATGAGTTCGACCGCGGGACCCAATGTCTCGCGCAAGACCTGGACGTCGCGATAGAGAATCGCGCGGTCCTCGAAGCCGACACGCCGTACCCCCATCTCCTGGAGAACGAGCGCGTCGCCGCGGGCGAAGTCGCGCTCGCGATCGAACACCTCGAAACCGATGGCCTCTTGTTGGGCCAGGACACTGTTGAGTCGGCTGGTGACGACGATCGTGGCAGAGTGGCTGATCACGAGATGGCCAGCGGATTCGTTGGGGGGAATATCCTCGCCAGTAAAACCGCTCAGCCAAAAGCGATTGGAGGGGTGCGTGATGACGATCGCATCCAGTTCCTGCTCACGCAACCGTTCTCGCAGCCGCGCCAGTCGTTCCGCTGTGTTCACCCGATCGCTCCTTCCGCTCGTCGTACGAGATAGATGAGTGCCAGTTCGTAGCTCATCGGACCGAAACCACAAATCTGTCCCACCGCGACCGGTGCGATGACCGACCGATGCCGGAATGGCTCGCGGGCATGAATGTTGGAGAGATGGACCTCGACGACTGGTGCTGGGACCGCAGCGACCGCGTCGCGCAAGGCGATACTGTAATGGGTCAAGGCGCCGGGGTTGAGGATGATGCCAGCCACTTCCCAGCCGTAGCGCTGAATCAGGTCAACGAGTTCCCCTTCATGATTGGATTGCGCGCAGATGACCTCGAATCCGTGTGCCTGTGCCAGTTCCTGCAGTCGCTGGTCGATCTCGGCCAGTGTCGTCGTTCCATACACCTCTGGCTCGCGCCGGCCCAGCAAATTCAGGTTCGGACCATGGAGGACGAGCAGGCGCTTGGCAACACTCACCGGATCCATCCTTTCGCCCGAACCAGATCACGACCGAGCAGTCCGAGGAGCACCTGGTACGGCTCCGGGTTCTCCGGATGATACTCGAAGCGCGCCCGCTCGAAGTACTGGATGGTCAGGCCGGTAACGGGATCAGTGAAGGGTTCCGAGATCGGGTAGCCGAAAAGCGCCAGTGACTCGCGGAAGGAGATCCCGGGATCACCGAACTCGAGCCCATAGGAGCGCCAGTAGGCGAGGAAGCGGCCACAGACTGCGTGTCCGGTCTCCGGGAAGAACCAGCAGTCCCCGGAGACAGCACTGGCCGGGATCGGCTGAAACGCTGGATGCCCGAGAAGGCCACGCCGCTTCGCGTCCTCCACTCCCAACCGGCCGAGCTGGACTTCGTAGGGGGTCCCCGCGAGTTCCGGATGATACTCGAATCGCTGCCGCTCGAAGTACTGGACCGTGAAGGGCTTACCGAGATCCGGATTGATTTCGCTGAACTCCTCAGTGAGCGGATACCCAAAGATCGGCAGCCCGCCGCTCCGTTCCCAGAAGGCCTTGAAGCCGTGGGAGAGCGAGTGACCAGTTTCCGGGAAGTAGCGCCGTTCCGGTGTCGACGGAAATGCGGGGATCCGAGTGGCCGGCGTGTTCAGGCGAGCCAAATCATCCCAAACAGCTGGGTCCTCGTGCCCGAGCCGCCAGAGCGCGACACCCGCGAGACCACGATCGAGCGCGAGATCGACGCGCGCGGCGACGCTCCGCGCGTCAGCGTGCCAAACTTCGTGCCGCTGTCCCTGATCGTCGGTGTAGCGGATCCACGCCTCTTTTTCCGTTTCGTCGTAACCGCTGCTCGCTCCTGGTCGGCGGAGCAGTTCTCGTACCTGGTCATAGCGAACCGAACGAGCTGGCGGCCCGGCAGTCACGTTCCAGTCGTAACCATAGAGCGGAATGCCGAGGATCAGCTTCTCGCGGGGAACACGAGTCGTCAGGTAGCTGACGACTCGTTGCACCCACGTATACGGGGCGACCGGGCCCGGTGACCCTCCAGCATAGTGGAAATCGTATGCCATAACGACGATGTAGTCGTTCACCTCGGCCAGTGCCGGATAGTCATAGGCACCGCCCCAGGTGGTCGGAGTGTCCGAGGTGCGGGCCACGACCGCTTGTGTCACCAACTTGCCGCGTGGGCGGAGTTGGGCAGCGAGTTCGCGCATGAAGGCGGTGAGGTGCGGGGCATCGCCGGCATTCACTGCTTCGAAGTCGATGTGAATGCCACTGTAGCCGCGCTCCTCGACTAGTCGCTCGAGGCGAGTGATCACGGCACTACGCTGCACGGGATCGGCGATCAGGGGGGTAAAGTCGTTCCAGCGCGGTACGTTCTTGATCATCGGGACGACCGTGATCCCACTCTGGCGGAGGAAGCTGTCAGCGGTGGGGTCGCTCAGCTCCTCGATCGTCCCGTCAGCGCGCAGCTGGAAAAAGTACGGGGACACGATGTCGAGCGTGCCGAGGTGCGCTTGCAGGGTGGTCCACGACGTGCGGTCGTACGTCACGTAGTATCCCCAGCGGACGAACGATGGTGCTGCCTGCGCACTGGGGATGTGCGTCGCGGGGGGTAACACGATCGACAGCACAGCGAGCAGAAGCCCGAGTCGGAGCAGTTGCTGACCAGCGTGTGTCGTCTTCACGGCACCTCCGTTCCCTGTGCTCGCTCTTCACCCGCGCGGCGAGGCTTGCGCAGCGACGGCGACGACCGTCACCACGACCTCGACCGGCTCCGGATATCCCTCGATGGTCGCGGTACCGCGGAAACGGACGACCGGCGTGAGATAGCGTGAGCTCCCTTGCCCTGCATCGACCCACGCGAGTTCGGCACTCGTCAGACGAGCCACACCGCGCAGCGGCAGGCTGGCTCGCTCGAAGAGACGCTCGTCGACTTCCACCGTCGCGCGCCCGCTCTGCACATCCTGCCAGAGCGCCTGGGCTGGCCGGAGGCTGTAGGTGGATGGCTCGAGTGCGGCTGGCCAGGCCACGAATGCCTGGCGGACCGTCCCATCGCTCGCGACGGTGACGGTCGCGCCGGGAAACGCGGAGAGGACCGGTGTTGGTTCGGCAGGACCGAAGGTGACGATGGCCAAGCCGCGATCCGGCAGGCGCTCGCGCACCTGTCCCTCGTCGATCGGCGTGGAAACCAGCTGGTGGCTCTGAAGCCAGTCGCGGGCGATCCGGCGGAGTTCTGCGTCGTCTGGGAGGGCGGTTTCCGCCGGCGTGGTCTCGGGGGTAGCTGCAGGCGAGTTCGTCGGCTGAGGCGTCGGGCTGGGGAGTTCGGCCTGGTATTGGATCGTCAGCTCGTTGACGATGAGCTGCCCGCGCGAGCTGCGGACGAGGAAACCACCACCGGCTGTCCGCTCGACTGTTCCATCGATGCCGAGCGAGCGGGCGAGGGCTCGGACAGTCGTCTCGTCCCACTGGCGGGGGACCAAGCGATAGACCGGAGCGTCCTGCGGCAGGCGCGCGAGATCGATGGCCAGTTCGTAGGCCAGGTTCAGGAGGTTCGGCGGGTAGGCCGGTTGTGGGATGTTCGGAATGGGCAACTCGCCGAATGCACCGACGACGATCGGTGGAGGCGGCGTCGGAGTCGGAGCGGGTGTCGGGGTCGCTCCAGTGTCCGGGGTCTCCACTGGGGACAGAGGGAGGTTACTAGGCGAACCCGGTGGAGCGGTCACGACCGGTAGAGCAGACTCGACGGGCGGGGTCGTTGCCGCATCGGGAGCTTCCGATGGGGGAGTGCGCCAGAAACCACGGATGGCCCAGACAGCGACGAGCAGCATGGCGATCAACGCGAGCGCTGCGAAGACCACCGGGCCACGCCCGGTGCTGCTTTGGGACATGCTGGCTCGCCTGGCGGTGCGGCGGCCAGTGCGCCGCGGACGCTTGCTGTTCGCCACGTCCCTCCCCTTCCCGCTCATCCCAAGAGGGTACCACTGGCGATGGATCATGCGCAGCCTTGCGCGGTGTTCGATCGCGCGTCGTCATTCTGGCGACCATCACGACGGATGGGAAACAGGACCGATCGGGCCGATCGCATTCCGGTGGGAGGACTCTCTCAGCGAGGCGGCTCGTGCGGCCCGGCCGAACGTCGTCCCGCCCCTCCCAGTGCGGGCACCGGTCGCTCGCCCTCCGCTGGTACCGCGCGGCGAACGCGAGTCAGGGGGCGAAGGGGAAGCCGGTGCAGCGGTCGTAGCCGAGGAACGATCCCGGCGTGCGATCGGTCCCGGTTGCGTAACTGGTGAGCGCGCGTTCGGTCCGCGAAACCGGTTACGTCCGATGAAGCCGGATGGCCCCGCTTCCCTGGCTGTCGGAGAACGAAGCCGCCCCTCGTGCATGCACGGGGGGCGGACGAATACGCTCATGGGTGACGAGCTGGGCACGAGAGTCCGGCCGTCAGTGCAACTGGCCGGGGCATCGACTGCGGCGTGTCAGGCAGAAAGGATCGACGCGAGTCGCTCCAGTAACCGATCGGTGAAGGCCTCGGTCCCCATGGCTGGCTCTCCAGGACGGGCCAGGTCGGCCGTCCGTGCACCGGAGGCGAGCGTTTCCTCGACTGCCTGCTCGATCGCCGTCGCAGCGCGCTCGTTCCCCAGTGTCCAGCGAACGAGCAGGGCCGCGCTCAGGATGGCGCCGATGGGATTGGCGATCCCCTTGCCAGCAATGTCAGGTGCCGAGCCATGCACCGGTTCGTACAGCCCGAAGCGGACCGCCGGCGAGCCAGGCCGTTGCGGTGGCTGCCCGTGCAAGCTCGCCGAAGGGAGCATGCCGAGCGAGCCGGCCAAGACCGCTGCCTCGTCGCTCAAGATGTCGCCGAAGAGATTCTCCATGACGAGAACGTCGAAATCGCGCGGCCGGGCGACCAGACGCATCGCGCAGGAATCGACCAGGGCATGCTCGAGCGTGACGTCTGGGTAGCGCTGACCGATCTCACTGGCGACTTCGCGCCACAGCGCCGAGGTGTTGAGTACATTCGCCTTGTCGACGCTCGTCACCTTGCGGCGACGTGCCCGGGCAAGCTGGAACGCGAGGTCGACGATCCGCGCGATCTCCTCCTCTCGATAGGGAAGGGTGTCGATTGCCCAGCGGCCAGTTGGCTCGCGGCGCAGCTCGGACGGCTGACCGAAGTAGAGTCCCCCGGTCAGCTCGCGGACCACGATAAGGTCGACGCCGCGCACGATCTCCGGCTTGAGCGGCGTGGCATCGGCGAGCGGGTCGAAGACGCGTACTGGCCGCAGGTTGGCGAAGAGCCCGAGCTCCTTCCGTAAGCGCAAGAGACCGGCCTCCGGGCGTGTGGCCTTTGGGAGATGATCCCACTTGGGGCCACCGACCGCCCCGAGGAAAACGGCATCGGAGCGAAGCGCCATTTCGATCGTCTCGTCGCGGAGCGGCGTGCCATAGGCATCGATCGCTGCCCCACCGACGAGGTCCTCCGAGAAGACGAAACGATAACCAGTCCGGTGGCCGACCAGTTCGAGGACACGCTGGGCTGCGGCGACCACCTCTGGGCCGATACCGTCGCCGGGCAGGAGGAGCACGTGCACCTCGCTCACTGGCTTCCCCCCGCTGCCTGTTGCGCGGCGAGACGCTCGCGGACGGCATTCAAGAGCCCACCAGCGCGGATGATATGTTGGATGAACGCGTCGTACTGCGTCGCCTTGTAGGTCTTGCCGGTGCGCAGGTTGCGGACGATTCCGTTTTCGGTGTCGATCTCGAGTTCGTCGCCCGTTTCCGTCTCGCGGACTGCCTCGGGCGCCTCCACGACCGGGAGTCCGATATTGATGGCGTTGCGGAAGAAGATCCGGGCGAACGATTCAGCCACTACCGCCTGGACACCGGCAGCCTTGATCGCGATCGGTGCATGTTCGCGTGACGAGCCGCAGCCGAAGTTGCGCCCAGCCACGATGATGTCGCCCGGTTGCACCTTGCTGGCGAACTCGGGGTCGATGTCTTCCATGACGTGTTGCGCCAGTTCCTGGGGATCGATCGTCACCAGGTACCGGGCCGGGATGATGACGTCAGTATCGATGTTGTCACCGAACTTCCAGACACGCCCACGCATCGGCACGGGAACTGCCCTCCTCGCTTGCACGTCGAATGCCTGCGGAGAGCGGCTACCTGCTCCGCTCTCCGCTCCTCGCTTCAGTTGAGTTCGAACGGCGATGCGACACGACCCAGAACGGCGCTGGCTGCCGCCACTGCTGGGCTGGCCAGGATGACCTCCGATTCGCGGTGTCCCATGCGCCCGCGGAAGTTGCGGTTGGTGGTCGAGACGCAGCGCTCGCCCTTCGCCAGCACGCCCATGTATCCGCCGAGGCAGGGACCGCAGGTGGAGACCGAGAAGACGGCGCCGGCTTCCAGGAAGATGTCCACCAACCCTTCCCTGGTCGCCTGCTTGGCCACTTCCTGACTGCCTGGTATCACGATGCAGCGAACGCGCGGGTGCACCTGCCGCCCTTTCAGGATCTCCGCGGCGATGCGGAGATCGCTCAGCCGACCGTTGGTGCAGGAGCCGATGACCACTTGGTCGATCGGCAGATCACGCACCTCGTCGGCGGGGCGAACGTTGGACGGCAAGTGAGGAAGCGCCACCAGCGGACGCAGGTTGGAGACATCGAACTCGATGATCTGGGCGTAGCGGGCATCCGGATCGCTGTCCACTGGCTCGTACGGTTCCGTGGTGACCTTGGCCAGCCATTCGCGCGTCTTGTCGTCGCAGGCGAAGATGCCGGTCTTGGCACCAGCCTCGATGGCCATGTTGGCCATGGTGATCCGGTCGTCCATCGGAAGCTGGTCGATCACCGGGCCAGTGAACTCCATGCAGGCGTACAAGGCACCGTCGACGCCGATCTGCCCGATGGTGTAGAGGATGAGATCTTTGCCAGTCACGAACGGGGGCAGCGTGCCGGTGTAGACGAACTTGATCGTTTGCGGGACGCGCATCCAGGTCGTGCCGGTCGCCATCGCGGCGGCGATGTCGGTCGAACCCATCCCTGTCGCGAAGGCATTGAAGGCACCATAGGTGCAGGTATGGGAATCGGCACCGATGATGACCATGCCTGGGCGGGTGAGCCCGTGCTCCGGCAAAACGACGTGCTCGATACCGGCCCGACCGATCTCGAAGTAGATCGCTCCCTGTTCGAGCGCGAACTCGCGCATGATCTTGGACTGCTCCGCTGCCTTGATGTCCTTGGCGGGCACGAAGTGATCGGGCACGAAGACGACCTTCTTGGGGTCGAAGACGCGTTCGACCCCGAGCTTCTTGAACTCAGCGATGGAGAGTGGGGCGGTGATGTCGTTGGTCATCACCAGATCGACCGCGACCTCGATGATTTCTCCCGGCTCGACGCGGCGACGTCCTGCCGCCCGAGCCAGGATCTTTTCTGCCATCGTCATACCCATGCTCGTCATTCACCTCCACTGACCGAGACCGGTGTCGTCAGCGCTGCCCGATTGAGTGCCATGAGATAGGCACGGAGGCTCGCTTCGATGACGTCCGTCGCGACGCCCCGGCCATTATAGACCTGCGTGCCACAGCGCAGATGGACAGTGACCTGTCCTTGTGCATCTTCGCCCGGGCTCACGGCATCGACATGGAACGCCTCCAGTTCACAGTGGCGACCCACCAGCCGGTCGATCGCCTTGAAGAGCGCATCGATCTGCCCGTTGCCGGAGGCGGATGCTTCTCGCTCGACACCGTCGATTTCCAGCTTGACCCACGCTTCCGCTCGACCGTCCGAGCCGGAATGTGCGCGCCAGCCCTTCAACGTATAGCGTTGCGGGACTTGGGCCAGCTGATCCTCGACGATCGCGATGATGTCGGCATCGGTGACCGTCTTCTTCCGGTCGCAGAGATCGATGAAACGCTGGTACAGTTGCTCGATCCGCTCCCGCGAGAGATCGCCGTAGCCCAGTTCCTTGAGCCGGGCGGTGAATCCGGCACGACCGGAATGCTTACCCAGCACGAGGCGACTGGCCTCCCAGCCGACCGACTGCGGGGTCATGATCTCGTAGGTCATGCGGTGCTTGAGCATGCCGTCCTGGTGGATGCCCGCTTCGTGCGCGAAGGCATTGGCCCCGACGATCGCCTTGTTGGGCTGGACCTGGATACCGGTGATCCGCTGGACCAGCTTGGAGGTCGGCACGATCTGTTCGGTCACGACGCGTGGCAGGATGCCCCCGAACACGTCGCGGCGCACGTGCAGCGCCATCACGACCTCTTCCAGCGCGGTGTTTCCGGCACGCTCGCCGATCCCGTTGATCGTCACCTCCGCCTGCCGTGCCCCGACCCGGATCGCGGCCAGCGTGTTCGCAGTGGCCAGGCCGAGATCGTTGTGGCAGTGGACACTCACCGTCACCTTTTCGATGCCGGGCGTGTGCTCCGTGACGTAGCGGACGAGCTCGGCGAACTCATGGGGTACCGCATAGCCGACGGTATCTGGGATGTTGATCGTCGTGGCGCCCTCCTCGATGGCGGCAGCGAAGACACGGCAGAGGAAGTCCCAATCGGAGCGGGTCGCGTCCTCCGCCGAGAACTCGACGTCGCTGACATAGCGCTTGGCGGTCCGCACCGCAAAGCGGGCAGCCTCGAGGACTTGCTCTGGTGTCTTGCGGAGCTTGTATTCCATATGGATCGGCGAGGTGGCGATGAAGGTATGGATGCGCGGCTGTTCGGCATCGCGCACCCCTTCCCACGCCGCATCGATATCCTGCTGATTGGCACGAGCCAGCGCACAGATGGTCACACCCTTGACCTCGCGGCTGATCCGCTGGACGGCGCGGAGGTCGCCAGGTGAGGCAGCGGGAAAGCCTGCCTCGATGACGTCTACCCCGAGCTTGACCAGTTGCCGGGCCACTTCGATCTTCTCGTCCTCGGTCATCGTTGCGCCAGGTGACTGCTCACCGTCCCGCAGTGTGGTATCGAAGATGATCAATCGGTCGCTCATCGACTCCCTCCAGTGACTGGATTCATGGAACCGGCTTCCTGTGCGGGAGGCCGGTGGCACATTCCGAGCGGCCATCACGACCGTCCCGCGATCATCCTGGCCCCTCCCCGGGGCCGGCTAAGGGAGAGTCGCAGCAGGCTCGAGATCCGGTAGAACATCGTTCCCCTCAGATGCCGAGCGGCCCGTCCGCGAAGGGACGGGCCGCTCCCGTGGTACCACCCTACTTGGCCGCCGCCTCCGAAGAAGCGGCGCCCACTCTCTGCGCGATAACGGGCGCAACCCGACGCTCGCTACTCGACCAGGTTCGCGAACGCAGCTCTGGGACGAGTTCGCGCACCGTACCGGACCGGGCTTCCACCTCGAGCCCCGGCTCGCTGACCGGGTTCGGCGCGCTACTGCTTCCCTTCCGCGCCTTTGTTTCTGAGGCTAGCAGATCCGCACACGCTTCGTCAAGTATTGTGTGGTCGAACTCCTGTCACCCGCTGCCGGAGAATGCCGGCACGCTCCGAGATACCGAGCGCCATGCTCAGGCGAGGCGGAGAGCGAGCGGGCTGGTGCGTGCTCCTTCCTCTCCTGATTCGTCCTCTCCTGGCCGTGTGCCGGGTTCGCCACGTCGCTCTCGTTCGCCGCCCCCTTCGCCGAAGGTCGCGAGCAGGCCGCGGATGAGTTGGTCCTTTTCCTGTGCTGAGAGGTTGGCCTCAGGGTGGAGTGGGAGGTAGAACCACGGTGGCATCTTGCCTTCCCGGATCTGTTCGACCGACTCGTCGCACTTGGCTTCGCCCCCGCTTCCCCATTCCGAGACGTTGCACTTTTGTCGTCCTTCGATGACGTCGCGATAGGCCAGGAAAGCGGCTGGTGCGACGTAGGTATACCAGCGCCAGTTGGTTTGGTTAGAGTGACAGTCGCCGCAGGCACGCATGAAGAGTTCGCGTGTCTGGGGACTGTCCCAGGCGGGCTCAGCGACCACCGGTGGATTGGTTCGCGGGAGCGCCAGGGCGACTCCCTGCAGCGCGAGGAACAGGGTGAGCAGCGTCCCTCCGACAACGAGTGCAATCCGTTTGCCTCGAGTGGAGCGCTGGACTCGTCGGAGCGTTTGCGGCTGGGCCATCGGTGACCTCCCTCTTCTGGTCTTGCCGAGCCGGTCATCAGCCGGCTTTCGAGACGGAGTCTCGCTACCCTCGGTAAACGCTGCGTAAACGGACGAGGTGGGACGCGTTGCCCTGCCTTCGCTGTCATGGGATACTGCCCGGGGAAGGAGGAATATGGCGATGGGAATCGTTTTCGGTGCCGTGGCGCCGCACGGTTTTCCGATCATCCCCGAGCTTTCCGAGGATGCCGAAGGGGGTTTGGCGACGCGGGCCGCGATGTTCGAACTCGGGCGGCGCTGTGCTGCGGCGCAGCCGGACGTCCTCGTCGTGGCGACGCCGCATGGTGTGCGCGTAGACGGCATGGTCTGCCTGGCCTTGACGGCGCGCGGAGCAGGGACACTCCGCTGGCGTGGGCGACAGATCGAGATGAACGTACCGTTGGACCGAGCAGCGACGGAGGCGATTGCGGGAGCAGCGCGCGAACTGGGTGTTCCGGTGGCGTTGGCTGGCTTTGCCGGGAATCGCTGGGATCAATCGGTCATCCCGCTCGATTGGGGGACGATGACGCCGCTCTGGTTTCTCGGGCACGGACGGAATCTGGTCGGCCATGGCGATGTCCTGGCGCCGCCGCCCGATGAAGATATCGGCCCGCCGGTCGTGATCGTGACACCTTCCCGTCGGCTGCCGCGCGAACGCTTGGTGACGTTCGGTGAAGCCGTGGCGCTCGCTGCCGAGCGAGACGGCCGGCGCATCGCCTTCATCGCCAGCTGTGACTGGGCACATACCCACCGTGCCGATGGCCCTTACGGATTTCATCCCGATGCCGCTGAGGTCGATCGGTTGGTAGTGGAAGCGCTCGAAGCCAACGATCCGGGCCGACTGATCGAGCTACCGGAGGAGAAGGCAACGAACGCGGCGATCGATGGCTTGTGGCAGACCCTGATGCTGGCCGGGGTGATGCGACGGGTGCCCCTGCGCGGCGAGGTCCTCTGCTACGAGGCGCCGAGCTACTACAGTATGATCGTCGCCGCGTTCAGCCCGATCGCCTGACCGTCGCCGTGTCAGCCGAATGAACCACCTCCTCGTTCGGATACGCTCGTCATGGTAGGGTGTGGTTTTTACACCCGGGCAACGAAAGGAAGAGGAGGCTGAGCGATGTCCGTGTTCGCGCGACTCGATCCAGAGCTCGCTGCCGCACTCCGAGAGATTCCCGAGGAGTTCCTCCTCGACCTCCGCGATATCTCGCTAGCCCGCCGGCGACTCCAGATTCTGCGCGAGGCACTCGCCAGCCTGTTGCCCCCGCTGCCCAGCGATGTCGCGGTGACCGATGAGCTCGCTCCCAATTCCTTCGATGGGACGATGGTACGGGTTCGCCTCTACCGGCCGAGCGAGGTAACGGGTCCGCTCCCGGTACTCTTGTGGATCCATGGGGGCGGGTACGTCATGGGCGCCCCGGAAATGAACGACCAGCAGTGTGCGGAGTTGGCCCAGCGCATTCCGGCGCTGGTTGCCTCGGTCGATTACCGGTTGGCCCCTGAACATCCCTACCCGGCACCGCTCGAAGATTGTTATGCCGCGCTCCGCTGGGTCGCTGAGCGCGCCGAGCAACTCGGAGTCGATCGCGAGCGACTCGCCATCGCTGGCGCGAGTGCGGGAGGAGGTCTGGCTGCTGGTCTGGCGCTCCTGGCGCGCGATCGCGGCGAGGTGCCTGTCCGTTTCCAACTTCTCATCTATCCCATGCTCGATGACCGGAACCAAACCCCCTCGAGCTACGAGATCACTGATCCGCGCCTGATCTGGACGCGGGACTGGAATCTGATCGGCTGGCGTGCCTACCTCGGTCGAGAGCCGGGGAGTCCGGACGTGCCGCCCTATGCAGCCCCCGCCCGGGCGGACGATCTGGCCGGACTTCCGCCAGCCTATGTGCTCGTCGGTACAGCGGATCTCTTCCGCGACGAAGACATCGCCTACGCGCAGCGCTTAATGCAGGCTGGTGTGCCGACCGAGTTGCATGTCTTCGCGGGAGCCTTCCACGGTTTCGATGTCTTCGCGCCGACCGCTTGGGTCAGTCAGCGAGCCAATGCCGAAGTGCTCGCGGTCCTGCAACGGGCACTCGCAGCGTAAGAGTGGGCTAACCGAGAGTCCCGGAGACGGGGCTGGCTCCGCGGCTCGGGGTCACGCTCAGGCGAGCAGCTTCGCCAGTGGGTGGACAGAGCGTGTCGTGGATCGACTCGACTTCTGGTGGCAACGGACGGCAAACGAGCGGGATGTCTCGCTCGATTCAGCGACGAGCACCTCGTTTGTCGGTGAGATCAGCACGGGTGCGTTCGAGACGAGCGGCTTTGAACCGTCCTGCTCGATCAGGACAGCGCTGGGTTGCTGCAAAGGCTATCGTCGAAGAATAGGTCGATTCTCGGGGTTGCCTGGCCCTGCTCTGGACGTGTCGGCTGCCGTGCGGTCGGTTCCCGTCCCAGGCGGAGCTGGCGCGATGTCCCTCTTCCCCGGGGAGGACTCACATGTGTTGTCCCAATGAACAACTGCTGGAGCGCGAGAGCAGGAGAAAACGCGTGTCGGACTGCGAAAGGGGTCGTTCCTGTTCGCGTGGGGTGGAGTGGTCACCCGGTTAGACGGAGCGCGGTCGGGTATCCAGCAGGCACGCTCACCGCGTGGTCAGGTGCCGGATCGTGGAAGAGACGATTCATGCCGAAACAGGAGAAATCGTTAGCGTTCTTCTCGGAGGATGACCTGTCGCTTCATGGTACCGGTCGGAGAGAGTTCCCCTTTGGGGACGAGTTGGACGACGGCGCGGAAGATGAGCTGCGAACGGATCGCTTCTTCCAGATCCCGCTTGAGCCGGTGGAGGTCACCCGGCTCGGGACCGAGTTCGACGATGACAGGCACGGGGGGCTCGATAGGGAGCCCGCGTGGCGGCAGACGAATCTGGAACTCGCCAGTGACGCGTGGTCGAAAGGAGGCAATGACGTCGGCGACTGCACTCGGGAAGACGTTGACGCCGCGGACGATGAACATGTCGTCGACGCGGCCGACACAGCGGATCCGTATCCCAGTGCGGCCGCACTCGCACTTGCCAGTACCCTCGATCCGAACGAGATCGCCGATTCGGAAACGAATGAGGGGAACACATTCACGCTGGATAGCTGTATAGACGAGTTCGGCCAAGAGACCTTCTTTGGGCTCGATGGACTGGCCTGTTTCAGGATCGATGAACTCAGCGATAACGAATCCTTGTCCGATGAAGTGCATGCCTGCTTGGGCTTCACACTCGGTCCAGAGGATCGGCGCAAAGTCGGCGGTACCCATGGCATCGTACACCTTGCATCGCCACGTCTCTTCGATCTGCTGGCGAATCTGTGGCACGCCAGCGCCTGGTTCTCCACCGAGTGCCATCGCCTTGAGGCCCAGGGAGCCTGGATCGATCCCGAGCCGCTCGCGAGCGACATTGGTGAGATAATTGACGAAGGTCGGGCTGGAGATCATGTAATCGACTCCAGCTCGACGCACGACGTTGAACGTGCGGGTTGCCTCCATCGTTCCAGCCGGGTAGACAGTTGCGCGAATTTGGCGCAGCGCTTCGTAGAAACTGAGGCCAGCAATGTACCAGCCGAGCGTCACGGAGAGCCAGACGCGAGTGCCTGGGCGCACGCCAGTGGCCCAGAGAAAACGAGCGAGGATCTCGTTCCACATGCGAGCATCGGCTTCAGTCAAGCCGACAAGCGTCGGCTTGCCGGTCGTTCCCGAAGATGCATGGATGCGTACCACCTCTTCGAGCGGTACACAGGCATGCCCGCCGAGTGGCGGATATTCCTCCTGGGTTCGACGCACTTCCTCCTTGACCGTGAACGGCAAACGATACAGCGAGTCGCGCCCGATTGATAACGGATCGATCCCGGCTTCGGCGAACTTCTGGCGATAGAATGGCGAATGTTCCCAGATCCACCGCAACTGCCAACGCAGCCGTTCGTCCTCGAGCCGCCACAGTTCCGCAGCATCGATCGTTTCCATCGCTTCGTTCCAGTATCTCCGGTTAGCCATCGCGTGACGCTCCCTACCGGTCTGCGGTACCCTCCTTCGTTGGCGTGTTCTGCAGAAGCGTGAGAAGCTCGTCGACACCGCTTACGACGAGGTCGCCGCTCACTGGGGTATCGATCGCTGCGGTGCCTCGTCCGGTACGTACCTGGATAGTCAGTGCACCTGCCTCGCGGCCCATGCGAAGTTCCAAGTCCGGGTCATCACCGACGACAGCGAGTTCGCGCGGTTCCACTCCTAAGAGACGACCAACTGCGCGGAGTGCAGCTACCGAAGGCTTTCCGACAACGCGAGGCTCTTTGCCGGTGGTCTCCGCGATGGCAAGAGCTATCGACCATGACCAACCCGGCTGCAGCCCGCGTTTGGAGACGAAGGCTCGAGCACCCGACGTGACCAAGAGATCGGCCCCGTTCCAGACCGCGCAGCATGCGGTGTCGAGTTGATCATACGTCAGCGCTCGGCTCCATCCAACCAAGACCACACCTGCTCGGCGAGCATCCTCTCCCTCGACAAGAGAGATGCCGCGCGCACGGAGCGGTGCACGCGTCCCTTCTTCGCCCAGGACATAGACACTTCGTCCCGGATACTCGGTCGCGATGATCTCTGCCGCAGTAACGCCGGTCGTGACCACTTGCCAGTCCTCGAGATGGAGACCGGCCGATCGGAGACGTGCCGCATAGGTCTGTGGCAATTCCGTGCTTCCGCTCGTGAAGAGGGCGAACGGATAGCCATGCGCGCGGAGCCAGGCCAGTAGTTCGACTGCCCCGGGGAGGGGAATCGCTCCTGTCCAACTGGGGTTGTCCGAAAGGATCAGTGTGCCGTCGACATCGAAAACGAAAGCCCGTACGCGGCGGAGGTCCGTAGGCCGCGCTGTCATGTCGATGCTCCTCTCGTTCGTGCTGTTACTGGGAAGTCGAATGACGACCGAGCGTGAGGCGGACGCCATTTCGTTCGAGATGGAAGTAACTGATAGATGGTTGCTGTGCGACATGGGCGATCAGCTGGGCGAGCGGGTGCCGGTACCTGTTACCGGACAGGGCCACATTCCCAGTTTTGCGAGCCAATGCAGCATCGACCTGATCGCTCGGAAGTGCCCAGCGCAAGAGCAGCTCCTCGTCCGAGATGGAGGAACCGAACGCCCGCCGAAGTTCCTCGAGAGTCGGTTCGGGAACTGGAACATCGAGCTCACGTGCTCGCGGCAGCGAGAGTACCCGTTCCTGTACCCAGGGATCGATCGGTGCTGGTGGTGGACCGTAGCGCCCGAGCACGTACTTGATCACCTCGTCAGGCACCTTCTCATAGCGCTCCTGCGCTTCCAGATTGAGGAGCGCTTGTGTCGCGACGAGTTGCGAGTAGGGGGTGACCATGATGGGATAGCCCAATTCAGCACGGACACGGACGATCTCTTCGAGCACCTTCTCGAACGGATGCTCTGCTCCCGCTTCCTTCAAATGCCGGCGCAGGGTCGTGATCATTCCTCGCGGCACTTGGTGGCGGTAAAAGGACACATCGTACTCCAGCGGCTGCCCAACAGGATACCCCTTGCGACGTGCCAGCCTCTCGAGATACGCCGTCACGTGGGTGAGCGGTTGCAGATCGATTTCCGCCTCGAAGCCGAGTTCCCGCAAGTTCGCGACCGTCCGATAGACGGAAGGCAACGATGTTCCCTCGGCGAGCGGCGGAATAGCGGTGTGAACGGTCTGGACACCGAGTTCGACAGCACGCAAGTAACAGAGCGGTGCCATGCCCATCGTGCAATGGGAATGCATTTCGAGCGGTACATCTGGCCCGAGTGCTCGTCGGAGCGCTGGCACGATCGTCTGGACACGCTCTGGTGTGAGCAATCCGGACGGATCCTTGATATAGACCCGATCGAGGAGTTGGCGCTCGCGGGCGAGATCCTCCGCACACCGGAGATAAAACTCGTCAGTATGGACTGGGCTGATGCTGTAGACGAGCCCGGCAACGACCTGCTCGGCTCCTTCTTCGCGAGCGATGCGAGCAGCCTCCAGCAGCGCGCTCATATTGTTCATCGGCTCCACGATCTGGACACGGCGGATACCATGCCGGACGACGACGCGCAAAGCGAGCCGCATGATGGCGCGCGGTGCAGGTTCCCAAGTGATGAACCGCATGCCGGTCGTCATGAAGATGAGCGGTGTGTTGGGCATCAACAGTCGAGCGAGCCGGATCTTCTCGAACGGATCCTCACGATGGTAGCGGACGCTGATCGCCATATGGGTGCTCGTCGTAAAGTCGATCGATGCAAACCCAGCACGGTCGATCCACGGAGCGACCTCTGCTACCGTGCGCGTATCGACTCCGATCGCGCTCCACAGGCTCTGATTGCCGTCACGGAGCGTGACGTCGATGAGCTGGATACGCGGAGCCACGTCGTTCCTCCCTCATGGTGTGATCGGTGTGTCGGCCGTGTCGGCAGCAATGGTTGCCCGCACCAGGAACAAGGGTTGGCCGCGGTCGACGGCTTGGCCGTTCTCGACACAGACTTGTACGATGGTTCCAGTGACTCCAGCTTGTATGGAGTGCATGAGCTTCATCACTTCGATGATTCCGACAACGGTATCGTCTTGGACGATGCTCCCGATATCGACGAAAGGCGGAGCGCCGGGACGAGGGGCTCGGTAGAAGATTCCCTTGAGTGGTGCCATAATGGGGACCAGTTGGTCGTTCATCCTATTTTCGCTCGAGATGCCAGGCGCCACTGGTGTCGTCGTTGATGGCAGCACGGTCGATCGGTCTTCCTGAGGAGAGGGAACTGTTTCGTCCGATGGTGCCTCTGTGCTGCTGGGGACAGGGGCGGTACGCGTACCGCTGGGTCCCCGACGAACGATCAGCTTGAGCTGAGGCGTTTCCAGGTAGAGTTCATCGAACGATGATTCTTCGAGTATGCGGAGAATCTCTTGCACATCCTCGGGGGTCAATTCCATCGTCGACTCCTCGTCCGCGAATCCGCCTTGCATGCCGCACAGCCACATGTCCAGTGGTCTCACCGCCGTTTGGGAATCTCAGCGAGTCACTCGAAAATCGTCACCGTGCCCTCGTTTCCGTCGACGCGCAGCTGTTGTCCGGTACGGATACGCTTGGTCGCGATCCCGGTGCCGAGCACGGCTGGTACGCCATACTCGCGCGCGACGATCGCTGCATGGGACATGACTCCACCGATGTCGGTCACGATGCCGCGGACACGGGCGAAGACGGGAGCCCAGCTGGGCTCGGTGACCGAGCAGACGAGGATCTCGCCATCCTGTACGGTCTGGAGTTCCGCGACGTCGAAGATGACGCGTGCTGGACCTTCGACGACACCTGGTGAAGCTGCGAAGCCGCGCAGGATGTTGCTCTTCTCCCTGGTGATCCAGGCTCGGAGGCGTTCTGGGGTGATGCCCCAGAGCATGACGATCGCAGGATCAGCGATCTGCTCGGGGACGACTCCGAGCGCTGGTGGTGGATTGAATGCTCGCAGCTTGGCGAGCAGCATCTTGCGATGCTCGATGGCTGCGGGCCAGTGCCGGGGACCGAAAGCCTCGGTCCCGATCGACCACGCGAGCAGAAGATCAGTGAGTGCTTGATATACTTCCGTCCAATGCAGATAGAAGATATCATCCACCGCACGGAAGAAACCGTGTTCGACGAAGAGTGTACCCAACTCGCGGAGCTTGTTCCACCACTGGCTCATGAACCAATGATCGACCCAGAATTTGTGATCTTCGATGGCATAGTAGACCTGGCGGACGAGCGCGAGCAACTGGTCAAACGCCTGGCGGTCAGTATCCGTCGGAAGAAGCGCCCGGTACTCGGCAGTGATCCGCTCCCGCTCCTCACGCACGCTCGATGTGTCGCGCTCGATCGACTCGCCGCGTCGCACACGCCTGACGTACTCGATCAAGACGGCGAAGATCGGGCTGGGATCATCGCGCCATGCGCGGAACTGGTGCTGGAGGCCGTCGCCTGCGTTGATCCAGAACCACGGATCGCCACGTTGGTTCCATTCTTGCAGCCAGGCACGCCCGTTGTCGTGCTGCTGGAGTTCCGCGAAGACCTCACGCCAGGAACGACCCTCGACGAAGGCATCGGCGATACCGAGTTCGACCGCTCTTCGGGCCAGTGCTCGCAGTTCTTGATCGGGTCGCATCATACTGACGTCGATACCCGACACCATCAAGATGACTTGTTGGTCCGGAATTTCCGGGAAGAAACGCTTGCAAAAATCGTAGAAGGTCAGGTACGCAGCGAAGCCGATCATCACGATCTCGCAATGGATCTGAGCGATGCGGAACAATGCTTCGATGACGCGGTTGTAGCTTTCCAGGATCGTCATCGAGGTACCGATGCCGCGATGAGCGAAGACGAGTTCCTCCGGCTCGATCTCGGGAAGTTCGGGGAATGGGATCCCTTCCAGGGTCTGAATTTCGCGGACGACGCGCTGTTTCCAGTCCTCGTAGATGGACGCCCAGTTCTCGTAGTAATGACCAGCTCGGCGCTGGAAGAGTTCGACGCGTTCCTGAATCTTCTGGGGATCGGTCACCGGAATGCCGCTGATATAAACGTAGCCGTTCAGGACGCGAAAGTCGACGCCCAGTGCTGGCGGAATGCAAAAGAAGCGCGCGTTCATCTCCCCGATCGCCACATAGAACGCCTCAGCGGTGATGACGTCGAAGGGAGAGATCGGCTCCGGGAAGTGCATGCCGTTGTAGAACCAGAGGCGCGACTCTTCCGAATCGCGGCGGGCTTGGGAAAAACGCATGTAGGCTGGGTACATCGCCTCCCAGCCCTCGCACCCGGCTGGCGTCTCGACCTCGAAGGGGCTCGGAAAGCGCAAGATCGTGCTCATGCGTGACCTCCGCTCAGCTAATGACAGCCCGCCGTTCGCTCGCTCGTGATCGAATCGCGCACCGACCATCCCTCGAACTGATAGCCGAATTGCTGACGATCACTCGAGGCGGATGTGCTGCCGTGACCTACTGATCTCCGCCGTGCTCTCTGGCTCCGGCATCGGCCGGATGACCTTCTGACCGGTTCGAAACGACGATCGATGTCCCAATCTGAAGCTTCAGTGATGAAGATAGAACACAGGCGGAGAGCTGTCAAGATGCGCGGAAGGCGCCTTGGTCACATTGATGCGACAAGAGGTGCTGCCCAACCGCTCCATCGCTCGAGGGGCGACAGACGAGTCGGCGGGCCAACCGTGACGAAGGGAGAGCGCTTTCCCCTCTGCAGTCCGGGCGCTCTGCAGAGCGACTGGCGCTCCAGTCGTTTACCAGTGCACTCAATCCGCTGCCAGTCGCGCTGGTCCCTCGGCCGTGCGCTCGTAGCGAGCGGTGACCACGGTATGGAGTCCACCACGGATGTTGAAGTCAGCGATGACGGTCATCCGGCGCGGCTCGAGCGTCCGTACCAGGTCGTCGAGGATGGTATTGGTGACCTCCTCGTGATAGTGCCCCTCGTTCCGATAGGACCAGAGATACAGCTTGAGCGACTTGAGCTCGACGATCCACTGGTCGGGCACATAGCGGATGGTGATCGTCGCGAAGTCCGGCTGACCGGTTCTCGGGCAGACGCAGGTGAACTCGTTGGTCGTGATCTCGATCTCGTAGTCCCGCTCTGGTTTCGGGTTGGGAATGCGTTCCAGTTCTTTGCTCGGTTGCGTCGGCATGGTCGATCCTCCCTGTCATCATCGTGCTCGAGCAAGTGTAGCGAACGAGCGTCATTTCCTGTGTTCGCGAGGACTGATCCAGCCTCGGTGGATGGTCGAGAGCCGGTTCTCTTCTCGCGAACCGATCCGCGCAGCGGCTCGGTGGCCGCTCGCTCGGGGCGCTTTGACTCGAGCGTATCCGCCTGGGCGGTGGCTCACTCCTCGGCGAATCGCCAGATCGTCCCGCCGACATCGGCAGCGTAGCCCTGCAGCGCTCCGACCGCTCGTCCGCCCGTGACCGCAACGATGGTGTGTTGCGGAAGACTCGGCTCCAACTTGCGGAGTTCTCCCGTCGTCTCGCAGTACCAAAGACTCGTGCCAGTAGCGATGAACCATCCGGTCTTACCCGCCCGGCCGAGGGCTGAGACCGGGTTGTCGAGTTCCTCGACGAAACGGATCAGCGGGCGGCCGAGCGGCTGGCGAACGATCCAGACTTCGTTCTCAGCGACGACCAGAATGGCTTCCCCGTTCTCTGACCACAGCATGCGGACGATACCGGTCTCAGGCAACGGTTCCGACCAGGGATAGTGTCGCCAATCGCCATCAGGAAGAGTGCGGATGGACAAAGCCTGGCGCAGCTCTTCCATCCGCACCGTCAGAAGGGCGAGCGCGCTCCCGTTCGGCGCCAGCGCTGCTCCCTGGACGAGCGCGAACGCCTCGCTCTCGCTGGTCTGCCAGGTGATCCCACCATCGGTCGACGCGTGTAGTAACACGACGGGCTCGAGCGTCGGCTCGACATCGTGTTCGATCAGGAAGACCGTACGCCCGTCATCGCTGACCAGAAGCCAGGTCGATTCGGAGATGTCGTCGAGCGCGTACATCTCTTGCCAGTGCAGTGCATCGGATGAGCGAAGGACTGCGTCGAGTGCCAGTGCGAAAAGCGGACCAGTTGCACCGCCAGCAAACTGGGCGAGGCCACGATCGAGTACGACGCGCTCCCAGGTTCGACCCTCGTCAGGCGAGCGGAGCACCGTCCCCGAATAGTCGCTCGTAACCAGCTCACCGTTGGCGCGGACGACGATGCCGAGCGGGAAGTGACCGTACAACTCATCGTTCCACTCCCGCCACGTCCTGACCGGTCGCTCACCGAGGAGGCATCCCTGCGAGAGGGTTCCGACGACCAGCCATCGCTCGTCGAGGACAGCGAGACTCAGGGCGGGACTGGGAAGGTCCGGAAGCGCTTCCCAATGCTCACCGTCGGATGACCAGACGAGGGAGCGATCACTGGCCGCAGCGACGACCCTCCCTGCGCGATCGGTGGCCAGGACACTCCAACTTCCCTGGTGGGGGAGGGAGATGGCTCGCCAAGAGCGGCCACGGTCGTCGGAGCGGAACAGTCCCTCGTCCCCACCGACCAGGCAGGAGACGCGCCCGCTCTCGTTTGTCAGGAAAGCACCGCACTCGAGGAGACCAGGTACCGGAGCGGCCGCCTGCCAGCGCCAGCGACGCGATCGGTTGACGAAAACGCCATCGCTGGTCACGAGCAGTGCGAGGTGATCCTCCGCGAACCGGGGCGAAAGCGCGAGGTCAACGATCTCGACCTGAGTGGCCAATCCCGCATTCGCTGCTTCCCAGCTGGTTCCAGCGTCGGGAGAGATGAGCACTCCGTCGAGCTGATCAGCCACGACGACGAGTTGCTGTTCACCCTCTCGGCTCGTGCGGAGTGCGACGATCGAGGTCGCTTCCAGACAGCGTTGCCAGCTTCCATCGACTTTCGAGCGATAGAGACCGGAGGGTGTCGCGATGTAGCGATCGCCCCAGGGAGCGATCGCGACCGGATTCGCCAATTCCAAGCGCCCCCAGTTCGCCGGAAAGGGGAGGGGTACCCAAGTCTCGCCTGGCCGCGTTGCTACGAATGCGCCACTGGCTGTTCCCGCAAGGAGGATGTGCCCATCGGTGGCGAGGGAGAGTACCGCGCCGCCGGTCGGCCGGACGAGCCGCTGCCAGGCTACTCGTGTCATGGGTAACGATCCCCTCGTGTTCAGGGCTCCGCGCTCGATGCGGGCCAGGTCCGGTGGACGAGGACTTCGGTGGTGAGAAAGCTCCGTGCCAGGCTCCAACTGGTCTGGACTGCCGCTTCGAGGACGCCGAGCGGATCGAGCAGACGAGCCGACCAGGGCTCGACCCAGCGGTCAGCGCACACATCGTAAACCAAATCCGGCGCGACAGCGAGCGCGCGGGTTGTGACGGTGGCTGGATCCCGTCCAGCATTGGCGACGAGGGTCCACAACGGTTCGAGCAATGCTTTGCGGACAGCGCGGAAGACGGCGCGTTCTTCCGGTGAGCGGCTCGTTCCGTCGTCCGCAAGTGCGCGCGCCGCAACGGCGAAGCTCGCGCCTCCACCGGGCAGAAGACCGCTCGCTTGGGCGATCTGGATGGTGCGCGCGAGTCGCTCCACCATGGACAGTCGATACGCTCGCTCGGTCGGGGTCGCGGCACCGACGCGGACCTGGAGGAAGGTGCCGTGCAGTCTGGCCAGGCGCTCGCGTGCTCGCCGACGGTCGTCTTCGTCGCTTGCGGCTGCCAGTTCGGCCTCGGCCAGGGCGATCCGCTGCTGGATCGCTGCCCGCTGGCCGCGCCCACCGAGGATCGCGAAGGTCCACCGCGTGCCGGTAACCTGGCGAGCACTGCCGAGATCGCCGATGCGAGCATCCTCCAAACGCTCGCCTGCCTGGTGCCGGATGGCACGGCCGCCGGTCAGGGCGGCCAGATCTTCGAGGATGCGGATCTGCTGGAGGCCGACCGATGGCGCGGCAACGGCGGCGACCTGCTCCAGAATACCCCGAGCCAGATTGGCGGCGAGCAGTGCGAGGGCTTGGCCTTCGAGTTTACCAGCGACGATGAACAAGCGGCGAACGCGATGTCGGGCACACGCTTCGAGGATCGGGAGGAGTTGTTCCGATTCGCTCACCGTCCAGTCGGTTAGCACGATGCGCGGCTCGACGAGCTGCCAGCGTGCCTGGCTGGAGGGAAGGAGTTCCGGTGCGAGGAGACGACTCTGCCAGTGCACGCCCTGAACGAGTTCGCAGTGAATCTCGCTGCGCTCGCTCGGATCGACCAGGACGATTCCTTCGGGACCGAGTGCCTCCAGATTCTCGAGAAACTCGCTGGTCCTTTCGGGAGAAAGGTCCAGCGGTGCCAGAAGACCCGCTAGGTCGCGGATATCGTCGACCGGTCGGGCGAGCGAGCGCAGTGTGCGCCGGACGAGTGTCTCGCTCTCGTCGAGTGCGCGGATGAGTGCCGTCGGCGCAAGACCAGCGGCAAGCAGCTGGTGCAACTCGCGGAGGAGGCGAGCGGCGAGAACGGCGGTGGTCGCCGTGCCGTCCCCGGTCTCTTCGTAGACGCGCCAGACCGCATGGCGGAGCAGCATGGCTCCAGCGTTCTCGAACGGATCGGGCAGCCGGAAGGTCCGGCGCGCGATGAGAGCAGCAGTGGAGAGTACCTCGACCGAGCCAGGCTTCAGCACTTGTTCGATGACGACCGTACGCCCCAGCGGACCGAGCGTCGGTGCGAGGAGTCGCGCGAAAGTCGCACAGCCAGCCAGGAGCGGTGCGCGAGCGGTATCGCCGAAGCGAACGCGGGCGGTCGTCATCGATCTGTCCTCGCTGTTGCATGATGGCAGCGGGGGACGCGTCACGCATCCCCCGCACGAGATCCTACGAATTGTTCCAGTTCAGGCCCGGTTCTCGGGCTTGCTCCAGATCTCCTGCGCGGCTTTCACGAAGTTGGCCAGTGCCTCGCGCGGCGAGAGTCGCCGGACGCAGAGGTCCTGCATCATGTCGCCGATCACGAACTTAGTGGCGAGTTCGCCGAAAGCCCCGAGCGGTGGTGCAGCGTAGGCCATGATCCGTCCGGTGGAGATGATCTTCTGGTACTCGCTGTAGAGTTCATTCTTTTGCCAGAGGTCATGCTCGATCATGTCCTTCCAGCAGGGGATGAAGCGCCCTTTGAGCTGCTCGTTGATGTAGTTCTCGTACCAGACCGGATCCATGAGAGCGACGAGGAGGATGCGTGCGTTGTCACCACCCTTCCCGTTCTTGAACAGTCCCTCCGTCCAGACGTCGACCTGGCCGAATGAACCAGCTGGACCAGCTGGGTAGCTGTAGAACCGTGTCTTCTGGGCGAGTTCCGGCTTGTTCTTGAGCAACCAGTTGTAGATGCTCGTCGGGTTCGAGGTGAGGACGAGCTGCTCGCTCTGGTAGCCCTGATTATTGTCGCCATCATTCCAGTTGACGGATCCGGGCGGGATGATCTGGTCTTCGACATACATGGTCTGAATCAGCGCCAGGCAGTCGAGCCAAGCTTTGTCATCAGCGGTCACGGCGAGCGAGCCGTCCTCGTTCTGCAATTTCCCACCGAAAGTCCAGACCATGCCGAGGGTGTGGTTATTGGTGTCATTGATCCGGCCGAGCGTCATGCCATAGTAGTAGAGCGGTGGTTTGGTGAGCGTCTTCCCCTGCTGGCGAAACTCGTCCCAGTTGGCCGGGTACTTGAAGCCAGCCTGATCGAGAAGATCCTGGCGCGTATGGAAAGGCCAGGCATTGACGGCGAGCGGTGAAGCATACCAGCGTCCCTTGAAGGTGCAGGTCAGCTCGACCGGTTGCCAGACACCTCCCTTCTGCTGAATGAAGGGAGCAACCAGATCGGTGACATCGGTCGTTTGCCCCTGAGCCCGCCAGAACTGGGTCTGATAATCGTAGAGCCGGTAAATATCCGGCGGCGTTCCCGCTTGAACGGCCGCATTGAAGCGGTTGTAGCCTTGCGGGTTGTTGGGAATTTCCTCGAAGGAGATGGTGAAACCGTTCTTCTGGGCGATCTCCTCGAGCCGCTGCTTGATGAGTGCAGTCGTCTCGGGGAGATAGTCGACCGTTTGCCAGACCACGACTTCGCGACCCGGGATCGGGGTGAGTGCAGGCGCTTGGGCGGCGACAGCGGTCGGGGTCGGGGCGGCAGCCGGTGTCGGCGTAGTAGCAGCAACCGGGGTGGGAGTCGCGGCCGGTGCAGGTGTCGGGCTGGGTTGCGGGGCTGGAGTCGGCGTAGCTTGCCCACCACCGGCACAAGCGGCCAGCGTTGCGCCCAGCGTGGCTGCGGTCACGGCGAGAAATCGGCGACGGGAGAAAACGTTGGCCATGGGTCTCCTCCTCTCGTTCCCTCAGTCCTTGACTGCTCCAGCTGTCCAACCAGCGATCACCCAGCGTTGCCCGAAGAGGTAGATCACGAGCGGCGGGAGGGACATGATGGTCGCAGCGGCCATCATCTGTCCCCAGTAGTACTGGTCGCCGACCACATACGCGGCGAGCCCCACGGGAGCGGTCATGACTTGCTGTTTCTGCAGCAAGACCAGCGCATAGAGGAACTCGTTCCAGGAGAGCGTAAAGGCGAAGACCGCAGCGACGACGAGCGCAGGACCGGACAGGGGAACCATGATGCGCCAGAGGACCTGCCACCGGCTCGCACCGTCGATGAGCGCGGCTTCCTCGAGTTCGATCGGAACGGTACGGAAATAGCCCATGAGCATCCAGGTCGCGAAGGGAACCGTGAACGTGAGGTAGGCGAGCGTGAGTCCGACCAGGTTATCGCGCAAGCCGAGCCGACTCATCATGACGAAGAGCGGGATGAAGAGGATCGTGCCTGGGGCCAGGTAAGCATAGACGAGCAAGCGTGCCAGAACCGTGCGTCCGGCGAAGCGGAGCCGGGTGAGTGCATACCCTGCCATGGCTCCGAGCAGCGTGGAGACGACCGTGGTGGCGACCGCGACGACAGCGCTGTTACGAAGCTGGCGGAGGAAGGGGTAACTGGGACCGAGAATCTTCTCGTAGTGCTCGCCAGTAAGGACACGGGGAACCAGTGTCACAGTGGGGCTGAAAAGATCGACATCGGCGCGCAGGGAGGTCGCCAATTGCCAGTACACCGGGAAGAGCGTCCAGAGCGCGAGTGCGAGCAGCAGAAGATAGCCGACGAGGTAGTAGGCGCGGTTCTGTTGCGTGAGCCAGAGGATGAGCCCGCGCTCGCGTGGTCGGGATGATTCGACTGGACGGATCGCCTCGGCCATCGCTTCATCCTTCCTGGCGCAGCATGCGTCGAGTGAGGAAGTAGATGAGGATCGCGAAAATCGGGAAGAAGACGAGCGGGATGGCCGACGCGATCCCCAGATCGTAAGCGGTCATCCCCTCGTGGTAAGCCAGCAAGGGGAAGGTTTCGGTGACGTTAGCTGGTCCACCGTTGGTGAGGATGTAGACGTACTGGATCGCGTTGGAAGTCCAGATAGCGGAGAGCATGACGGTCACCGTGATCACCGGGGTGAGCAGGGGCAGAGTGATACGGAAGTACTGCTGCAGCGGATTTGCACCATCGATCGCCGCAGCTTCGTACAGTTCGCGCGGGATGGCCTGGAGACCTGCCAGAAAGGTCATCGTCCAGAAGGGTGACCCTTGCCAGATTGCGGCGATCAGGACGGACCAGAGAGCGAGCTTGGGGTCAGCCAGGAACAGGATCGGGCGCTCGACGAGCCCGAGATTCGTCAGGAGCGTATTGAGGACACCATTGACATCATTGTAGATCCATTTCCAGGTGAACGCAGATACCACTGCTGGAATGGCCCAGGGTATGAACAAGAGAGTTCGCCAAAAATGGCGAGCCCGTATCTGTGAATGCAGAATAATAGCACTGATCATGCCGATGATGAACTTGCCGGCCAGTGCGCCCGCGGTGTAGAGTGCCGTTACCTTCACGCTGTTCCAGAACAGTCCGTAGATCCGGCTTTCGCTATCCAAGAGCAAGCGTGCGTAATTACCCAGGCCGATGAATTGGCCTTGCCCGCCTACCTTGATGTCCTGCAACGAGAGCCAGAACGCGTAGCCGAGGGGATAAGCGACCAGCCCAACCACCACGACGAAGGCAGGAAGTGTCAAAGCATACCCGAGCCAGAAATCGCGTCCCAGCCGGGATGTGCGCGGTGCTGCCGAAACCGCTGTCCGTTCTGCCGTACGTAGAAGTGCCATGGTGTTCGACCTTTCGAACACTCCGCGTCACGACGCGGATCTGTCGTCGGTAGGTACCCATAGAGTAGCAGACCCCCACTGAGTACGCAAGAGGGAGGTGGTCCAATGGCACCATCGACGGGTCGGCGTCTCGCACGACAGGGAATGCGAATGCGCCATGCTTTCTCTCTCCTCGCCTCGATCGGTTCCGCGCGGAGCGCGCGGTCAGGCAGGGTGAGCGGCCGGGGCGGACAGCCGTGACGGGGTTCTGAAGGCCCTTTGCACTGCTCAACCCCGCGGGTGGGGCGTGCACGGGTCGACGCACGGGGCAGGAGGGGGCAGCAGGCGCGGTGACCGCGGCGTGCACGATCTCCTCCTGCCGCGCTTTCCTTCTTCTTTGTGGCGTGCCGCGGGTACCGGACCCAGCAGGTGATTCCGCACAGGGTGAAGGTCAGGACTCGAAGGCGCACGTGGTGGTCGACCGATCGCCGTGGAACGGACTCGAGGGTTCTTTCGGCGCGCGATGCTGAGTGTCTGGAGCGACAGTGGCCGAAGATCTGGTCTGGTCGCTCGAGTGAGCCGCGGCTTCGATGCGGTGACGAACCTGCATGCCATGGTCGGGCAGGGGCGGCGATACAGGCTACTGCGCGTGCTGAGCGAGAGCAGGCGCAGCAGCCTGCGGCCGGTAGTCGTTCACGCGTTGGTCTGGCTGCGCAAGCGTGGATCGAAGTAGTCGGCCAGCATGTCGCCCAGGATATTGAAGCAAAGGATCAGAATGGTGACGATGAGACCAGGGAAGATGACCATCCAGGGAGCGCGAGTGAAGTAGAGCGAGGCAGCACCGGTCAGCATGTTGCCGAGGGAGGGGTTGGGTGGTTGAACGCCGAGTCCGAGGAAACTCAAGCCGGTCTCGACGAAGATCGCGGCTCCCAGGTTGAGGGAGGAGAGTACTGCGACCGGTCCGAGGCAGTTCGGGAGCACATGGCGGAGCATGATCCGCCAGTGGCTGGCTCCGAGCGCGCGGGCGGCCTCACAGAAGAGCGATTCGGAGACGCGCAACGCGGCAGCACGCATGACACGGACCCCGACGGGAGTCAGGGATAACGCGATGGCGCCGACCAACTGGATGCGCCCAGGTCCGAGTACGGCCACGACCACGCTCGCGACGACCAGCGAAGGGATGGCTGTGATGATCTCCACCCCGCGCTGGAGGAGAAAGTCGATGAGCCCGCGTCGGTACCCGCCAATCAGTCCGAGAAGCGTCCCGATGATCGTACCGACCAACCCGCCGGGTACGGCGATCAGGAGCGTCGTGCGGAGGCCGTAAAGAGCGCGCGTGAAGATGTCGCGACCAAGCTCGTCGGTCCCGAACGGGTACCCAGCGGACGGTGGCTTGAGGCGGGCCGCCGCATTCGTCGCGGTCGGTGACCTCGGATTGATGCTCGGTCCGACGATCCCTGTCAAGACGATGAGGGTGAGTGCGAGCGAGACGATGAGCCCGATCCAGGGGACACGGCGGCGGGTGACACGGGTGCGGGTCGGGGTGATCGGCGCGGCGACCGCTTCAGCCATCTCTCAGCCTCTCTCGCGCAACCGGGGATCCAGGAACGAGGTGACGATGTCGGTGAGCAGGTTGATGATGACGAATGCGCTCCCCAAGATGAGAACCGCTATCTGGATGACGGGGAAGTCGCGCCGCGAGACCGCATCGACGAAGAAGAGTCCGAGACCGGGAAGATTGAACGTCGTCTCGACGATCACCACACCGCCGAGCAGGTATCCGACGCGCAGCCCCGAGAAGGCGATCGTCGGCGCGAAGGCATTGCGGAGAACGTGCCGGAGTACGACCGTCGATTCCGCGAGTCCCTTGGCTCGTGCGACCTGGACGAACGGCTCCTGGAGCACCTCGAGGACGGCATTGCGGATGAAGCGAACCAGTCCCGCTGCCAGCACGAAACCGAGGACGACGATCGGTAGGATGATCTGCTGCAGATGTGTCCAGAGATTCTGCGTCGGTGGGACGAGACCGAGGGGCGGTCGCCATCCGAAGACGAGTAGGACGGCGATGAGCACGAGGAGTCCGAGCCAGTAGGCTGGGACGGCCGAGGCGATGAAGAAAAAGACGCGGGTGATCCCCTCGGTGAAGCGACCGCGTCGTAGGGCACTGAAGAGTCCGAGCGGAAGGGCGAAGACCCAGGCCATGAACTCGGACAGAAAAGCGATTTCGATGGTCACCGGCAGACGTACGCGGAGCTCATCCGCGATCGGGCGTCCAGTGACGTAGGAATTGCCGAGACCACCGGTAACCAGCCCACCAAGAAAGTCGAAAAACTGGATGATCAGGGGGCGGTCCAGCCCCAGTTCGCGGCGCACTTGCTCGACACGCGCGGGATTGATGGTGATGTTCTCTCCGGTTCCACCGACGATCAGCGCGGCCGGGTCACCAGCGAGACGAATGAAGGTGAAGACGACGAACGTCGCGATGAGGACGACGAGAAACCCACCGATCGCTCGCCGGACGAGATACTGGACGAACATCGTCGTTCACCTTCCCGCACGTTTCCCGGCCGCGCTCGCCGTCCTGGTCAGGAGCGGAGCCACGTCGTCGCATGCTTTTCGGTCAGGTTGTAGTTCGGCTGCGGAGTCCAGTTGGCCAGGATCGCCGGCCGGAAGACGTGCCAGATGACGGGACGGTAGACGTAGATCATGCCAAAGACCGGGTCGTCGAGCGTACGGAAGTCCAGTTCGTGCGTCAACTGCTTGCGCTTGTCGATATCGAGTTCACGCTCGATTTGCTGATAGAGCTGGATGAGTTCGTCCGACCATAGGCCGGTCAAGCTGGCTTGCTCGTTGCTGGTGATCCAGGCGCCGAAGGTCGACTTGGGCTCGTCCACCCAGGGAGCATTGAAGCCGAGCGACATCTGGAACTCGCGGGCGACGACCCGCTGGACGTACTCGCCGAGCTGGAGGTTCTGCACGTTCACACGGATGCCGATCTGTCCCAGTTGATCCGCCACGAGACTTTGCGTGACTGGAGTACCGAGCGCGAAGGCGAGAAGTTCCACATCAAAACCGTTGGGGAAGCCGGCTTCGGCGAAGAGTTGCTTGGCCTGCTGGCGATCGGCCTCCTTGTCCTTCCCGAAACCCCGCGCCTGGCGCACACGGTCTTCGGGCAAGGCCCAGGCACCGTAGGGGTGCATCCAGCCGGAGAGGACGCTGCGCCCCTCGGTCATGGCCGCGATCATCGCCTCGCGGTCGATGGCGAGCGAGATCGCCTGGCGTACTCGCGGGTCCCGGAATGGTTCGAACTGGCGTCCATTGAGGACGAGGCGCCAGACGAGCGTCGTAGGAATGCCGGCAACACGGATGTCGGCGTGCCCCTGAAACAGGTCGAGCGGTGGTACCCCGAGCCCTCGATTCAAGTGAATCTGTCCGGCGATCAATGCCTGGGCAGCCACGCTGGGATCGGCCATCGGATAGAAGACGATACCGTCGAGGTAAGGCAGGTTCGGGTTCCAGTAGTTCGGGTTCTTTTCGAGTTCGTACGTGACGCCTGGGGTATAGCTTTTGAACTTGAAGGGGCCGGTGCCGATGAGGTTTTTGGTGTCGCGGAGGTCGGCGCCGGCTTCGATGAGGTGGGCGGGGTAGATGCCGGTCCAGGGGATGGCGACGTTGTAGAGGAGGGCGGGGTCGGGTTGCTTGAGGACGAAGCGGACGGTGACGTCGTCGGGGGTTTCGATGCGCTCGACGGTGTTGAAGAAGACGCTGCGGGGGCTGTTGACGCCCTCGGGAGGGGAGATGATGCGCTGGAAGGTGACGAGGACGTCCTTGCTGGTGAAGGGGCTGCCATCGTGGAACTGGACACCCTGGCGCAGGAAGAAGGTGTAGGTGAGGCCATCGCGCGAGATGTCCCAGCGGATGGCGAGATCAGGCAGGATCTTGGTCTGGTCGTTGGGATCGAACTCGAGGAGTGTTTCCAGACAGGGTGCCACGCACCAGAGGTCAGTGCTTGTGGTTGCCTGGTGCAGATCCAGGTTCGCGGGATCTCCGGGCAGATTCATGCGGAGAATCCCTCCTCGGCGGACTGCTTCTTGCGGCGGAGTCGGTGTGGCGTTCATCACCGCTGTAGGCATTGCTGCCGGAGTGTTGGTTGGTGTCGGCGCGACGATCGCCGCAGGACTCGGCGATGGTTGCTGTTGACCACCACGACAAGCAACGACGAGTGCGGAGGCGAAGGTACCGGAGATCGAGCCGAGCAGTTGCCGGCGTGTCAAGGACATACATCGCGTCCCTCCTTCTCAGGGACGAACCTGCTCCGTTCCGCGTGCGGAAGTTCCATTTCAGAGCTTAATCGATGATGCTTCAGTTGTCAAGATTCTGCTGCCCCGGAGATATCGAGCTGCTCAGGCCGGACGTGGCCGTCGCTCGCTGCTCACTTCCGGTGGAAGATCGGCAGCGCTGCCGATCGACGTTGCATGTGCTGTCGAGGGTCTTGCGTCATCATGTCAAAGAGGATCAGGAACACGTGGAAACGAGGATAGGGCGAGGCGCATTGCGGCGTGAACGAGTGTGACGAGGTTCCTCACCGATCGATGTTCGGCCGTTCTTCAGCTACCGGACGCCTCACCGAACCACACTCGGCTGCGCCACGTTCCTTCCTCGGTCTCTCTTCCGCTGACCCTAGTCGCGAACGCTGCTCCCATGCCCGACCCGGACCCTCCACCCAGCGCTGCCGCTCTATTCGTCCTCCGTTCATCGATGACCCACACGTCTGTGGCCAAGTCGTGCAGACCACGGCGATCGATCCGGAAGGGGACTGGCCACCAGGGCAAGAGAGCGAGCCAACCGAGAAGGATCACGAGCAGCGCTCGGCCGAGTGCCTTGGCCTGCCCCGGGGGCGCACCTCGTCGATCGACGACCATGAGACCGAAGGCTCGCTTGCCCAACGTCGCGTCCCAACGCCCGACCGGATACACCCAATAGGCATAGGGGACGCTGATCCCGAGCGCCAATCCGATCAACGAGCTGAGCGCATCGTAGACGCCTGCGGGAAGAACGACGAGCCCGGGTGACTCACCGACGAACAAGACCAACACGAGAGCACCCAAGAGGGCGGAGAATACCCAGAACACGATTCCATCGAGCATGGCAGCAGCCAGGCGCCGCCACACCGAACCTGGCTGTCCGGGTGCAGCAGTGGCCGATGGTGGTCGGGCGGCAGTATCCGCTTCTGCTCGGCTCCGGCTGTGCGATGCTGGCCCGTCTCTACTGGGCGGGGTGAACGTGGCGTGCGACTGGCCGGTGACACGCTCGCGTTGACCCGAACGATAGGTTCGGTAGCGTTCTTGGACGAGCGGGTCGAGGAGGTGCTCCAAGAGGCCATGGAGGCGCCGGGCAGGGGGTGTCCGCTCGGCCGCTGCCGCCAACCAGGCCAAGTCGGCGAGGGCCGTTTCCAGGCGAAGGGCCTCGGAATCGCTCAGGCTCAGTACCCGCTCGGTGCTGCGCAGGATGCGCTCGGCATGCGATCGCTCGCTGGCATCATCAGTACGGGTGTACGAGGCTCGCAGAAGGGGGAGCAATTCGCCCTGGACGACGTCGTGACTCAACCACCAGGCCAACGGGAATTCGAACGGTATCGTCAACCAGAGGCGCTGGCGCGTCACGGTGAGCGCTGATGCCGTGCCCTCGCGGTCAGTCGTTTCCATCCGGCGCCGCAGACCCCCGAGCGCTGCTGCCAACAGTCCCACCCGATCGGGATCCAGCTCGATGCGGAGGAGCCCCTCGCCCCAGCGCACCGCACTCAGCTGTTGCCGGAGTGCAGCCAGCAAGTCATCCGACGTGTCGCGCACCCAGCGCGCATACGGGGGCTCATCCGCGGCATCCTGAACGAGTTCGTGAACGTGCAGCAACAGTGCTTCCAGGGGGATCAAGATCTTGGTAGTCTCGAGGTGGCTGAAGCTGACCGTGATCGTCCGCGGGTTCACGCCTACCCCTCGGTCGTCGCTCGTCGCCTCTCCTCAGCGCGTACCCTATCGCAAAAAGATTGCACCGGCAAGCGGGCGAGGTCTGTGCGGCAGGTCTCTCCAGGGTGCGCACTGGTGGCTTCTCCCGGGTTCCGAGTGGGCGGGAGCGCTTGCCTCTTGCCGTGCTTCCCTAGGGGTATACTGGCGCGAGGGGGAACGTCGTCATGCCGATCGTCCGGCTGGACGAGGCGACCGTTCGACGGATCGCTGCCGGTGAAGTCGTCGAGCGACCGGCATCGGTCGTCAAGGAGCTCGTTGAGAATGCGTTGGATGCGGAGGCTCGGACGATCCGCGTCGAGATCGTCGCGGGTGGCCGAGAGTTGATCCGTGTCCAGGATGACGGGACGGGGATTCCACCGGACGAGCTGCCGCTGGCCGTCGAGCGGCATGCTACCTCCAAACTGCACCGCTTCGAGGACTTGGCGAGGCTCGCGAGCTATGGCTTCCGCGGCGAGGCCCTGGCGGCGATCAGCGCGGTCAGCGAGTGCGAGATCGTCTCGCGGGTACCGGATGCTCCCTATGGAGCGCGGTTGCTCGTTCGTTACGGACGCCCCGGGCGGGTCGAGCCGATCGGGGCTGCGCCGGGAACCGTGGTGACCGTTCGCGATCTCTTCGCCAATGTCCCGGCTAGACGGCGTTTCTTGCGCCAGGATGCGACCGAGGCTGCCCTCATCCAACGGACGCTCGCTGCGCTCGCTCTGGCTCGTCCGGAGGTCCGGTTCGAACTCACGAACGACGGACGAACGGTGCTGGCGACCGGCGGGAGCGGTGATCTCCTCGATGCGCTGATCGGAGTGTATGGAGCCGAGACGGCGACGCAGATGCTCCGGCTCGAGGAGTACTGTGCGGGCGAGATCGTGGTCCAGGGGGCAGTCGGTCTACCCCGCGTGTCTCGTCCCAACCGGCAAGCGCTGTTCGTGCTGGTCAATCAGCGTTGGGTGGAGAGCCGCACCCTGGTGGCAGCGATCGAACAGGCCTATCACACCTTGTTGATGGTCGGACGCTACCCGATCGGGGTCGTGGCGGTGTCGCTGCCTGGGGATCGGGTCGACGTCAATGTGCACCCGACTAAGCGCGAAGTGCGTTTCGCCGACGAGCGAGCGGTGGCCGCTGCGGTGTACGAGGCAGTCCGCCGCACCCTCTTGGCTCACGTGCCGGAAAACCCGCCGCCACCGGTGACGTTCAGCCCGCTTTCGCCGTCAGTCGTGCAACGTCGCCTCCAGGTCGCTGATCCGACGCGGGAACTCAGCAGCAGCCGCCCTGGCACGCCCGAAGAACTGGTCGATGCCCCATCGAGCACTCGCTCGGCCGACTCGGCGAACTGGCTGCCGGTCCTGCGCGTGTTGGGGCAAGTTCGGCAAGCCTACATCATCGCCGAGGGGCCGGACGGCATGTATCTGATCGACCAGCATGCCGCCCATGAGCGGATCCTGCTGGATCGGTTGCTCGCGCAGCTGGAGGCACGTGGTGTCGAGCAGCAAGCGCTCTTGGAGCCGCTGGTGCTCGAGCTTTCTCCCGTGCAACTGGCCACCGTCGAGCGCTACCGTGACGCGCTGGTCCAGCTCGGCTGGGAACTCGAGCCCTTCGGTGGGGCTGCGGTCGCTGTCCGGGCGGTTCCGGCAGTGGTCCAACGCAGCATCGAGCAGGTCCTGATCGCCGTGCTCGACGACCTCGCAGCGGGTGGGCGCGGCACGACCCCGCTCGAGCGCGTGGCCATCAGCACAGCCTGTCACTCAGCGATCCGGGCGGGACAGGAACTCTCGCTTCCCGAGATGCGCGAACTCATTCGCCAACTCGAGCAGTGCCGCGTCCCCAACGCCTGCGCGCATGGGCGCCCGACGGTGGTTCATCTGAGCACCGAGGAACTGGAGCGGCAATTCAGCCGGCGCTAGCGTCGTCCGCGCTCGCGACCGAAACTGGGGGCGGGGCCAGGGAGACTGTCCTCGGTATCCTCCAGCTTGATCCAGCCGTGGCGGAGCGCATAGATCACTGCCTGGGTACGGTCGTTGACCGCCAACTTGCGCAGGATCGACGTGATGTGGTTCTTGACGGTCTGATCGCTGATGTTGAGCGCCTGAGCGATTTCCTTGTTACTGTACCCGCGGGCCACACAATCGAGGATCTCGATTTCGCGCGGGGTCAAGGGAGAGAAAAAGCCGCTCGATGTGCGGTCGAGGCGGGAGAGTTCGCGGAACTGATCGAGGACCCGCGAGGCGACGAAGGGGCGAGAGAGAACCATCTCGTTGATGAGATATTCGCCGCGCGCGACACGGGTGATGACATCGATCAGTTGTTCGGGCTCGATGTCTTTGGTGCAGTAGGCCGAGGCTCCGGCTCGGATCGCATTGAACAGTTGCTCGTCGTCCTGGTGCATGGTGAGGATGATCACGCCAGCCTGCGGTTGCCGGCGCTTGAGAGCTCGGGCGACTTCCAATCCGTTCATGCCGGGAAGGCTGAGGTCGACCAGGATGACGTCCGGCGAGAGTTCGTCGGCCAAGCGCAGTGCCTCGCTCCCGTCGGCTGCCTCGCCGACGATGACGAACTGGGGGTTCTGCTCCAGGCTCCAGCGGATACCGCTCCGGAAGAGCGGGTGATCGTCCACGATGAGGATGTTGATCGGGCTCATGCGATCCGCTCCTTCTGTTCCTCGATCGGCGCACGTTCCTCTGCTGTGCCGGTCGTGGTACCTTCCTCGCCGCTGGCCGTCGCCAACGAGAGGTGCAACCGGATCGTCGTGCCGTGCCCCGGTTCGCTCTGGATCTCGAGCTGGCCGCCGACAAGTTCGGCGCGCTCGCGCATCCCTCGCAAGCCGAATCCACCGCTCGAGGTCGGAACGACAGCACCAGGACGGAAGCCTTGCCCGTCGTCCGCCACCTCGATGACTATTTCGGACGGATGCGCGAAAATCCTTAGCCAGCAGTGGCTGGCATGAGCATGGCGTTGGACATTGTGCAGCGCTTCCTGGATCACCCGGAAGGCAGCCAGTTCCTGCTCGGGCGTGAGCGGCGGGAGCGTTTCGGGAAGCTCGACGACGAGTTGAGCGGGAAATTGCCGGCGTAACGTCTCCAGGTACAGCGCGAGCGTGCGGAGCAAGCCGTGCTGCTGGAGCGTCGTCGGCTGGAGGGCGAACATGAACTGGCGGGTCTCGCTCAATCCCGCGCGCAGGATCGCTTCCACCCGATCCAGTTCCTGGCGCAGCTCTTCGGTGGTGATGTCACCGCGCTCGATCAGTCGGGCCAGGTACTGGATCGTCAGGATGGCGTTGGCCAGAACCTGGGCTGGGCCGTCGTGGATTTCGCGCGCCAAACGGCGGCGTTCCTCTTCTTGCGCCCGCACCATCGCTTGTCGGACGAGCAGGTCTTTGGCTGCCTTCAGATCGGGCAAGGTACCGCTGCCGCTGAGCTGCTGGCGGCTGACTGCCAAAAGCTGCAGAAACCCGGCAAGTTGCCGGCCCAATGCCTGGGCTCGTGCCAGTTGACTGGCCAGCGTATCCTCGAAAGACTGCAAGGTGTGGAGTTCGTCCTCCGGCAGCTTCCCGCCCGCATCGACGAGCCGCTCTTCGACGTGAAGCTGCATGCGCAGGCGCTGCTGCTCGAGTTCGCTCGTCAGCGTATCGACTCGGCTCCGAATCCCGTGCAGATGACGCTCGAGAGCGAGGATCGCCTCCTCGGCTTCCCGCGAAAGATCGCTCAGGATCTGCGCGACGCTTTCCGTCACGAACCTCACCGCTCTCTGGAAGTGCCAGACGGCCAGCCGACAGAGCCTACTCTCGAGTGTACCGAGTCGGTTCCGGTCGCTGCCGCATCCTCATCATACCATTCTCGTCACGTTCCCGTCGTCCATGCTCGCCGGACAGGTCCCTCTTGTCAGGAGGCCACCAGACTGCGCAGGACGCGCAAATTCTCCACATCCTCGTGGAGCTCCGGGCTCTTTTCGGTCTCGAGCAGCCCCGGATGCTCGGCGAAACGCGGATCGTTGACGAGAAGACGAAATCCCTCGAGGCCGATTTTCCCCTGACCGATATGCTCGTGCCGATCGATCCGCGAACCCAACTCGCGCTTGGAATCGTTGAGGTGGAAGACGAAGAGCCGGTCCAAACCGAGGATGCGGTCGAACTCGTCCATGGTGGCGCGGTAACCCTCGGGCGTGCGGAGTTCGTACCCGGCGGCGAAGACATGACAGGTGTCGAAGCAGTAGCCGACGCGTTCCGGCTCGCGGACCCGTTCGACGATCGCGGCGAGCTGCTCGAACCGGTACCCGAGGCTCGAGCCTTGGCCAGCTGTCGTCTCGAGCAACGTCATGACACGGTAGCCGGGCAGGTCGGCGTGGAGTCGGTTGAGCGCTTCGGCGACGCGTCGGATACCGAACTCGAGTCCTGCTTCGCCGAACGCACCGGGATGCGTGACCAGGTAAGGGATGCCGAGAACCTCACAGCGTTCCAGTTCTTCGCGGAATGCAGTGATCGATTTCTCCCACAAGGCATCGTCCGGGCTGGCGAGATTGATGAGGTAACTGTCGTGCGCGACGGTCGGGAGACCGTAGCGGGCTGCTTTCTCTTTGAAGCGGGCGATCTCGTCCGGGGTGAGCGGCCGAGCTTTCCACTGGTTACTACTCTTGGTGAACAGTTGCACGGCTTCACAGCCGATTTCAATGGCGCGGTCGATGGCCCGATCGACTCCTCCAGCGATCGACATGTGCGCTCCGAACCGCACGTATCGCTCCTTCCACTTCGTCCTCGAACGCGCTCCCAGGCCCCACGCGCACGCTATAGTAACCGACGACGTCTGCGGAGGTCGGTGGTGCGCGTGCTCATCACCGGTGGACACGGCCAACTGGGACGTGCGCTGGTGCGCACCGCTCCAGCGCACACGGAGGTGATCGCGCTGGGAGCGGCCGAGTGCGACGTGACCGATCCCTTCACCGTGCGTGCGGTGCTCGCTCGGGTCGAACCGACGCTCGTCATCCACTGTGCAGCCTGGACCGATGTCGACGGCTGCGAGCGGCATCCGGAACGGGCCTGGCGCGTCAATGCGCTGGGCACGCAGCACATCGCGGCTGCCTGCGCGGCCGCCGAGGCAGCGCTGGTCGCGCTTTCCACCAATTATGTCTTCGATGGAGAGCAGGACGAGCCGTATCACGAGTTCGCGCGACCGCATCCGTTGAGCGTGTACGGGGCAAGCAAGCTGGCAGCCGAGGAGGTCGTCCGCGCACTCTGCCCGCGCCATTACATCGTGCGGACGGCCATGCTTTACGACGCGCACGGGCGCAACTTCGTCACGACCGTTCTGCGACTCGCGCGGGAGCAACCACGCTTGCGGATGGTCGCCGATCAATACGGGAGCCCCACCTTCGTGGACGATCTAGCGAAAGCGATCTGGCAACTGGTCGCTCAACCGGCCTACGGGACGTACCATCTCGTCAACGCCGGCAGGGCTTCCTGGTACGAGTGGGCGGTCGCGGTGCTGGAGACGCTCGGACTCGGCGTGCCAGTCGAGCCGATTCCGGCGAGCCAGTTCCGGCGGGCGGCTCGCCCACCGCGCAACGGAGTCTTGACCAGCCTGGCAGCGCCGGCGCTGGGTATCGTCCTCCCCGATTGGCGCGACGCGCTCACGCGCTGCTTGGCCCCGCTCCGCTCTGCCTGAGCGATGGAGCGGTCAGCGATGCAACGATGCGGTGACGAGTGCCGAGTCGGCGGAGCGTCCATGCCAGTGAGACCACGTTGAGCGCGAGCACGATCCCGGTCGCGCCGAGGAAGGAAGGGAGCGTATCCAGGACGAACGGTCGGCGGATGACGTTGGCCTGGAGGATCCCCCCTTGCGGTGACAGGGGACGGATGATCAGGGTATGAGGGCTATCGGCGAGGCCAGCTGCGGCGGTGATCCGCTGTGGCCTCGCGCTGGTATTGGCGAGAACACGCGGTGGGCGGTCGTCGACCTGCACGCTGATCCGCGTACCAGGAAGCAGGGTGAGGTCGACGCGCGGCCCGCCGAAGAGGAACTCGAGCGTCCCTGCGGTGTTCTGTGGTACCCAGGCCTGGCCAGCTGGTGTCGCGCGACGTTCCCAGCCCTCGCTCGCCTGCCAGTACCGGCTGTCCGCCGCGTAGGCTCCGGTCCACGCGCGGTCGAGGATGGGGCGAGCGCGGGCGAGGAGCTGAAAGGCCGGACGGGGTGTGAGATCCCATTCCACGATCGCGAAACCGCGCGTCGGATCAGCGGCATTCGCTGGATCGTCCGGCGGAAGCCACCAGCGGAAGTACCAGACACAAAGGACCCCGATCCACGGCCACTCCCGCTGGGCGCGCAAGTATCCCTCGTAGAGATAGCGCGCCTGTTGCTCGAGGGTGACTGGTCGTCCCCAGACGGAAGGGAGTCCCTGCCAGTCGGGGGGGAAGGCGACCCAATTGTATTCCGCCACCCAGAGCGGCTTGGCGTGATCGCCGTAGCGCACCATGATCTCCCGCGTCTGGATGACGCGGGAGAAATTGTTGCGGGCGAACTCGACGCGCCGGTCAGAGGGACTGTAGCCGTAGCCGTAGACCATGGCACTGGCGATATCGAAGTAGGGGGCGGCACCTGCCTGGTACATTCCCTCCAAGAAGAGGAGATCGCTCAGGTTCTCCGGCCCGGTTTGGTCGGTGGGAGCGAGTCCTGGCATCAGGACGAGCACAGTGGGATCGGCACGCTTGGCGGCCTGGTATGCGAGCGCGAGGAGCCGAGTGAAGGCGGCTGGATCGATCGGCTGGCAACCCCACTCGTTCCGCAGATTCGGCTCGTTCCAGATCTGGATGTAGCGGATCTTTCCTCGGTAACGGGTGACGACCGCCTCGACGAAGCGAGCGTAGTCTTCGTAGTGGGTCGGAGGGCCATCCGGGCACTGGTCGAGGTTCGGCTGGCCGGCGCGTGCCCAGCGGGGAGGTTTGTCGAGGCGAGCGATGATCTCGATATCCCGCTGACGAGCCAGTTCCACGATCCGGTCATACTTTTCCCATGTACTGACGTTCCACTTCGTATCCCAAAAGACACCCGGTTCCGGCTCGATCTCGTACCAGAAAAACGGCTGGCGAATAAAGCTGAAGCCGGCAGCGGCGATCATGTCCAGCATCTGCGCGACTTTGTCCGGATCGGGCTCGGCTTGCAGGAAGGTATTGATCCCCAAAGGATTGACGTCAGTGTGCGCGATCGGTACCGCCTGCTCACCGGTTTCGATCCCCCGCGTCATCGTCCGAAAGGCGACGATGTTCGCGGGTATGCTGGCGACCAGGCCGAGGATGACGAGCGCATGGAGCACCACCAGCCACAGGTTCCGGTACCGATCAGCGAACCAGCGCACCATCGCGTACTCCACCGTCCTCGTAGAGAGGATAACCGCTCACCCGTAGCCTGCTCGCTGGTCGATCCTGCTCTGACCGCGTAGGCTTGGGTGGGGTAGATGAGCAGCATGCCGATCCGGCTGGTCCTGTTCGATCTCGACGATACCCTGTGCGATCACCGGGGCTCGTTCCGTCTCCGGGTAGAGACGGCGCTGGCTGCTCTTCCCGACGAGGTACTGTCCCTGGAACGCGACGTGATCGTGGCGCTGGCGCTGGCCCAGCCGAGCCACACCTGGGAGGGAGTGCAGCGGGCACTGGAGATGGCCGGATGCACCGATCCCGCGTGGCTGGAGCGCGCGTCGGCGGTGTATGCGCGCGACCGGTTCTTGGGGCTTTCGCTCTTTCCGGACAGCGTGACGGCTGTCAGGGCGATCCAGCGTCGCGCTTTGACCGGACTCGTGACGAACGGACCGAGCGCGATTCAGCGGGCCAAGCTGGCCCGGCTGGGAATCGAGCGGTTGTTCCCGATCGTCGTCGTCTCCGAGGAGATCGGTGTGGCCAAGCCGGACCCGGCGATCTTCCAGTATGCGCTCCGGCTGGCGGGTGTGCGTCCGGAAGAGGCGCTGTACGTGGGCGATCATCCGGTCAACGACGTGGCTGGAGCACAGCGTGCTGGGCTCACCAGTGTCTGGTGCAACCGGTACGGCCAAGCCTGGCAGGGGGATGTGGAGCCGCACTTCGGGGTGGCTTCGCTGTGGGAGCTCTATCGGGAATTGGAGGAATGGGCGAGCAGCGGGAGAGCGCTTTTCCCCGGGGGTATACTCGGTGAGAAACGGGGAGCGGCGCGTTCGCGAGGAGGCGACGATGACCGTAGCGACGGGTGAGAAGCGAATCGTCCTCGCGGAAGTCATGGGTTACTGTTGGGGTGTGCGCCGAGCGTTGGAGATCATCCAGCAGGCTGCCCAAGCTGGCCCGATCGCGACGGTCGGTGACGTGATCCACAATCCGCAAGTCGTCGAACGGCTGAAGGTCCAGGGGATCGAGCCGGTCAGCTCGGTGAGCGAAGCGCGCGAGCGTGGTTTCCGGCGCGTGGCGATCACGGCGCACGGGGCGGGACCGCAGCGTGCGGCGGAAGCCCGCGACGCTGGACTGGAGCTGATCGACACGACCTGCCCACTGGTGACCAAAGTACAGCGCCTGGCCGAGAAGCTGGTGCGTCAGGGCTACTTTCTCGTCGTCTACGGCGATGCTCACCACCCTGAGGTGCGCGGCGTGCTCGGTTGGGCCGGAACCTCACGGGCGGTTGCGGCCAAGCATTTGGAGGATTTGCCGTGGAAAGGGCCGCGCGGCGTGCCGGGTGTCGTGGCGCCGCCGCGTAAGGTCGCGGTGGTGAGTCAAACGACCAAGCAGACAGACGAGTTCCTGGCCTTCGCGCTCGGCCTGGCCAATTGGGTAGCCCGGCATGGGGGCGAGATCCGGATCGTCAATACCATCTGCCAACCGACGTGGGAGCGGCAGGAAGCGTTGCGCGCGCTGGCCCGCGAAGTCGATGTCCTGCTCGCAGTGGGTGGAAAGAAGAGTTCCAACACGGCGCGCCTCGCCGAAGTCGGCCGCGCCTGTGGTGTTCCCAGCTACCACATCGAGCGACCGGAGGAAATCGACCGTGCGTGGCTCGAGGGGAAGCGGGTGGTCGGGGTGACGGCTGGTGCCTCGACGCCTGACGAGGTCGTGCTCGCGGTGGTCGATCACCTGGCGGCGCTCGGGTACCAGCGCCCCGAACGCTTGTGGCGCTACGAGGCACCGGATCTCGACGATTTCGCCGAATAGCGAAGGGCAGTGCGAGAGCGCTATGGACTGCCGGCGTCGAGTTCCAGGAGTATTCGCGCTCGCAGGTGCTCTCCTGCTCTACGTGCTGCTGGCGCTCTGGGTGCGTCGGCATCCCCAGTCGTCTTGCGAGTTGGCGCTGCTGCGTCGGCTCCAGACGAGCATTCCACCGAAAATCGGTCATGTCCTGCGCTGGGTGAGCTGGCTCGGCTTTCCCCCGCAGAGCGTGTTGCTCCCGAGTGCGGTGATCGCCGCGTTCTGGTGGCGCGGCCAACGAACAGTGGCGCTCCAGCTTCTCTCGACCTGGACAGCGAGCACGGTCAGCTTCGTGACCAAACGCCTGATCCGCCGCCCGCGCCCGAATCATCCCTCCATCATCGTCCCGGTCACGCAACCGCGTGATGCGAGCTATCCGAGCGGGCATGTGGTGACGTATACAGCCTTTTGGCTGGCGGCGCTGACTGCAGTGGCCGAGCGTGTGCCCTGGGCTTGGGTGCGTGGTCTGCTGCTCGCTTGTGCTGGTCTGCTGGTGGCGACAGTGGGACTCTCTCGGATGTATCTCGGTCACCACTGGCTGACCGATGTGCTCGGTGGGTATCTCCTGGGCGGGAGCTGGTACGGCTTGGTGCGGCTCCTGCGGTGCGCGGGTGAGCGAGCGGAGTCATGCGAAGCGTGATCGACCGTCCTTTCACGGTCATCGCCCATCGGGGGGCGGGGAATTCGCCGGGTGACAACACGGCCGAGAGCTTCCAGGCCGCACTGGCGGCTGGGGTGCCAGCACTGGAGTGCGATGTCCGGCAAACTGCGGATGGGGCGCTCGTGCTGTTGCACGATGGCGTGGTGCCGTTGCCGGGTGGTGGCCGGCTCGTCGTGCGGCAAGCCAGCCTGGCGGCCTTGCGGGTGGCCATCCCGTCGCTCCTGACGCTGGAAGAATTTCTCGAGGAGTTCGGCGAGCAGGCCCTGGTCAATCTCGACCTCAAAGGGAGCGGCTTCGAGCGACGACTGGTGACGATCGTGGAGCGGTGGGGGCATCCGGAGCGGGTCTACATCACGAGCCAGCACGCGGCCAGTCTCCGCCGTTTGGCGCTCTCGCTCCCGACCGCACTGCGTGGCCTTTCGCACGGCCACGCGTTCACGCGCTTTCCCCGGCGGGTCGCCGGACGAAGCGCCTTCCCGATGCGCTCGCTCATGGCCGTCCAGTTGGCGCTCACCCTGCGGCTGGCGCGGGCTGATGTCGTGGCGCTCCAGCACCGGGTCGTCACGCCATGGTTGACCCGCTGGTTGCGTCGGCAAGGCTGGCAGGTGACGACGTGGACCGTGAACGATCCGCGCGAGGCGCTCCGCGCGCTGCGTGCCGGCGTTCGCGCAGTGACGACCGATGTTCCCCAGCAGCTCCTCGAGGCACTGGCCAAGCGGCAGGCCTATCCAGCACCGGCGAGTACCTGGGACGAGCTTTTCGGTCAGGCAGCGCTCGCGCGGTGGTGAGGGAGCCGTTCGGCGAGTTCACTGGCCAGCCATTCCAACAGGGCGCGGTCCTTCTCGTCGAAGGCGGCCAGCTCATCGCTGTCGATGTCGATTTCGCCGATCACGTCTTCATCCTGCCGGATCGGGACGACGATCTCCGAGCGGGTCGAGAGGAAGCACTGGAGATAGCGTGGATCCTGGCGGACGTCTGGAACGATGATCGTCTGTCCCTCGCGAGCAGCGGCCCCGCAGATGCCCTGGCCGATCGGAATCCGCACATGCTCCGTGGCTGCGGGGCCTGACCAGGCAGCGAGCACCAGTTCGTCTCCCTCGACGAGATAGATGCCGACCCAGTCGTACCAGGGAACCGTCCGCTCGAGGATGCGGCAGACATCCTCAGCGAGTTGCGGAATCTGGTCACTCAGGGCCAAGCGGGCCTCGAGCGTCTGTCGCACCTGCTGCAGGATGGCGTCGCGCGTCGCCTGGCTCATCCCTGCTCGCTCCTTTCGATCGTCACCGAATGCCGGCCACGAGAGCACACTGCTTCACCCTGCTGGCGCCGGCGTACCGTAGCGCCACTCGTAATAGTGCCGGCCAACGTTGCCCATTTCCACTCGCCAGCTGGGATCGTTGTCCGGCGTGTAGGTCAGGATGCGGCGTTCGAATGCCTGGACCAGCACCCAGCGGAGTTCGCCGCTCACCCGCACGCGGACCCAATACGGATCAGCGATGGGCCGACCGACGACGTACAGGGGGTCCCAAGGCTGCTGGCCGAGCCAGTCGACGAACGGCCGGGCGATGTTGTGGCCGGTCACCTCGTCATAGGCGGCAACGGTCACGCCGAAGCTGACCAGGGAATCGTCGCTCGTGACCGTGCCGTCGCGCCACAGTACCTCGCGGATCAGCTGCCCGGTCCGGTTCGGTGCGTGCACGCCGGATACCAGCGACGAGTGGGGACGCAGACTGGCGTAGGTCGGGGCGTCAGGGTTCTGCGGTGCAGGGTCACCGGCGAGCGGCACTCGAGCCGGGGAGCGCACTGTGAAGCGGTTTTGACCGACCGCGACGCGACCGAGCACCATCTCGCTGACGAGCAATCCGCTGGTCACGAACCAGGGGGAAGCAGGATCGCCCCCTGGATCGGTGATCTCGAGGCGCGCCTTGTCGAAGTAGACGACCTGGCGGCGCCCACCCGGAGACTCGGCATAGGGCTCCCAACGAGTGGCCCAGGCATCCGGGCCGAAGGTCCAGCCAGCGCGCTGGCCGCTCGCGACCGGCCCATCGGTCGCGCGCCACTGTTGTTGAATGACAGCTGGGGCGGAGGCGAGGCCCGGTGGAACGGGAAGAGCGAGTGCTGGTGAGCCAGGGGACAGTTCCTCGCCTGCTCGTGCTGCTGTCCGGAAGGTACCGGTCAGCCGGAAGGGGCGACCATCGGCAGTGCCTTCGATCACGTACTGGTAGCTCGCCCCCGCTCGCAGCGGTTCCGTGGCGGCGAGAAACGCCGAGCGTCGGCTGAGCCATCCCGATCCGGTGGCGAAGTGACTGGGGACGACCTGCCCTTCACGCCGGATCTCGCCGCGCGCAAAGGAGACGTCGCCCGGACCGAAGTACTTGGCCGTGATCGGATAACCGATCGGATACATGGCCTCGGGGAACGGGTTGGGTGCTTCGCCCCAGAAGTGGGTCGGTACGCCGGTCATCCCGTCGAGCGGCCAGACGACCCACTCCGGGCTGGCCTGCTCGGTCCAGTCGCCGAGCGTTCCCACCATCACGACCTCGATCCGCACGTTGCCCTCGTTGACCGCGCCGAAACCGATGTGCTGATAGCGCGGATCGAGGAGTGGCAAGCGATGGTTCACCGTGCCGAGAAAGGCCTCGGCAGCAGCGCTGAGCGAGCCAGTGAAGGCGATGTTCTCGTTGACTGATCCTCTGTAGCCCTGGGCCTGGGCACGGGCGAGGATGTCTTCCCCAGTAAAGCCGGGCTTCCCCGGCTTTTCGCGATGAAGCCCCATTCCCGCCAGATCGGGATCACTGGCATTGAGGAAATAGTACCGTGCATGGGCCTGGGCCGCGGCGTCCAATGCAGGATGGCGCACGAGCGGACTCAGCCCACTCCAGGCACGCCAGTGGTTGATGCGCTCCAGAGCGAGCGTCGCCTCGTCGCTTGCTGCCTGCGCGATCGTGCTGGGGAGGAGGCTCGCGACGACGATCGCGACGAGGAGCAGGCGATACCCGACTCGGCGAATCCCCCCACGCTGCTTGTGCACCCCGATCCCCTTTCCCTCGACCGGTACGGTGCTTCCTTATACTACGCCACGGGGGCATGGTTGTCCTGACCCATCGGTCACGGTCGGGCTCGCCGGAGGCGTGGCATGACGTTCGATGCACGCGATATCCGCGTCGGGATGGATGTTTTTACCAGCGACGGGGTCTATCTCGGCACGGTGCGGCGTGTCGAGTTCGGCCCACTCGAGGTCCGTCCTCGTTCGGTTTTTTCAACCGAGGGGAGCCGCGTATCGGGTGAACGACTCGGTCCGCAGCCGACCGGCCCGCTCGGCAATCCTGGCCCGATCACCCAATCAGCCAGACAAGCTTATGCCAGTGCGCCCGACGATGCGGTGCCGCTCGGTGCCGGTACCTTCCTGGTCGGCAGACTGCCTATCCCGCTGGGCTGGCGACGGATTCCGGTACGCGATGTCCAGGTCGTCTCGCTGGAGCGGGTCGTCCTCGCCCGGTCGGCCGCCGAACTCGGTTTTCGTGTCCCGCGGCGTCGCGCTCACTGAGCGGCTGGCGGCTCCGCTGGTGGCATGCTCACGAGCAAGAGCGCCAGATGCAAGAGCAGCCGGTCGCGTGGATCGGCCAGATTGCGACCAGTCAGCTCGCTGATCTGTGCCAGGCGATAGGCGACCGTATTGCGGTGAATCCCGAGGTGCGCGGCGACCTCCGAAGCGCTTCCGCAGGCGAGGAAGGCTGCCAGCGTGCGCAGGAGTTCCTGGGCTCGCTCGTCCTCCTCGAGGAGCGGGCCCAACAGGGAGCGAGCGAGTTCGGTGGCTCTGTTTTCTCCCCAGAGTGCATAGAGGAAGGCGAAGGGGCCGGTATCGGCGAGCGCATCGAAGCGAGCGATCGGGCCAGGTAGGGCTCCCTCGCGGATCAGACCAGCCAGGAAGCGAGCCTGGCGCAGCCCTTGCGGCACCGCGCGCAGGTGAGGGACCGGCTCCGCGAAGACGAGGAACCATGCTGGCTGATTCCGCACCGAAGGAGCCGCGAACCGGGGCGGGAGAAGAGCCGGAGGTTCGGGAAAGGTGGGGCGTACCAGGCTGCGTGCCCTGTCCTCCACTGCCGCTGCCTCGTCCTCCGTGAGGAGAAGCGCCAGGGTATCCCCAAGGGGAGTCGAGCGGTCGCGTGCGCTCGGCTCCAGGATGCGACGGAGAACGCGTTCCGCTGCCTCTGGCTCGCCGCTGGCAGCGAGGAGCGCGACGATCACCGGCTGGTTCGGACCGAGGCCGAGTCGTTGGGCAACGAGGGGGAGCGTGCTTTCGCTGACCCGCCCGAGCAAGAGGTCGGCGACGAGTTGACTCGAGGGAGTGGGGCGTGCGGTGCGGCTTTCCTGTGCCAAGAGGCTGGCGCACAGGCCGGCGAGCAGCGAAAGCACGAGGCGATCCCGCTCCGTCGTCTCGCCCGCCACGGCGAGGAGCGACAGATAGGCGACCCGACCTCCGGCGGTGATGGCCGTCAGCAAGCGCTCGCCCAGCGACTCGCTGAGGAGGCGTGTCGCGGGATGCGGGCGTGCCTGAGCGAGCGCGGTGGGGGGAGCCGGGGTTGGTGTCGGACCAGCTGCGGCCAGCAGGCGACCCTCGCTGTCCTGGAGCAGGAGCGAGCGATTGCTCGCCAAAGCGGCCGCCTGGAGCACCGCGTCGAGCCCGCCACTCAACGCGGCGCGCGAAAGCTCGCGGGTGAGTTCGGTGGAAAGCCGGTAGAGTGCCCGCCGCTGCTCGGTCAGCAAGCGGTTGAGCGTCGGCTCCAGATCGAGCGGGAGAGGCCCGGGAAAGAGGAGGAGCGGCAGCGAGCCGACCGGCCCCTCGATCAGGTTCGGTTCGGTGACGAGGGCGGCGATCGGTGCCTCGGCGAGCGTGTCCAGGAGGTCTTCGGCCTCGGCCAGGCCGGAGGCCTGGATCTCGCGCAGGATGCGGCCGCTCAGGATGACGAGTTCGTCGCCGCGCGGTGGCGGTAAGAATGGTGGAGCAGCCCGCACACTGATCGCCCAGGAGATGGGACGCTCGAGGGCGCTCTCCTCGGAGAGGCCGGGAGGGCAAGCGAGAACGAAGCGTCGATCCCAGCGGCAGAGATCGCGGAGGATCAGTTCAGCCATCGTGCTCCCAGCGGCGTCGTCGCCGACCACTCCGGCTGGCGCCGTTGCCAGCCGAGCTGCAGTGTAGCACGTTTCGGCGTATCCCTCAGCGCGGCAGCGCCACGACTCGTTCGACCAGGAGTTCGTCGCCGGAATCGAGCGCGCCGACGAGCGGACCGCGATCCCACCAGAGACGCACGCGAACAGTGGGTGGCTGAACCGGATCGAGTGCACAGGTGTAGAGCGAGACCGCGAGGGTTCCGGTGCCGCTCACCCGGAGCGAACTCGGGCTGGTACAGGCCGGATCGCTATCGAGGTCAGCCGTCTCGTCGCTGATCTCGAGGAGAAGCGGGGTGTTGGGAAGCCCCGCGGCACTGGCAGCGAAGTCGAGTCCTGGACCGGTCGCGTCCCAGGTGGGGAGAAGGCTCGTTCCCAGGACCGGCACTGACCAGCCGGGAGCGAGCGGCGTCCCGGTCGCGCCATCGGCGAGCACCGTCGCGTTCACTTGTGTGCCGCTGGCGACCAAGCGACCAGTCGCCGCCGAGACGATGGCCGTCCCGGTGAAACGGGACGTGACGCGAATCTGTTCCGGGAGATAGAGGACGGCGAAGCCCTGGGCGGGGATGGGAAGCTCGAAACGCATGGGGACCGGCGCGCCCAGCGACCAGAGTTCGACAGTGGTGGGAGCAGGCGCTGTCGCGGCGTTGGCGATCGTCAGTCCGGTCGCGTCGCCGAGCTCGGGTGGCAGATCGGTCGTGGCGAGCGGAAAGAGCAGGGAGATGCCGGGATCGAGGGGTACCAGTGCCGGCAGCGTCAGCGCCTTGCCGGATCCTGCCTGGTACTTCACCGCGTCGCCGATCAGCGCGACCGGACCATCAGCGGTGACGCTGAGCGCTGCCAGTTCCCGGAACCCCGGCGGTGGGCTGCCCGGGTAGAGGTCGGGCCGGTAGAACACCTCGTGTTCGCGCGGTCGGAGCGTGTGCCGCTCGCTGCGGAGGATGGTCCCCGCGGCATCGCGATAGGCGAGATCGACGGTGACCGCACTGTTCCCCAGGTTGGTGAGCGCGATGCCGGTGTTCCAGCCACTGTGGTTGGCGTAAACCAGCGGGAGGACGAGGTTCCGCGCTGGTTCGGCTGGATCGACCGCGACCGTGCTCACGGCAAGTCGGTGGCTGGGCTTGAGGCGGTCGGCGAAGGCCAGCGGGCCGCAGCTGCTGCGGATCCACGCACTGCCGGTGAAGTCGCTCGGCAGCGTGAGCGTCCGCAGATCGAGATGCCACACCTGGCCGCTCTCGAGCGTCTGACTACCCGACCAGGCCAGGTCACCGCGGCGTCCGTAGAGCTCGACCTGGACTGGGCAGCTCCGCTCGCTCGTGTGAGCCAGGTGGAGCACGGTCGTCCAACCGTTGTTCCGCTGAACGAAGGGGACGACCGTCACCCCGGCCCGGGCAGGAGTGACCGCAGGAAGACTGGAGGCGATGGTCGCGCCGCTCAGCGAGCCGGTCGAGCTGGCTGGAGCGCCGCTGGTGAGGAGCAGCATGGCGGCGACGCGAGGCTGGCGACAGACGGCCTCCTGGGCGTGGACGATCACCGAGTAGCGCGCTCCGGTGGGAATCCCACCGTCGTCATCGTTGGACGCTGCACCCCACTGGATCGTGACGGCACCGCCGCTCACCGTGGCCTGCCAGCGACTACTGGTATCGAGGGCAGTCGGATCAGCCAGACCCAGACTCGCCCAGTAACGCGGTCCGTAGCGTACCTCGACCGCCGTGATGGGGCCGATCCCCTTGGGTAGAGGAACACTGTCCGCGTCGTCAAGGGCGCCCTTCACGGCGGAAAGCTCGATGGCGCGGGTGAGCGCGACGCAGGAGGCAGCGTCGCCCTGGAGCGCATCGGTGGGCGCGACCAGATGCAGTGCGACCGGCTGCCCATCAGGGCAGTCGATGACCAGCACCGTGTAGGGGGCGGTCGGCTCCCAGCCGGGGAGCGACCAATCGATCCAGACCTCGTCGGCGAGGGCACGCCAGCGGAAATCGATCCCTTCTTGGAAGCCAGCGATCTCGATCCGGTCGACGGCCAAAGCAGCAGTGGGGAGGTGGATCCGGTCGATACCGTCGAGTTCGTGGACACGCACGGTAGCCGGGTACTGACGGCAGGCACCAGTGAAGAGCTGGCTGGGCAGAACGATCGCGTGAGCATGGGGATCGACCGTGACAGTGCGGAGGCGTTGACCGCCCGCGGTGCGGAGTTCGACGGTGAGCGGAACCGACTCGGGATTTTGGAGGACGAGCGTGCCGTACCAGGGGCCGGTATCACCGTAGTGCTCGCCATTGGGGACGAAGGGAAACAGCAGAACCGGGGGCGAATCGGGCGCACTCTCCTGAGCGGCGATAGGCGGAACGACGAGCGCGCAGAGCAGGAGGACCGAAACGAACAGACGCACGATCCGCATGGCGAGCCTTTCCCACCCTGGATGGGCGCTCGCCCAGCGGACGCGCGCCCCGCACAACCCACCGAATGTCCTGGCGATCATACGGAGCGAAAAGTGCCGTGTCAAGATCGGGAACGGTCGAGCGGAAGGGCTTCACTCAGGCCACCTCACGGAAGCAGCAGCGATCGCGCGACCAGTGCGGAGGTTCGGCAGCGTTCGCGGCGAGCGAGCCATCTCGGGCGCGGCAAAAGAAGGCCGGGGTCACTCGGCAGCAGCGGTCCTGCTGCAGCGGATCGGCGACGAGGCTGTAAGCTGTCCCCGTGCAGCGTTTCCTGCCCGCTCCGGTGCGGTCGAAACCGGAGGCGTGCGGCGTGCAGCCAGGGCGCCGGCGGCCTTGTCAGCCCACAGCGACACGGTCGCAACGGGTATCCGGCGCGGCAGATACGCTGAGCAGTCGCTGTTTCGAGCCTCCATCGCTCTTACTGAAACGATGCGAACCGGCTGGACCTGCGCCTGACCGACCGGCGTTGCGAGCCCTCAGCGATCCTGCCGACATCCCGAGGAGTACCGCGCGAGGCGCTCGCGCACCCGGTCGTGCGCACTGCCATCCCGTCTCCGGACCTGGCAAGCTCGGACCTGCGTGACGGCCCAGGCGACGAGCTCTCGAGCGGCGACGAGCCGATGCGGTCGAGCGCCGGCGGGAGCACCGTCGATCGACCGAGCTGCTGCCGCCCACCGTGCACGGTGCACACAACGAGCGCCCGGCTCGCCACAGCTGGACTCACCGGCCGGACCAGCCTGGCTCCCACGATGGCCGAAACGCGTTCTCCAGCGACGGACGCGGCCAGTTGTCCGGCCCTGCTTCCTTCCGCCTCGCGCCCGTTCGGGCGGCGTCCGGTTGGTTCTGGCCGACTGCGCCGGACCATTCCGGCCTTGCTGGAAGGGTGCGCCGATGATCTGGTATACTCTCGCAGTGAGCCTCACGCTCGAGCATTGCTGGTGCTCCTGAGCGTGCTGTGCGGAGAGGTGGCCGAGTGGTTGAAGGCGGCCGTCTTGAAAACGGCAAGGCGATGAGCCTCGGGGGTTCGAATCCCTCCCTCTCCGCCCAGGTGCTCGTAGACGGGAAGGTGCCTGAGAGGTCGAAAGGGGTCGCCTGCTAAGCGATTGGGGTGAGCAAAACTCGCCCCCGTGGGTTCGAATCCCACCCTTCCCGCCAGCGAGAAAAGTGGGGTCAGGGGTGTCGTCAGACACCTGTTGGAAACCGCTGGTCAGGGCCGAGTGGTAACGTGCATCCGTCCGGCCAGCGGACACTCCATGGCGCGGCGGCCAGCCAATCAACTGTACGGACACACGAACCTGCCGGGTTGCCCCGGCGAACACGAGCTACTCGAGCGAGACGCTCGGGTACGTCGTGCCAGTCTCGACGCTTCCCCCGAACCACTCCTCGAAGGCGCCGAGCCAGCGCACGACCAGCGAGTCCCGAGAGCGCCAGCCACGCCGGTGCAAGATGGCGTCCAGTGGGGTTCCACAGAGGTCGAGGGAGTCGGTTGCTCGGCGCGCATCCGAAGGGAAGCGTGCCGGAGTAGTTCCCCGGCGCCGGAACCAGTCGCGGGTGCCTCGTGCATCCCGCCAGCTGGGCGGTCAGCGACCGGTCAGCGACGAGGGCCACCGGGCAGTTTTCCTACCGCTGCGCGGGCCGAGTCGGACGGTCGAGCGCGCTCGCGGAGACAGCCTCGCCAGCCGGATGGCCGAACGCCCTCGCGCCATCGACAGCTCGGCCCGCTGGTCACTGGCCGGTATGGCCGCGGGCGTGTCACGCGCCTCTCGCTCTTCTGTTGCCGACCGCTCACCCGAGGGGCCAGTCGTGCCCCCTTGGGTGGTCCCCTGCCCGGCAGACAGGGCGGGCAGGATCAGCTGGGTAGGGCTGCTGATCGGAAAGTCAGACTGTCGTCGATCGCACGCTGAGCGGGTGACGCCCCACGCGGCGGAGCGCGCGGGTCACGAAGGCCAGTGAAGCACCAGTCCGCCGGCAGGCGCCGTGTGCCCCGGCCGCCCGCGTTCCGGATTCCGTCACCAGCCGGATCGTGGGCGGCACTCTGCCATGGGGAGATCGTCCTCATGGTGTGGACGCGGCCACACGACCGGCGGCTGGGCCGTTCCGAGTACCGCGGGAGCAGAGCGCACAGCCGGTTCCTGGGTTCCCAGCCCGGTGGGCGAGCTGGCGCGTCGCCCCGACAGGGGCAGGTCAGCGCATCGCCGGTGCGGCGGACACTCGCCCGAAGTCGGTGCCACCGTCCGCGTCCGGTAGAGGGCAGGCGGTGCCGGACCCGCCGGCCCGCGGGGCCGGCCGATCGACGCCTAGGGGTGCAGTGGTGCCTCGACCCTCGCTGCCGGGGTGGTCGGCAGCGAACGCCCGGGGCTGAAGCCCCGGGCTCAGTCCGCAAGCCCCCTGAAGGGGGCTGTGAGGCGCACAGGCGCCTGGGTCGATCGGCTGGGTGCGGGCGCCGTGTGGATCAGCCGGCTTCAGCCGGCTTGGGGACTGAGCCCGGTCGTTCACGGCCGGGCGATCGTGGAGAGGGCCGCTCTGCTGGTCTGCGCTGCGTGTCGTGCGGGACGTGTCGGCCACGATCGATTGCCGCGCCAGTGGCGCGGTCGGGCGAGGCGCCGCCTCGCCCCGACAAGGTGGGACGACCCATCCCCGATCGGCGAGAGAGGCATCACCGTGATGCGCGACCCCCCGTCTGGTAGGGGTCAGGCGCTGCCTGACCCGCCGGCCCGGCAGGGCCGGCCATCACCACGTATCGTGCGGATGACCACGGTCCGGGGAGCGTTGCCGCCACCGGGACGCGTTACCGCACGGTGCCGCGCTGGTGCGCAGCGGGCGAGGCAGCGCGTCGCTCCCACCAGGAGGGTGCCGCCCCCGCGAGGGCGTGTGGTCGCTCGCCTGGGCAGCCGACGACCCCCGCCCGGGAGAGGCAGGCGCTGCCGGACCCCTGAGCGGCGCGTCGCCCTACCGCAGCGACCGGCTGCACAGGACACGCGGCAGGGCGCGGGCTGCCCGCTCGCGCTGGAGCCGCGCCTGCTCGAGCGCGGCGACGAGTGGCCCGACCGGCCCCTGGTGGCGACCCTGCTGGACCAGCGCCTGGACGAGCAGCGCTTCGACAGCGGCGGCTAGCAGAAAGGTCTCCTCGGCCGGCCCGCTGAGCGGCAGGGGATCGCTGGCGGCATCCGGCAGCGTGCGGCGCTGCCAGCAGCGCAGCTCCAGACTGCCGCTCACCGGCTCGGCGAAGACCAACTCGCCAGCCCAGACCGACCACCCGGCGAGCGGCTGGCCAGCGTGCAGCACGGCCAAAACGCGCTGCACCCCGCTCGGGAGCGGAAGCCGGTCGGTGCCGCCCGCGGCCAGCTGGACCACCGCGGTGGACGGTGCCAGCTGGTCGAGCTGGGCCAGCCCGATGGCGAGCGCCGTGTCCAGGTCCTCGTCCGACCAGGCGGGCGGTGTTGCCTGGTCGGCGGCGAGGCGGCGCAGCGCAGCGCGCGCTGCCTCGAGCGTCAGCGTCATGGAACACCTCCTACTCGTCGCGCAGCAGGGTGCCGCTGGACGAGCGACCCCCGACCGCTGGTTGCCGCCGTACCGTTGCCAGCACCGCGCGGGCGGGGCAGCGCCCCGCCCCGACCTGGTCGGGCGGATGTCGCAGGTGCGGCACGCGCCGGCCACGGTGCGGCGATATTCCCGTCTGGTAGGGGTCAGGCGGTGCCTGACCCGCCGGCCCGGTAGGGCCGGCCGATCGACGCTTAGGGGTGCAGTGGTGCCGCGACCATCGCTGCCGGGGCGGTCGGCAGCGAACGCCCGGGGCTGAAGCCCAACCGTTCACGGCCGGGCGATCGTGGATACGGGCGCTCGGCTGATCGGCGCTGCGTGTCGGGCGAGACGTGTCGGCCACGATGCATTACCGCGCCATGCGGCGCGGTCGGGCGAGGCAGCGCCTCGCCCCTACAGCGTGGCGCGCTGCATCCCCGGTCGGACACATGGGCGCCACGGGTGGCGGCAGCCCCCGCCATGGAGGGGTCAGGCGCTGCCTGACCCGCCGGCCCGGAGGGCCGGTCAATCGCCGGTGGGGCGATGGTTACGATGCCGGCAGGATCGGCGGACCGGGCGATGCATACGACGGATGTTGCCGCGCCGGCAGCGCGGTGGGCGAGGCAGCGCCCCGCCCCGACACAGGTGGTGCGGCCCAGCACCATTGCGCCGCATAGCCGGCTCCGGTCAGGTGAGCGGTGCCACCTCGTAGGGGTCAGGCGCTGCCTGACCCGCCGGCCCGGAGGGCCGGTCAATCGCCAGGTGCGGCGATCGGCACAGTGGCTGGCAGATCGGCGACGTGTCCGATGCAGGCTACGTGGCTGTGCCCGCGCCTCTGGCGCGGTCGGGCGGGGCAGCGCCTCGCCCTGACACAGGTGGGTGGGCTGGCGCGGCTGGAAGGGCCAGCCGTCACCGGCCCGGTGGTTGGCCCCGTCCTATTGCGGGCAGGTGGTGCCGGACCGGCCGGCCCGCCAGGCGGCGACCCCCGGGTGGGGTGAGGAGCCTGGCAGCGGGCCGCCCCTCACTCGGCGGCCTCCTCCGTCATCCCCAGCTCGAGTGCCAGCTGCGCCAAGAGGTCGGCCAGGTCGTTCCCCTTTTCGCCCACCAGGAGGCGCTGGGCGCGCAGCGCCCGCACTTCCACCTCCACCAGGCGCGCCACGTGCCGCACCAGCTGGCGGGGATCCGGTTCGGCCAGGAGCACTTCCCCCAGCACCTGGCGCAGCGCGGCGATCTCCCGCTCCAGGTCGCCTGCCGCTGTGCTGGTGCGGAGCAGGGCCAGGATCCGCTCGGCCAGCGCTGCCCGCTCCGGCGGCACCGTCTCCGCGGCTGGTGCGGTCGACGCGGGCCGGAGGGCCGGACGGCGGCGCTCGCGTCCGCTCACGGTGCCTCCTTTCCCGCCAGGGCCAGCGCGCCCAGGCGGCGCAGCAGCACCTGGCGGCCGGGTGGCCGCTCCTCGTGCCGCTCGAAGCAGGCGCGCTCGAACCACTGCACCCAGTGCTCGTGGCCGTCCTCGCAGGGCTCGCGCCGCTCGGCGCTCAGCGGGTAGCCGAAGAGCTCCAGTCCACCGCGGGCTTCCCAGAAGGCCAAAAAGTCGCCGCGTAGCGTGTAGCCGGTCTGCGGGAAGAACCGTCCTGCGGCGCGCAGCTGTTCGGCCACCCGGTCAACAAAGCGCCCGAACCCCTGCGCCAGCAACCGACGCGGGCACCCCTTCCCGCTCCAGCGCTGGTGCGGCACGACCCGCTCGGCCGGGAGCCCGAACGCACGACAGAGGGCAGCGGTCAGGCGTGCCCCGTGCTCCTGGGTGCGCGCCCAGTCCGAGCCAGCATGCACGCAGAGCTCGATCGCGACGCTCGTCCGGTTTCCCGGACCGCTCGGCCCGTCCCCGGCGTGCCAGCCGTTCTCCACGACCGGCAGGAGCTGCACCGCTTCGCGGTCGTCCACCACGAAATGGAAGCTCACCCCTTCCGGCCCACCCCCGGCGTGGACGAAGCGGCGGTGCGCCTCGGCATCGGCGCCGGGGTTTTCGTTCGCCGTCTCGTGGATCGTGATCCAGGCCGGCTGCAGCGGAAAGCCGGGCCGGTTGGGGGCACTGGGCGGCAACCAGGCCAGACGCAGGGGGACACCGGCGACCGGCTGGCCGGCGTGCTGCGCCATGAAGGCGCGCACCGCGGCCACATAGCGTGCCGGATCGTTGCCGTCGGCTGCCGGCGCCCAGAGTGGGACGATCCGCTCGACGCTCCAGGCACCCTGTTGGCGATAGACGAAGCCGGGGTCGACCAGCCGTCGCGCGAGGTCCCGGAACCCGTCGGTCCAGGAGGGATAGCGCCAGAAACGGCCGCGGCCAGGCACGCTGACCGGCTCGCCCACGCCGGTCCGGCTGGTCCGCGTCGCGCCCGGGTTGCGGAGCTCGTGCGCGGCGACCAGCCCGGTCGTCCCGCAGCGCGATTCGTGCCAGAAGACGGCCAGGGCGAAGAGGGGATCGACCCCCTCGGCCGCGACGGCTGCCCAAGCCTGCGCTGCCTCCGCGGCGGCCGGCGAGCCGACCGCAGCCAGGATCTGGGCGAAGCGTGCGGCATCGATGCGCGGCAGGACGCCGGTGACCAGGAGTTCCTCGGACATCGTCTCCTCCTTCCTCGGATGGTCGGTCGAACGGCTCGCAGGAGGGGTGGGCGGACGCGGCTCGTCCGGAGCCCGCCGGTCGCGCTTGCGGGCAGCTTAGGCCTTCCCGGGCGCGTCACCGCACGGACAGCCGCACTAGCCGAACAAACGCTCGTCGAGCCGTCAGCAGATCCGCCTGACCACCTCTCCGAGCCCACATGGTCGCAGCTGGACACCCTTCAGCCCCCGGCCCCGCTCGGTGGGGGAGAGGGGGCGGCGCACCGCGCGGGCGAGGCTGGGCGCAGACGGTCAGGCTGGCGTCATGCCGTCGGCGGCGACGTGCGCTGGGCACGCCGAGTGGACGCGCCGCGACCGCTCCAGCACGACGGCGTGGTTCTCCGTCACCTCGTCGTTCGACCGGCGCACGGAGGTCGCTGCCGGCCAGCTGCGACCGGCCGTGGCCCCAAACGCCCCGTCTCTCGGACCGTCGGCCGCGCAGACGATGCGAGCCGGCGGACAGCGGAAGGGGACGATGGACGGACCGTTGTCTGCCTGCCGACGGACCTTCCAGCCACCCAGCTGCCGGTCGCGCGACGCCGACCTTCGCCGTCGCGCAGCAGCGGTCAGCCGTGTGCAGCCCGTGTCGCGGCGTGCGCCCCGCGTCCAGGACAGCTGGAGATCGGGCGAAGGGGTTCGACGCCGTCGCGGGCTCGCTCCGCAGTTCACCCGGCACTGGCTGCGCGGTGGCTCTGCCTCGGTAACTCCCCGCTCGCTCCCGCGGCGAGCATGCCCCGGTTCCGCCAGCCGCGGCCTGCCTGCGTCGCCAGGCTCCGCCGGCTCGCTGCAGGAGCGGCGGAGCCGCTGAGCGGCGGAGCGCGGTCTCCTGAGGAGAGAGCGTCGAGCCAGCGGTCAGCATGCCTGTGGCGAGCAGCTGGGCGCTCAGCCCCACAGGCGGAGCAGCAACTCGAGCAGGATAGCGCCGACGACGGTCGTGAACAGCTGGTCGACGCGCCGCCGCAGGTCGGCCAAGTCGCGTCCGAGCTGCTCGACCATCTGGCGGGTCAGGAGCTCGTAGGCGGTGCGTGGCCGCTCGGCCAGCTGGCTCGCTCGCCGACGGGCGAGCAGCCGGCGCAGGCGCAGCGCGCCGCTCCCGGTCGTGGTCATCGCTCACCTCCCGCTCGATCGCGCCGGTTCCACCGACCGCGAAACACCCTCGAAGGAACGGTCCGCTATGGAGACGCGTCGCTCGCGCTGGACGCCGGCGCGCCCGCCAGCGACCGGTCGCGAGCTGCCCCAGCGCCGCGCCCGGCCGCGCTGGCCGGACGCGGTTGCGAGGAGGCAGGGACTGCGCCGGCGAGGGGGAGCGCGCTGCCGGTCGGGCACTCCCCGCTCGCCGATTCCCAGCCCCGTCGCGCGGCTAGTTGGCCGCGATCCCCTGCAGCCGGGCGACCGCCACCGTCGAGAAGAGGGCCAGGCCGCAGTACCAGCGGACGCGCCAGCGCCGCGCGTTCTTGGTCTCCAGCGCGCCCACCTCCTCGACCACGATGCCGCCGTTCTCCAGCCCCATCAGCCCGCTCGGCCCCCACTTGACAGCGTAGATCGAGGAGAGGCCGGTGCCGGTCCCGAGCGTCTCGTTGTCCGGCACGAAGTCGTCGACCAGCACCGGGATGCCGTCGTAAAAGAGGACGCGCTGACCGAACTGGTCGACATCGCTCTCCAGGACGGTCCCGCTCTGGCGGCGCAGCTGGCTCAGCTTGCGGCGCGTCCGCTTGGACATCAGGAGCGCGTCCGGCTTGCCCGGCTTGACCAGATCGACCAGCTGGTCCAGGAGCTCCAGGGTCAGGCTCCCGCCGTTGGGGCCGGGCTGGAAGGTCTGACTGGCCGGGACGAGTCGGCGCAAGCCGTCGAACTGCTTGGGATCGGCGCTGGCGTCACCGGTGTAAAAGGTGGCGAGGAAGGCGTGCGCGACCGCCTTGGCCTTGCTCTGGATGACGATCGCCTCCAGTTCGTTGGGATCGCGGTAGGTCTGCAGGAGGAAGTGATCGATGTCGGCATCGCCACCCAGGATCTTCAGCCCGGTCGTCACCTGGGTGAAGGTGGGGGTCGATTCCGTCCAGGTATCGCCGACCTCGTAGAAGGTAGCGGCCGGGAGCGTCGCCTCGCGGTTGTAGGTGAGCCCGGTGCCGACCACCTCCATGAAGGGGAGGCGCTGGAGCACCGGCGACTCCATGACGATCGTCTCGATGACGCCGCGCAGCAGCATGTCGTCGGTCAGTTTGGCGGCTTCTACCTTGGTCAGTGCCATCTGGTTCTCCTCCTTCGTGCGACGGACTCGACTGAAACCTCTGGCCGTCGTCGGTCGCGCGCTGATCACCGCCCAGCCCGGTAAGGGTCAGGCGCTGCCTGACCCGCCGGCCCGGCAGGGGCGGCAGACCGACGCCTAGGGGTGCAGTGGTGCCGCGACCATCGCTGCCGGGGCGGTCGGCAGCGAACGCCCGGGGCTGAAGCCCCGGGCTCAGTCCGCAAGCCCCCTGAAGGGGGCTGTGAGGCGCACAGGTGCCCGGGTCGATCGGCCAGGTGCAGGGGCCGTTGGGATCAGCCGGCTTCAGCCGGCTTGGGGACTGAGCCCGGCCGTTCACGGCCGGGCGATCGTGGAGAGGGCCGCTCGGCTGGTCTGCGCTGCGTGTCGTGCGAGACGTGTCGGCCACCTTGAATCGCCGCGCCCCTGGCGCGGGCGGGCGAGGCAGCGCCTCGCCCCTACAAGGTTGGGCGGTCCAGCACCAGTGCGCTGCATGGCCGGCTCCGGTCGGGTGACCGGCCCCGTTTTGTAGGGGTCAGGTGGTGCCTGACCCGTCCGGCCCGCCAGGGCCGGCAGACCACCACCGGCGTGCGACGTCGGTCGCGATCATCGCCGCATCCTGGCGCGCAACCCGGATGTTGCCGCGCCGGTGGCGCGGTCGGGCGACGCACCGCGTCGCCCCTACATGAATGGGCGGGCGCATCACCGGTGCCGCACCTGCCTGCCACGGTGGGGCGGTATCCCCATTTTGTAGGGGTCAGGTGCTGCCTGACCCGCCGGCCCGGCAGGGCCGGAAAGGCGTTGCGGGCGCGGTGGGGAACCGTGTCAGCCGGATCGCCAACGCCCACGGTGGTGCGCCGCGCTGTTTGCCGCGCCAGTCGGTGGGCTGCCCCAGGCTCCTGCCCCGCACCGCGCCGGCCAGCGACCGCCGTGGCCGCGGTCCCCCACACCCCGGCCGCGCCGCACAGCTGGCTGGCGGCGCGACCCGCGACCCCCGAAACCATCCACCACCCTCGCACGTTGTACCGGTAGGAGGCGCGATGGGCGCCGGGCGCTTCCGGCCGGGCGTCCGGTCGCCCGGGAGAGACGAGGAAGGAGGTACGACCGTACGCGGAGCATCTTGACAGCGCGCACCCTATCCGCTATACAGGGGGTGGACACGGACGGCAACGCGAGCGCGTGGACGGTCGGCCGGGCGCGTTGCCGCGAGCATGGGAGGTGACCGATGAGATTCTCGCGACCGTTCCGACCGGACGGGGACAGCCGGCTGGGTCGCCTGCGTCGTTGGGCGGGGACGCGGCGCGGGACGACGGTGCTGATCACGCTGGCCCTCGTCTTGGCGCTGGCGCTCCCGACTGTCGCCCAGCAGTGGGTCGGTGCCGGGCACAAGATGCCCAAGCTGCCGCCGGAGTCGGCCATCGCGCCGGCCGCGCCCAAGAGCGGCGACTGCCAGTACTTCCCGGAGACGCAGCACAACCTGTGCGGCGAGTTCCGCGCGTACTGGAACCGCACCGGCGGGCTGATGATCCACGGCTACCCCTTGACCGAGGAGTATTACGCGCCGGAGCTGGGGGTGGTGACGCAGTGGTTCGAGCGCTCGCGGCTCGAGTTCCACCCGAACAACCCGCCGCAGTTCCGCGTGCTCCAGGGCCACGTCTCGCGCGAGATCCTGGCCATGCTGCAGGCGGGCTGGACCGGTACGCCGGGCGCGACCCCGACCCCGTATCCGACCTACACGCCGTATCCGACCTACACGCCGTATCCGACCTACACGCCGTACCCGACCTACACGCCGTTCCCGCCGCCGCCGACGCCGCCGCCGACGCCACCTAGCGGCTACGTGCTGACGATCACACCGGCGAGCGATACGCGCGTGCTTGGGCTCGATCCTGATGGCGTGGGCTCGCTCACCGCGAATCAGCGGCGCGTCACCGCGAAGCTGACTCTCGGTGGATCCCCAGTGGTCGGCCAGAACATCATTTTCACGGTCTCGGTTACCGGTGGCACTATTGCTCCAACCGCCCCCCAAACAGTCGCGACGAACGCGCTGGGTGAGGCTTCGGTTGTCTATACGTTCACCGATGACGCGACGGTGGGTGGGTACTACGTGGTCACTGCCTGTGCCGACGTCTCTGCGCCGTTCGGCGCCTGCTCGGGCGAGCCGATAGCGACCACTATCACGTACATGGTCAATGCGACCTTCACGAGCACGCCGAGTCCGTTCAACGTGGCAGAGGCAAATGCCGGTGGTACGAACACGGGTGTGGATGGTTTTGTTCGAGTGGAAACAGCGGGTCCTGACACTCCGCTCACTGCGGCCCTGAAAGTGGTTCTCGAAATTTCGGACACTTTCCCAGTCAGCGCAGGTAATGCGAATGGTTCCTTTGCTGCCTGCAATAGCACGGACGGGACCGACAAGGTCAGCGCGACTGTGAACCATACGGTGCCATTTGACCAAAATGTTTGGGCTTGCCATTATGTCAACGATGGGAGTGATGACACATTCACGGTCAGAGCACATTGGGACGTCAATGGCAACGGTATCGTCGACACGGGTGAGCCGCAGATTTCCGGCTCGCCGATCACGGTCACGATCGTTGACTCTTAAGAGTTCATGATAACACTTGGCTATGACGTGCCGTTTGGAACTTCGCAGGTGTTCCACTCGAGCCCCGCTCATCGCGAGCGGGGCTCGATTAGGCCCCCGGAGGGACTCGCGGTTTTTACACCTCCACCAGCTCGAGCTCGAGGCGGCGGGCTTCGGCGGGGGTGACCCCGCCGAGGCGCTCCTCCAACGCGGCCACTTGCACCAGCACCGTCGCACCGGACGGCGCATCGACGTCGCGGAAGGCGAGCGGCGCGCCGCTCCGCCAGGCGTCCCAGAGCAGCCCGGCCAACAGGGTCGGGTCGCGGGTGTCTTGCGCGCCGTCGGCCCGCGGCAGGAGCGGCCCGAGCTGCACCGCCAGCCGCCAGCGCCGGCGCGGCAGCCACTGGCTCTCGCTCGCCCCGCTCCCACCGGTCGCGCTGGTCGCACCCAGCCCCCACAGCCCCACGACGGCCGGCGACCAGTCGCTCACCCCGCTCACCGCGACCTGCACCTGGAGCGCGGCCGCCTCGAGCGGCGGCGCGAACCGCTCCTCGAGCACCAGAAAGCCGCGCGGTGTTCCGCCGACCGCCCGAGCCGGGCCCCAGCTCCAGCTCGACCCGGCATCCAGGCTCCAGCCCAGCTGGACGCTCACCGGCGTGCCGCCCCCATCCAGCCAGGCCAGCGCAGTCCCCACCCCCAGCCAGGGAAGGCGCGCCGCTGGCAGCGCGGTCAGGAGCCCGCTGGCCACCTGGAAGCTGGCGCGCCGACCCGGATAACCGGGTCGCGGCAGCGCCTGGAGGGCCAGGAGCCCGCTCGAGCTCGCGCGCCCGAGCAGGAGGTCGAGGTCGGGGTGTCGCCCGCCTACCGCCACCGGCCAGCCGGCGCCGGCATCCGCCCACTCCTCGACCAGATACCAGGGTTCGGCCTTCTCCCAGTCGAGCGCGAGCCCCTGTAGGCTGGCCAGCCGGCCCGGGGTGGCCCAGAGTTGCCAGCGGCCGCTCGCGGAGTCCTGGACGGTCACCCAGAGGTAGCCACCGGCGCTGGCTGCCCCGCGGGTCGCCAGTCCGGACGGGCCGGTCGGCGTCCAGCCGCGCACCGTGCCGGTGGTGTCGGCGCGGTGCACGCGACCGGCCAGCCAGGTGTAGAGGGCGGTGCCGTGCCCGACCAGGAAGGCGCCGTCGTCTTCGGCCAGGAGCGGCGGGTGGGTGAAGAGGAGTTCCGCTGTCGTCCCCTTGAGCCGCCAGAGCGCGGTCCGCGTCAGCGCCCAGACGAAGCCGGCATGACTGGCGAGCCGCCGTACCGGCGCGTCCAGCAGGAAGGTCGTGGAGGTGGTCGCCGCCGTGTAGCGGAGCAGCCGGTCGTCCTGGCCGGTCGCGGTGGGGACGAGGTAGCCGGCCTGGCCGTCGGTGGCGATGAGGCGCGCTGTGGCCTGGTAGTAGCCAGTCGTGTAGCTCCCGGCCGCCAGGTCGATGCTGGAGACCTGGGTCGCCGTGCCGTGCGCCAGGAGGAGACGCGTCCCCATCTGGCAGGCGTCGCTCACCGTCGCCGCCAGCGTGCGCACCTCGGCCAAGCCAGCGAAGGGACCGCCCGGCGAGCCGGCCTGGCGCCACTGGCGGCTGCCCGCCACCAAGTGGACCTCGGGCGCCAGGATCCCGCTCCAGGCTGGGCTCGCCAGCGGCCAGTTGGCCGGGGCGCCTACCGCGCGGAGCGCGGGGCCGGCGGCCAGCCCCTGCCCCTCCCAGACGGGCAGCGCGCCGAGCGCCTGCCAGTAGCGGTCGGCGGCGCGCTGGAGCGCCTGCCCACCGCTGGCGAAGCCGCGCACGGCCAGGCGCACCGGGCCGGTCGGGCGGCGCGACTCGCTCTCCCGCCGGTAGGTGCCCGGCAGGACGACGAGCGGGAGTCCCGCCAGTTCGACTTCCACGGCTCAGCTCCGCTCGCGCTCGAGCGCCCGGGCGATCTTCTCGAGCGGCGAGAGCCGCCCGGCCTCGGCCTCGGCGATGCGCCGCGGTGCCCCGGCACTGACCGGCGGGACTGCCCGCTGCGCCTCAGCCAGCAGGCGAGCCCGGAGCGCGACGGCACGCTCGGCGCTGGCCAGGAGCGCCTCCAGCGTCTCGCCGGTGACCAGTTCGGGGAGCGCCTCCGGGTAGGCGCGCAGCACCAGTGCGCGCAGTGCGTCGAGCGGTACCGGCGTCAGCGGCGCGGGAGCGGCTGTTACCGGGTCGTCGCTCTCGGGCGGCGCCGTCTCTGGCGCGTCGGGTGCGCTCGGCGGCGGAGCGTCCGGCGCGGTGGGTGCGGCTGGCGCGCTGGCTGGCGGGCTGGCCGTGGGCAGCGCGGCGGGTGGGGCGGTGTCCGGCGGACCAGCTGCTGGAGCAGTCTGGGCCGGTGTGTCTAGTGGCATCGGTGGGGCGAGCGGTGTGCCGTCGTGCATCCGTCGTCCTCCCTTCCATAGAAGGACACAGCACGAGGGGCGCCGAAACGGACAGGGGGTGGGTGGAATGCTCCGCGGCGCCTCGCCTCGACGAGGTCGGGGCGGCGCATCGCTGACCGGGCAGGTGTGCGCCACGGTCCGGTACGACCGCCCCCGTCCGGTCGGGGTCAGGCGGTGCCTGACCCACCGGCCCGCCGGGGCCGGCAACGCATGCCGATGGGTGCCGCGGTGCGGTGATGACCACGGCGGGGGTGGTGGGCACCGAACGCCCGGGGCTTCAGCCCCGGGCTCAGTCCGCAAGCCCCCTGAAGGGGGCTGTGCGGCGCCTAGGCGCCCGGGTCGATCGGCTGGGTGCAGGCGCCGTGTGGATCAGCCGGCTTCAGCCGGCTTGGGGACTGAGCCCGGCCGTTCACGGCCGGGCGATCGTGGAGAGGGCCGCTCGGCTGGTCTGCGCTGCGTGTCGTGCGAGACGTGTCGGCTACGTTGAATCGCCGCGCCCATGGCGCGGGCGGGCGAGGCGGCGCCTCGCCCCTACATGAATGGGCGGACGCATCACCGGTGCCGCACCTGCCTGCCACGGTGGGGCGGTATCCCCCATTTTGTAGGGGTCAGGCGCTGCCTGACCCGCCGGCCCGGCAGGGCCGGTCATCGTCCCGTCGCCGATCGAGGATGTGCCATTCCCATCGCGATGCGCCCGTTCGTGCTGCGGAATCGCCGCGCCTATCGGCGCGGGCGGGCGAGGCAGCGCCTCGCCCCTACACAGGTGGGACGACCCATCCCCGATCGGGGACAGCGGCATCACCATGATGCGCGACCCCTCCGTCTGGTAGGGGTCAGGCGGTGCCTGACCCGCCGGCCCGGCAGGGCTGGCAGACCACCACCGGCGTCACACGGTGGCGACAGCATCGTCCGGATGGTGGATCGGACCGGTGATCGTCGCCGGAATCGGCTGCGCCGTGCGGTCTCGGGCGGGGCGAGGCGGCGCGCTGGGGCCGCCCTCACGGGGCGGCAGGGTGAGGGGTGCTCCGGGGCGACCCAGCGCGCCGGGGATGCGGGTTCGTCCCTCACACCTCGCGGTACTCGCCCTCGACCGTCTCCTCGCCGGGCGCACCGCTCGTGCGCCCACCGCCGTCCGGCCCGGTTGAGGCCGTCGCGCCGGCCTGCTCGTACATGCGGGCGCCGACCTGGGAGAGGGTCCGCGCCAGCTCGTCGTAGGCCGGGCGCAGGCGCGCCGTGTTCATCGGATCGCGCTCGACGATTTCGCGCACCGCCTGCATCTTGTTCTCGAGCTCGAGCTTGAGCTCGGACGGGATGCGGTCCGAGAACTCGTTCAGCGTCTTCTCGGCCTGGTAGAGGAGCGCCTCGGCCTGGTTGCGCAGCTCGATCGCCTCCCGCTTGCGGCGGTCCTCCTCGGCGTGCTCCTCCGCCTCGCGGATCATGCGCTGGATCTCTTCCTCGGTCAGGCCGGTCGAGGCCGTGATCGTGATCTTCTGCTCGCGACCGGTCGCCAGGTCGCGCGCCGAGACGGTCAGGATACCGTTGGCGTCGATGTCGAAGGTCACTTCGATCTTCGGCACGCCGCGCGGTGCCGGCGGGATACCGTCCAGGATGAACCGGCCGAGCGTCTTGTTGTCGGCCGCCATCGGCCGCTCGCCCTGCACGACGTGGATCTCCACCTGGGTCTGGTTGTCGGACGCCGTGGTGAAGATCTGGCTCTTGCGGGTCGGGATGGTCGTGTTGCGCGGGATGATCGGTGTCGCCACCCCACCCAGCGTCTCGATGGCCAGTGTGAGCGGCGTGACGTCGAGCAGCAGGACCTCCTTGACCTCACCGGCCAGGACGCCCGCCTGGATCGCCGCGCCGATTGCCACGACCTCGTCCGGGTTGATCCCCTTGTGCGGCTCCTTGCCGAAGAACTCCTGCACCTTGCGCTGGATGAGCGGCATCCGTGTCTGTCCGCCGACCAGCACCACCTCGTCGACGTCGCGCGGCGAGAGCCCCGCGTCCTTGAGCGCCTGCTCCATGGGCGGGATCGTCTTCTCCACGAGATCGGCAACCAGTTGCTCCAGCTTGGAGCGCGTCAGCGTCTTGACCAGGTGCTTGGGTCCGGTGGCGTCCGCCGTGATGAACGGCAGGTTGATCTCCGTCTGCTGCACGCTGGAGAGCTCGATCTTAGCCTTCTCGGCTGCTTCCTTCAGGCGCTGAAGCGCCATCCGGTCCTGGCGCAGGTCGATCCCGGTCTCGCGCTTGAACTCGTCGCAGAGCCAGTCGATGATCCGCTGGTCGAAGTCGTCGCCACCCAGGTGGGTGTCGCCGTTGGTGGCCAGGACCTGGAAGACCCCTTCCGAGATGTCGAGGATCGAGATGTCGTAGGTCCCACCACCCAGGTCGTAGACCGCCACCTTCTCCTCGCCCTTCTTGTCCAGCCCGTAGGCGAGGGCCGAGGCGGTAGGCTCGTTGATGATGCGGAGCACTTCCAGCCCGGCGATCCGGCCGGCGTCCTTGGTCGCGTTCCGCTGGCTGTCGTCGAAGTAGGCCGGCACGGTGATGACCGCCTTGTCGACCGTTTCACCCAGGTAGGCCTCGGCGTCCTGCTTGAGCTTCTGCAGGATCATGGCCGAGATCTCCTGTGGCGTGTACCAGCGGTCACCCATCTTGACCTCGACACCGCCGTTCTGGGCACGCCGGACCTGGTAGGGCACCAGCTTGATGGTGCGCTGCACTTCCGGGTCGTCGAAGCGCCGACCCATGAAGCGCTTGATCGAATAGATGGTGTTCTCCGGATTGGTGATCGCCTGGCGCTTGGCGAAACGACCGACCAGACGTTCGCCGGTCGGCGTGATCGCCACGACCGAGGGTGTCAGTCGCTCCCCCTCCGCGTTGGGGATCACGACCGGCTCACCGCCTTCGATCACCGCCATCACCGAGTTGGTGGTTCCCAAGTCGATTCCGATGACTCGTCCCATGGTTACTCCTCACCTCGCTTTCCGTCCGTCATGGTCTCTCCTGGCGTTTCCGGTGGACTCGCCCGACGCTCGACCCGGACCAGTGCCGGGCGCAGTACCCGCCCGCGCAGCCGGTACCCGCGCCGGATCTCCTCGACCACCACATGGTGCGGCCCTTCGCCGCTCACCGCCACCGCCTCGTGCTCCTCGGGCGAGAACGGCTTGCCGACCGCCTCGATCGGCTGAACCCCCTCGGCTTCCAGCACGCTCCAGAGCTTGCGCTCGATCAGGAGCAGCCCCTGCACCCAGGGGGAGTCGGCGACGTCCGGCGGCAGGTGGGCGATCGCCAGATGGAAGTCGTCGAGGACCGGCAGGAGCTTGGCGATCAGTTCCATGTGCGCCAGGTGCTTGAACTCTTCCAGCTCCTGCTCCACCCGGCGCTTGTAGTTCAGGAACTCGGCGCGCGCCCGCCGCGCCTGGTCCAGATACTCCTCGCTGAGCTGCTTGAGGTGCTCGATCTCCTGCCGCAACGCTTCCACCTCGTCAGCCGGGCCGAGCGGTGGTGGCTGAACCTCTTCCGGTGTCGCCACCTCGCTGGCCACCGGCACCGGCTCGGCGACTGCCTCGGCGACCGGCTCGCTCGCTTGCGCCTGCTCCATCGGTTCGTGTCGCTCGTCCATCGTCATCCTCCCTCCCGATCCGGCCCACCGGAGAGCTCGCTCATCAACTCGGAAACGACCGAAGCGAGGAAGCGCACCGCCGCGACGGCGCGCGCGTAGGCCATCCGCTGCGGACCCAGCACGCCCAGCCAGCCGGTGCTCTCCGCTCCCGAGCGATAGGCGGTGAGGATCAGGCTGAACGGGCGCAGCTCGCGCAGTGCCAGGTCCGAACCGATCAGCACGCGCACCTCCTCGCTCGGATCCAGCCGCGGCAGGAGCCAGGTCAAGAGCATGCCACCGCGGAGCACTTCCAGCAAAAGGTGCGCCAGATTGGCCTGCGCGAACTCCGGCTGCCGGATGACGTGTTCCAGCCCTTCGGCGTACAGCTCGGACCGCTGCTGGTGCTCGATGAAATGCAGCGCCTCGGCGAGACGCTGGAGGACGAGTGCCACGGTCGGTTCGGCACCCTGGGCGCGTCGCTCGATCGCCGCGCGGTCCAGCCAGCGCAACTCCGGATTGAGGCGCTGGCTGAGCGCGCTCAGCTCCTCCTGCTCCAGCGGTTGCGGCAGCTCGAGCAGCGACTGGTGGATCGTCCCCGATTGCGTCACCAGGACGAGCAGCACCACACGCCGGCGCAGGCTGATCAGCTCGAAGTGGCGCAGGCGCTCCACGCGGGCGCGCGGCGGCGTCACCAGCCCGACGTTGCCGCTCGTCTCCGCCAGCACCGAGGCCGCCAGCTTGAGCCAGCTCGGAACCTGCTGCTCGACCTGCCGGAACTGATGCCGGATCATCAGCTGCTCTTCCGACGAGAGCTGGCTCTCCTCCATCAAGTGCTGGACGTAGTAGCGTAACCCGTGCTCGGTGGGGACACGCCCCGCTGAGGTGTGCGGGTGGGCGAGGAAATCCAGCGCCTCCAGCACGCTCATGTCGTTGCGCACCGTGGCCGGGCTCACGCTGAGCGACGCGCGCTCGACCAGCGCCTTCGAGCCCACCGCGCGACCCGAGCGCAGGTATTCCTCGACCACGTGACGCAGGATCTGTCGCTGTCGTTCCGTCAGCTGCACGCTCATGGCACCTCGCTTAGCACTCGCTCCCGCCGAGTGCTAGCCTACGGCAAGGATAAGCCTTGCTACGAATCGTGTCAAGGTCGCGGCGCGAGAAAGGGACGGCTGGCCGGTCAGTGCTGCGGTGCTGTGGGGCGCGGCCGCCGGCTCCGGCACCGGGTCCGACAGGCACGCCGGACGAGCACGATACCCGCCACGCTGCCTGCCGCGCTCACCGGGAGGAGCGGATTGGCCGCGCGCGGCTCTGCTGGGCGGATCGCGCGTTGGGCGAGCCAGGCCCGCCACGCGCGGTCCAGCTGGTCGACGTCGATTCCCAGGCTCTCGGCGAGCGCCTCGTCGTCGCTTACTCCCTCGCGGTAGGCCGCCAGGAGCCGAGCGATCCCCTCCTCGCCGTAGGTCGTCACCAGGTACTCGACGACGCTCCGGTTGGCCGCATAGCCGAGCAGGGCTGCCTCCGGATCGGTTCCGAAGCTGGCGCTCAGGGCCCGCAGCGAGGGGAGCGTCCCCGACCGGCGAGCGCGCTCCAGTGCGGTGTCCAGCCACGGCTCGGCTACCTCCTGGTAGAGCGTCGCCAGGCCCTCGTCGAGCCACGCCGGCGGCGTGCTGAAGGGGTTCTCGGTCGCCTGCGCGATGACCAGGTGCAGCACCTCGTGACTGAGCAGGCGTGCCAGTTCCTCTTCCGCGCCCGGCCCCGCTGCCACACCTCCCAGCACGAGCCGGTACTCCGGGATGGCGACACCGCCGATCCATTCCTCGCTCTGAAGCGGCAAGGCAGTCCGCAGTGCCTCCGGTGATGGGTAGAGGACGATCCGCACTGGGCCGCTGAGCGCGACACCGAAGCGCTGGCCGAAGCGGACGATGGCCCGCTCGCTCACCGCCAGCGCTGTTTCGATGTACTCCGGGTCGGTCACGGTGCTGAAGAGCTGGACTGGCCCGCGGCTCCGCTCCACCCACCGGTAGCGCGTGTCGCGATACGCCAGCCGTTGCTCGGGCGATTCGACGACGCTGCCGTCAGCCAGGACGAGCCGCCAGCGATAGGCGAGGTCGATGAACGGCGGCAGATAGTTGACGCGCATGTCGCGCGCGTAGCGCAGACGGACGGTCGTTCCTGGCTCCACCGGTGGACGGGCGACGAAGGTGACCTCGCCGTCGACCGGTCGGTAGCGGAGCTCCACTCGCTCGATCGGCTGCGCGGCTTCGGCGACCAGCGTGAAGACGATGCGCTCGGGAAACGCGACGGCCGCACCCAGGTCCTGGAACTGGACCCGCGGTGCGGCCAGGCTCGCGCTCGGGCCGAGTGCCAGGAACGCGAGGAGCAGGAGACTAGCGGTCGCTCGCCGCAGCCGTCTCCTCACCCTCGGCTGCCTGCTGGTGCAAGTAGGCCTCGATGAACGGATCGATTTCCCCTTCCAGGACCGCCTGGATATTCGGCGTGCTGACCTCGGTGCGGTGGTCGGTGACCATCGTATACGGGTGCAGGACGTAGGAGCGGATCCGGTTTCCCCACCCGGTCACCACCGGCTTCCCCTTGAGGCGGGCCTGCTCTTCCTGACGCTGCCGGATCTTCAGCTCCAGGAGCCGCGCCTTGAGGATCTTCATCGCCGTCTCGCGGTTCTGAATCTGCGAGCGCTCGTTCTGGCAGGTGACCACGATCCCGGTCGGCAGGTGCGTGATGCGCACCGCGGACTCGGTCTTGTTGACGTGCTGGCCACCATGGCCGGAGGCGCGGAAGGTATCGATGCGGATGTCCTCCTCACGGATCTCGACGTCGTCATCCTCCTCGACGAGTGGCAGGACCTCGACGAGCGCGAACGAGGTGTGTCGCCGGTGCGCCGCATCGAACGGGGAAAGTCGCACCAGTCGGTGCGTCCCGGCCTCTCCCTTCAGGTAGCCGTACGCGTAGGGGCCACGGACCTCGACGGTCGCACTCTTGATCCCTGCCTCTTCCCCCTCCAGGAGATCGACGACTTCGGCCGCAAAGCCGGCCCGCTGTGCCCAGCGCAGGTACATGCGCAAGAGCATCTCGGCCCAGTCCTGGGCGTCGACCCCGCCGGTTCCGGCATGGACGGCCAGGATGGCGTCGTGCCCGTCGTACTGACCGGTGAGGAGCAAACGCAGCTCCAGCTGCCGGACCCGCTCGGCGAGTTCCGTTGCCTCCTGCTCGACCTGCCCAGCCAGCTCCAGGTCGTCGCTGGCCAGCGCGCGCAACTCGAGGAGATCACGTGCCTGCTGGGAAAGCGTCTCCCATTCCTGGACGAGGTCGCGCAACTGGCTCAGACGCCGGAGCAGCGATTGGGCGCGCTGCGGATCCTGCCAGAGGTCCGGATCAGCGGCCTCGTGTTCGAGCTGCTCGATCTGCTGACGCTTGCTGGGCAGGTCAAAGACGCACCCCGATTCGGTCGAGCCGCTCGACCAGTTCTTCCAAATCGATGAGCATCGGCTGTGCCATCGTCCACCACCTCCCACGGAAAAGCGGCTGGCCACATGGCCAGCCTTTGCCTTAGTATAGCAGAAACACCATCCGGTTGACGAATCCCGAGCGATGCGGTAAGGTAAGAGCGCGGGGCGAGAATCATTCTCAGCTGCGAGGAAGTCGCAGGTCGTCTCGCCTGCCTCCAGCGATAGGACACGAGCCATGAAGGTTTCGACGCGCGGCGAGTACGGATTGCGAGCGATGGTCTCGCTGGCCCGCATGTACGGGCGCGGCCCCATGCCGTTGAGCGTCATCGCGCAGGACTCGGCCGTGCCGCTGGCGTACCTGGAGCAGCTCATGCTGCCGTTGCGCCGGGCTGGGCTCGTCGTTTCCACCCGCGGCGCCCATGGGGGCTACGAGCTGGCTCGCCCACCCGAGCAGGTGAAGGTCGGCGAGATCTACCGCGTGATGGAAGGGCCGATCGCTCCCATGGACTGCGTGCGCGAGGACGCCGACGAGGATATCTGCCCGATGATCGACGGTTGCGCGACGCGGATCGTCTGGCTCAAGCTGCGCGACAGTATCGTCGAGGTCCTCGACTCGACGACGCTGGCCGATCTCATCAGTCACGCGCCGCGTCCACGCGCCGAGCAGCCGGTCTGATGCCGGACGCAGTCGTCGATACGGGGAGGGATGCGTGAACCGAACCGAAATCTACCTCGACCATGCGGCGACCACCCCGGTCGATCCCCGCGTGCTCGAGGCGATGCTCCCCTTCTTTACGGAACGATTCGGGAATCCCTCGAGCATCTACGCGGCGGGACGCGAGGCCCGCGCCGCGCTCGACCAGGCGCGTGCCCGCATCGCCCGTCTCCTCAACTGCCAGGCGCGCGAGATCGTCTTCACCAGCGGCGGCACCGAGAGCGATAACCTCGCTGTCAAAGGTGTCGCATTCTGGCACCTGGTGAACGGGCGCGGTCGGCACATCGTGACCACCGCCTTCGAGCACCATGCTGTTCTCCACAGCGCTGAGTACCTCGAGCGCTTCGGCTTCCACGTCACCTACGTCGCACCGGACGCTGATGGGATCGTCCAGCCGGAAGCGATCGAGGCAGCGCTCCGTCCGGATACCATTCTGGTTTCCGTGATGTACGCCAACAACGAGATCGGGACGATCCAGCCGATCCGCGAGATCGCCCACTTGTGTCGCGAGCGCGGCATCACCGTCCACACCGATGCTGTCCAGGCAGCTGGCACCTTGCCGCTCGATGTCGAGGAGCTCGGCGTCGACCTGCTTTCCATCAGTGCCCATAAGTTCTACGGGCCCAAGGGGGTCGGGTTGCTCTACGTGCGCAGCGGGACGCCCATCCTCTGGCAACAGCACGGCGGTGCGCAGGAGAGCAACCGGCGCGCGGGCACGGAGAACGTCCCCGGTATCGTCGGTATGGCGCGAGCGCTCGAGCTAGCGTACGAGGAGCTCGACGAGCGCAACGCGCATGTCCAGGCGTTGCGCGACCGGCTGATCGACGGGATTCTCCAGCGCATCCCGGACAGTCGACTGAACGGGCATCGCCACCAGCGGCTGCCCAACAACGTGAACGTGACCTTCGCGGGTGTCGATGGCGAGACGTTGCTCTTGAACCTCGACCTGCACGGGATCGCTGCCTCCTCTGGATCAGCCTGCACGACCGGTTCCACCGAGCCGAGCCACGTCTTGCTCGCGATCGGCGCGACACCCGAGCAGGCCCGCAGCAGCGTGCGCCTCACGCTCGGCAAGGACAATACGGCGCGCGAGATCGAGCGGACGCTCGACGTGCTCGAGGAAACGGTCGCCCGGCTGCGCAAGCTGGCTGGCGCACGGAGCCGCTAGTTCCTGGGTATCGGAATTCGTCCCCCACGCGGCGGGGATGTGCTGCGTCCCATCCTGGGACGACGTTCCCCCTACCGTCTCTGCCCGGCGACGCCGCCGTGCTTATCGGGCAGTACCCCGCCCGGGGAGGGGACAGGCCGTGCCTTGCCCCGACAGGGTTGAGCCAACGCATCGGCGGTGCCGCGGATACCCGCCAGGGGTCGCGTGATCGGCGCCGCCCTGTAGGGGTCAGGCGCTGCCTGACCCGCCGGCCCGTGAGGGCCGGCAGATCGACGCCAAAGGGTGCGGTGGTGCCTCGACCATCGCTGCCGGGGCGGTCGGCAGCGAACGCCCGGGGCTGAAGCCCCGGGCTCAGTCCGCAAGCCCCCTGAAGGGGGCTGTGCGGCGCCCAGGCGCCCGGGTCGATCGGCCGGGTGCAGGCGCCGTGTGGATCAGCCGGCTTCAGCCGGCTTGGGGACTGAGCCCGGCCGTTCACGGCCGGGCGATCGTGGATACGGCCGCTCTGCTGATCTGCGCTGCGTGTCGTGCGAGACGTGTCGGCCACGATGCATTGCCGCGCCATGCGGCGCGGGCGGGCGAGGCACTGCCTCGCCCCTACACCGTGGGCAACCCATCCCCGGTCGGGCATTCGGGTGCGACAGTGGGGCGCTCAAGCCCGTCTTGTAGGGGTCAGGCGCCGCCTGACCCGCCGGTCCGTGAGGGCCGGCAGACCACCACCGGCGTGCGACAGCGGTCGGTCGTGATCATCGCCGCATGCCGGTCTGCGACCCGCATGTGCCGCGCCATGCGGCGCGGCGGGCGAGGCAGCGCCTCGCCCCGACAAAGGGGTCGTCCATCACCGTCCTGGCGTGTACCAACCACACATCGGCGGTGCGCGACCCCCCGTCTTGTAGGGGTCAGGCGGTGCCTGACCCGTCCGGCCCGGCAGGGCCGGCGAACGACACCATCGCCGATCGCCGATGTGCTGTTGCGGTCACCGCGGGGCAACGGCGACGGTATTCGGTGCGACGCGGTTGCGGCCACCGACACCGCCCGTCGTTCCGACGGTGCTGGTGAGGCCTCCCCGCGGCGCGGCGCGTTGCGGAGGGAACGGTCACGGTCGAGGGGTGGCCACCCCTGTCGCGGCTCCGTCGGCGGTCGCTCAGAGGGCCGATCTTGATGGCGCGGGCTGACCCGAACGCCGCCGCTCGGCCAGGAGGGTCGCCAACTCGTCCGGCAACGGTGGAAGCGCCTCCAGGCTCGGGAGACCGAATCGCTCCAGGAAGAGCAGGGTGGTTCCGTATTCGACCGGTTGCCCAGGCGTCGGCCGTCGACCGCGCGGCTCGACCAACCCGTAGGCGAGCAACGTCTGAAGCGCCGCGCTCGAGTCGACGCCCCGCACGGTCTCGATTTCCGCTCGCGTGACCGGTTGCAGGTAGGCGATGATCGCCAGGGTCTCCAGCGCTGCCGGGGAGAGGCGTCCCGTTTCGCCACCGAAGAGCTGCGCGATCAGCGGGCCGTGTTCGGGCGCCGTGGCCAGCTGCACCGTCTCGCCGTGCGCCAGCAGCATCAGCCCCAGTGCAGCTGCACGCTCGGCCAGTTCGCGCAGCGCGGCTTCCAGTTCCTCCGCTGTGCAGGCGAGGAGGGCAGCGAGTCGCTCGCGGGCAACCGGCTCCCCAGCCGCGAAGAGGAGCGCACCGAGCGCGGCGACGCGATCAGCTCGTGCCATGCTCGTCCGTCCGCTGCACCCAGATCTCGCCGAACGGTTCGGCCTGTTCGAGCGTGACCACTCGTCGTCGTGCCAGGACGAGGAGCGCCAGGAGCCCGGCTACCACCTCTGGTCGAGTCGGCCGCGCCCCCAGGAGTTCGCGGAACGTGCGGCGCCCGGTGAGTCGCTCGCGGATGCGGGCGATCATGGCGATGAGCGAGACGACCGGTGTCCAGCGGAGGGGCAGGGCCACGGGTCGTTGCCGTCGCGCCCAGCGTGCGAGCGCACGCAGCAACTGGGCCGGGTCGCCGCTGGGGGCAGCGCGCGGCGCACGCGGGAGGGCCGGTCGTGTCCAGCAGCGTAGCCCGGCGGCTGCCCGCGCTTGGAGCCACGCCGCCGCGTCCCGGAAGGCGCGATAGCGCTCCAGATCCTGGACGAGCGACGCAGCGTCCTCGTCTGCGACGTCGTGGTGCGGGAGGAGCGCTCGCGCTTTGAGAACGGTCAGACGGCTGGCAACGACCAGGAAGTCGGCCAGGAGTTCGGGTCGATGCGCTTCCACCGTCTCCAGAGCAGCCAGGAATTGCTCGGTCACGGCGCGGAGCGATACCGCGGTGATCGGCAACTGCCGCGACTCGACCAGTTGCAGCAGGAGATCCAGCGGCCCACTGAACGGCCCAGCGCTGACTGGCACGTCCCGCAATTGCTTGGAGGGGAAGATCAGGCGCATGCGGTCCCCGAGCTCAGAGCGGTGCCTCGCCGATCACGAGACGGAACAGCAGGCGATAGACGGGCAGGTACATCGCGGCGAGGATGCTGCCCCCTAGGCTGCCGAAGACGATCAGGACTAGCAAGATGCCGACACCGTAGCGCTCGAGCGGTGCCAGGATCGGGTACCAGAAGGCAGGCAACAGACCGAGCAGGATCTTCAAGCCGTCGAGCGGCGGGATCGGGATGAGGTTGAACGCCGCGAGCAACAGGTTCACCAGGATGAGGCGCTGCACGAACAGCGTCACCGGTTCCGGTGCAGCCGGGAGACCGAACCGGTAGGGAAGCGCAAAGGCGAAGGCGATGATCACGTTGGAAAGTGGACCGGCCAGCGCCGTCAGCGCCATGCCGCGATGCCCCCAGCGCAAGCGATTGGGGTTGACTGGTACCGGTCTCCCCCAGCCGATGCCGAAGCCCAAAAAGACGATCATCAAGAGACCGATCGAGCCGATCGGATCGAGGTGCGCGAGCGGGTTCAACGTCACCCGACCGTGCCGGGCAGCCGTGTCGTCGCCCAAGCGCAAGGCGGTCCAGGCATGCGCGAACTCGTGCACCGTGATGGCGAGCACGAAGGCGACGAGCGTGGCCAGGATCGTTTGCGGGTCGAGTCGTCCCAACACGGCGCGTTACGGTGTGCAACCGGGATAGAGGTGGCAGGCGACGAAGTGGCCACCACCTTGATCGACGAAGCGCGGCTCGACCTTGGCACAGACATCCATGGCGTACGGGCAGCGCGTATGGAACCGGCAGCCGCTCGGCGGGTTGATCGGGCTGGGGACGTCGCCGGTCAGGATGATCCGCTCGCGCTTCTTTTCGATCTTGGGATCCGGGATCGGGACGGCGCTCAACAATGCCTTGGTATAGGGATGCAGCGGATCATCGTAGAGGGCGTTGCGGTCCGCCAGTTCGACGATCTTGCCGAGATACATGACGGCGACCCGGTCCGAGATGTGCCGCACCACGCTCAGATCGTGCGCGATGAAGAGGTAGGTGAGATGGAACTTCTCTTGCAGCTCCTCGAGCAGGTTGATGATCTGGGCCTGGATCGAGACGTCGAGCGCCGAGACCGGCTCATCGGCCACGATGAACTCCGGATTGGCGGCCAGGGCACGGGCGATACCGATCCGTTGCCGCTGCCCACCCGAGAACTCGTGCGGGTAGCGGTTGGCGAAGTACGGGTTTAGCCCGACGACCTCGAGGAGTTCCTGGACCCGCTGGTTCCGTTGCTCCTTGGGGACGAGATTGTGTATCTGCATCGGCTCGGCGATGATGCTCCCGACCGTCATGCGCGGGTTGAGCGAGGCGTAGGGGTCCTGGAAGATCATCTGCATGTGCCGGCGCATCTTGCGCATCTCGCCGGGCGGGAGCTTGGTGAGGTCGACGCCGTTGAAGAGGACTTCCCCCGCTGTCGGCTTGTAGAGCTGGAGGATCGCCCGACCGGTCGTGCTCTTGCCGCAGCCGCTCTCTCCCACCAGTCCGAGCGTTTCGCCTCGGAAGATTTGGAACGAGATATCGTCGACCGCCTTCACCCAGCCGATGCGTCGCTGCAAGATGATCCCCCGGGTGAGCGGGAAGTACATCTTGAGGTTGCGGACATCGAGCAGGACTTCCCGATCGCCCCGACCGCTCGTCGTCGGTGCCGGACGCAGTTCAGTTGCCATCGTCAGCCCTCACCTCTCCCTGCCGTCGTGGACCGGCGAGCGACACTTCTTCCCAATACCAGCAGGCTGATCGGTGTACCGGGTTCACATCGAAGAGCGGCGGATTCTTCTCACTGCACTTCTCCCGCGCGAAATCGCAACGCGGGACGAACGGGCACATGTCGGGCAAATCGATCAAGTCGGGCGGAAGCCCGCGGATCGGATTGAGGCGTTCCTTGCGCGGCGCGTCCAGCCGCGGGATCGAATTCAACAGGCCGACCGTGTACGGATGCTTGGGGTTCTCGAACAGCTCCTCGGTCGGCGCTGTCTCCACGATATGACCGGCATACATCACGTTGATCCGGTCGGTCATACCGGCGACGACCCCGAGGTCGTGGGTGATCAGGATGAGCGCCGTGTTGTGCTCGTGCTGCAGCGTGCGGATTAGGTCGAGGATCTGAGCTTGGATCGTCACATCCAATGCAGTCGTGGGCTCGTCGGCGATGAGCAGGGACGGGTTGCAGGAGAGCGCCATCGCGATCATCACGCGCTGGCGCATCCCGCCCGAGAACTGGTGAGGATACTGATCCACCCGCTGCTCGGCGTTGGGGATGCCGACCATCTTGAGGAGTTCGATGGCCCGCTGCCGTGCCTGCTGCTTGCTCATCCCAAGATGGAGTTCCAGCGCCTCGCTGATCTGCCGGTTGATCGTCAAAACGGGGTTGAGCGAGGTCATCGGATCCTGGAAGATCATCGCGATCTTCCTGCCGCGGATCGACCGCACCTCGTCGTCGCTCATCTTCAGGATGTCTTCGCCCTCGAAGATGATTTCGCCGCTGACGATCTTGCCCGGCGGGCTCGGGATCAAGCGCATGATCGAGAGTGCCGTGATGCTCTTGCCGCATCCGCTTTCCCCGACGAGCCCCAGTGTCTCACCGGGCATCAAGTGGAACGACACCCCATCGACCGCCTTGACGACGCCATCCTGGGTGAAGAACTGGGTACGCAAATCGCGTACCTCGAGAAGCGGTTCCATCGCGCCTCCTTACATCCACCTGGCTCGTCGAACGCGCATACGCCGGAATCCCGCTCGCTGCGGCTACGCGCCCAGTCTACCGGCTCTGCCCGACACCGTCAACAGGACGCGACGAACCCGGCCGGTCTCGCTGCCCACTTCAGCCGGATCGCACGGGCGGAGCCCGGAACCAGGCGCACTCGCTTCCCATTTCAACTCTCCGTGCGCAGCCGCCACTGCTCGATCCCGGTTCGTGTCCGCACGACCAGCGCATCGAGCACCGGGATTTCCAGCCGCTCCGAGCGCACCACGATCAGATCGGGATAGACGAGCGGCAACATGGGCAAATCGCTCAGGACGCGCTGCTCGATCTCCCGGTACAGCGCGGTGCGCTGCTGGCGATCCGTGGTGGCGACCGCCTCCACCAGCTTCTGGTCAACTTCCGGATCGAGATAATGACCGAAATTGAGGCCATCGAAGAACGAATCGCTGGACCACACGGCGCTCTGGTCGGGATCGACATCCCAGAGGATGCCGATCAACAGGGCATCGAAGTCGCGTTCCTGCGTCGCGCGTCGTCGGACCTCGGCCCAGGACCGGAGTTCCAGTTCCACGTCGATACCCAGGGCCCGCCATTGCTGCTGCAGGAGTTCGGCCACTGCTCGGCGACTCGGGTCCGTACCGGTCGCCAGCAGGCGGAAGTGCAGCCGTTGCCCCTCGCGGGTGCGCACGCCATCGTCTCCTGGCACCCATCCCGCCTCGCTCAGCAGGCGTTGCGCTTCCGCCGGATCGTAGGGATAGCGGATCGCTGGTTCACCGGCAGCCCAGGAAGCCGGTGGCTGGAGCCCCTCAGCGATACGAGCGCGTCCGCCCCAGACGGTCTCGACCAGCGCAGCCCGATCGGTCCCGAGCAAGAGCGCCCGGCGCACTCGCTCGTCAGCGAACAGCTTGCTCTTGGCTGGATCGAGCTGGAGTGCGACGACGAGGAGTTCGTACCCCGGCAGACGATCGATGGTCACTCCATCGATCGTCGGGAGTCGGCCGGCCTGTGCTGCGTCGATCACGGCCCAGTCGATCGTGCCGTCGCGTAGGCCTCGTTCCAGTTCCTCGAGCGTGCTCACGATCCGATACGTGTACTGAGGCACCTGTGGGGCACCACGGTAATAGTCCGGATTGGCCCGAAACGTGAGCGAGACACCGCGCAGCCACTGGGTCAGGATGAAGGGGCCCGTACCCACTGCGGAGGAGAGTCCGAAGGGATCGGTCACCAGCTGCTGCGGCAGGACCGTTCCCAGCACATGCTCGGGCACGATCCCGATCGTCCCCAACACCGGCAAGAACGAGGCATCGGGTCGGATCAGCGTGATCCGAACCGTCCGGCTATCGACCAGTTCGACCGCTTTGATGCGCTCGGCGAGCCGCGAGTAGCGTGGGGAGCGTACTTCGGGGTCGAGCATCCGCTGGTACGTGAACACGACATCGTTGGCCGTCAGCGGCTGGCCATCGTGCCAGCGCACCCCCTCGCGCAGCCGGAAGGTGTAGGTCGTCCCGTCGCGGCTCACCTCCCACGACTCGGCGAGAGCCGGAACCGGCTCGGCAGTTTGCGGATCGAGTGTGACGAGTCCGTCGAAGACGAGTCGGCTCAAAGTATCGGAGAGCGGATCGGCCACGAAGAGCGGGTTGAGGGTGCGGGGCTCTTCGAGGCCAGCCTCGACGATCCCGCGGCCGGAGACGCTTCCCGGTGCGGCCGCGCTGGCCGTCGCCGTCGCGTCGGGTACGACGGGTGCTGGAGCGACGGGAGCAACGGTGGTCGGGGTCGAGACCGGCACGCTCGTGTTGGCCGGCGGAGAAGCCAGCTGCGGTGTGGGGCGCGCGCGACAGCCGAGAACGACCGTGCAGGCGAGGACGATGCTGACGATCCAGAGCCTCCGGCGCACGCTCCGCTCCGCTCAGGCGTCCATCGTGCGGCGACTGGACCAGGTATCTGGGCTCCCGAGGTATCCGCGGCGGATCAACGGGCCCCCGCTTCGCGAGCGACCGCCACGCGCGTCAGATAGTGCCGGTATGGCGTGTCCTCGCCGCGCACCACGGCCAGATAGAGCTGCTGCAAGCGTGCTGTGATCGGGCCGATCTCACCCGTCCCGACCGTGCGCCCATCGATGTTCCCGATCGGCGAGATCTGGACACCGGTACCGCAGAGGAACGCCTCGTCGCAGATGTAAAGCTCGCTCCGATCGATCTCCCGCACTTCGACCGGGATTCCCAGATCGTGCGCGAACTCCAGGATCGTTCGCCGCGTGATCCCTTCCAGGATGTCGGCGGTCACCGGCGTGGTGATGAGCGTTCCGTTGCGGACGATGAACAGGTTGGCGGCGCTGCCTTCCGCCACCTTGCCGTGGTGATTGAGCATGATGGCATCGTCGAAGCCGCACTCCATCGCCTGGTCCTTGGCGAAGGCGGAATTGACGTACGCGCCGCAGACCTTGGCCCGGCTTGGAATGACGACGTCGACTGTCCGCATCCAGGAGGTGGTCATCAGGCGGATCGGGTGGGTGATAGGCAGGTACTCCTGCATCGGCAGCATGTAGATGGCCAGTTCGTCCCGCACTCCCTTGAGCTTGGGGCCGATCTCCAGATCCGCCTTGTAGACGAAGGGGCGGATGTAGACATCGGTGCGTGGGGCATTTTGCCGCACCAGTTCCACGATCAGTTCGCCGAGCGACTCGGCGTCGTAGGGGAGCTCGGCGCGCAGGAGGCGGGCCGATTGGAGCAGGCGACGGGTGTGATCCGGCAGGCGGAAAATGTTGATCGTCTGCCCGTCGCGGTCGAGATAACCGCGGATACCGGCGAAGACTCCTGTCCCGTACTGGAGCGCGTGCGTCGCGATACTGACCTTCGCCTCCTGGATCGGCACGAAGCGCCCCTCGAAGAACGCGATCGGCAACAGTTCTGTCCCAGCCATCGCTCGAGCCTCCCGTTCGTGATCCTCCGCTCGCCTCCTCAGGCTCGCGCGCTGACCGCGGCGAGCATGGACCGCGCTCCGGCTGCGAGCAGCGCGGTCGTGTTGGTCGCCAGCATGCGGAAGCCGCGCTCCAGCTGGCGTTGCGCCAGTTCAGCGGTCGGCGCGGTCGTCCCCAGCGGCAGACGACCGTCGACGCGCCGCACGATGTCGTCGATCACGGCTTGCACCTCGGGATGGAATTGCTGTCCCGGATAACCCATCGACTGCGCGAGGTCATTCGGGCCGACGAAGAGGACATCGATACCGGGGATAGCCAGGTATTCCTCCAGCCGCTCGACCACCGCGATATGCTCGATCTGGACGATGACGAGCGTTTCCTGGTTGGCCTGCTGGACGTATTCGTGCAGCGGCATCGTCAGGCCGAAGTTCGCGGCCCGTACCCCCGCGACACCCCGACGACCCTGTGGGTAGTAGCGGCATGCCTCCGCTGCAGCGACTGCTTCCTCCGGGGTGTTGACCTGCGGAACCATCACGCCAGCGACACCGAGATCGAGATAGCGGAGGATGACTTGCCGGTGATTGAGCGGGACGCGGACGATCGGGACCGTCCCGGCGACCTCGGCAGCCAGGACCATGTGGTACGCTGTCTCCTCGGTAATGCGGCCATGCTCGGCATCGAGCAAGACGAAATCGAAGCCGAGGTAGCCGCAGATCTCCGCCAACTCCGGGGAGGGGTAGGGAAGGAAACAGCCGATGACCGCCTCACCCGCCTGGAGTCGCCGTTTCACTCGATTCTCCCGCATCGCCGCGCTCCCCGTTACTCAGCGAGCCCGCGGGGGCATTCTACTCCGCGGAGCGCAGACGGGGAAAGCCCTTTTGGGCATTCTTGGACGTGCTTGTTACACTTGAAGAGTTGCGCACCCCCCGAGGGACGCGACCGGAGGGCTGTCCCATGCGCATCAGGCACCTCGAGAACGACACCATCATCAACGTTTCCCAGCTCCTCAAGGCACCGGTCGGTACCGAGCGCTACTTTACCGTCCATCTCGATCGGCTCGTGCTGGACAGTGACCTCGAGGCTCGCGATCTCACCGCCTCGGTGCGATTGCTGCGGACCTCCAACGGTATCCTGGCGACCGGCCAGCTCCATGTCACGGCGCACCAGACCTGTGTCCGCTGCCTCACCGAGTTCGACGGCCGTTACAGCGAGACCTTCGAAGCCGAGTTCTGGCCGACCGTCGATATCCTCACCGGCCTCCCACTCCCACCTCCACCGGACGAGGATATCTTTACTATCGACAAGAACCATCACCTCGATTTGCAGGAAATGCTCCGTCAGTATGCGATCCTGGCTATTCCCCTCTATCCGGTCTGTGGTCCCCAGTGCCCTGGGCCGGAGTCGCTCTGGCAGCGTGAGGAAGAGGTGATCGACGCACGGCTGGCTGTCCTGCAGTCGCTCCTTGACGAACGAGCGTGATTGTGCGACAACTTGCACTCAGCATGCAGTGACCTCCTCGCGGAGGAGTTTCGGCATGCACCGAGTCGTCGAACGAGACATGGAAGGATCGACCTGATGGGCGCTGTACCGAAGCATAAAGTCAGCAAGCGGCGACAAGGATTCCGCGCCGCACACCAGTACATCGACGTGCCGCCGCTCACCACCTGCCGGACCTGTGGGCAGAAGCATCGTACCCATTACGTCTGCCCACACTGCGGTCATTACCGCGGTCGACTCGTTCTGGATATGGAGAAGAAGAAGCGGCAGCGACGTCCCGAGGCCTGACGGCGCTGCGGGGCAGGGGGCAGCGCGATGGCGTACCGTGCCGCGATCACCGGGTGGGGTGCTTACGTCCCAGCCCAGGTGCTGACCAACGCCGACCTGGAGCGCATGGTCGCGACCTCCGACGAATGGATCGTCACGCGGACCGGTATCCGCGAGCGCCGTATCGCCGGCCCCGACGAGACGACCGTTCAGATGGCCACGGCCGCAGCGCAACGTGCGCTGGAGACGGCCCAGCTCGATCCGCAGCGACTCGATCTGGTCATCGTCGCGACCACGACCCCCGATTACTTGATGCCAGCCACCGGGTCGCTGGTCCAGGCAGCGCTGGGAGCGACCCGAGCCGGAGCCTTCGACCTGGTTGCCGCCTGTTCGGGCTTCGTCTACGCGCTCGGTGTCGGTGCGCAGTTCATCATGGCGGGAACCGCTCGTGCGGTGCTGGTGGTCGGCGTCGACGCGCTCACCCGGTGGCTCGACTTCACCGACCGGACGACTTGTGTCCTCTTCGGTGACGGTGCCGGAGCCGTGGTCCTGGAGGCGAGCGAAGCGGACGAGGGCGTGTTGTCGACCGTGCTCGGGTCGGACGGCACCGGTGCCCTCCATCTCTATCTCGAGGGCTTTCCCGAGCTTCTTCGCGCCAACGGCTCGGTCGCACCCAAGCGACCGGTCATCCGCATGGCCGGCCGCGAGGTGTTCCGCTTTTCGGTGCGGATCATCGGTGAGGCTGCCCTGGAGGCAGTGGCGCGAGCTGGCCTCTCGCTCGATGACGTAGATCTCTTGATCCCGCACCAGGCGAACCGGCGAATCATCGAGGCAGCGGTCGAGCGCCTCGGTCTGCCCTGGGAAAAGGTTTGGGTCAACCTCGACCGTTACGGGAACACGTCGGCCGCTTCGGTGCCGATCGGGTTGGCTGAGGCCGCCGACCAGGGTGTCCTGCACCCTGGGATGAACGTCGTCCTGGTCGCCTTCGGTGCTGGACTCGCCTGGGCTGCCAGCGTTGTTCGCTGGGGTGCGCGTGGCGTTCGACGCGGAGGATGAGCGCATGCAGGACGCCTGGGTTTTCCCCGGACAGGGATCCCAATGGGTGGGCATGGGTCGTGACCTGGCCAGCGAGGACGCGCTCGCTCGCGCAGTCTTCGAGGAAGCGGATGCGGTGCTCGGCTTCCCGCTCTCCCGGATCGTCTTCGAGGGACCGGAAGAGGAGCTCGCTGCGACGCGTCATCAACAGCCAGCGCTCCTCGCTACCAGCATCGCGTACCTGCGTGTACTCGAGGCTCGCGGGTTGCTCCCGGTACCGCGTGTCGTCGCTGGTCACTCGCTCGGTGAATACACGGCCCTGGTGGCTGTGGGCAGCCTGACGTTGGCCGATGCCCTGCGGCTCGTCCGCCGCCGCGGTGAACTCATGGAGACCTATGGGCGCGGTGGCATGCTCGCGGTCATCGGCCTCGACCGCGAGCGACTGGCCGCCATCGCTAGCGAGGCCGGCGTCGAGCTCGCCAACGAGAACGCACCGAACCAACTAACGCTGAGTGGGCCGGACGAGGCCCTCGAGCGCGCAGCCGAACTCGCCCGCGGTGCGGGTGCGCGGCGAGTCGTCCGTTTGCCGGTCAACGCTGCTTTCCATTCTCGCTGGATGCGGCCGGTCGCCGATGCGCTCGCCCTCGAATTGGCGAATATACCGATTCGAACGCCCAGTGTGCCGCTGATCGCCTGCTCGGACGCGCGCGTGCTCACTGATCCGGAGGATCTCCGCCGAGAGCTTGTCGAGCAGATCGCGTCACCGGTTCGTTGGGTCGCGGTCGTGCAGCGCGCGCTCGACCTCGGCGTTGCGCATTTCTGGGAGATCGGCCCTGGCCAGGTGCTGAGCGGCTTGATCCGGCGTATTGCACCCACTGCCGAGATCACCACAGCTGAACAGCTCCTGCGAGCGGAGGATGTCTCGCTCGTCCGACAGGAGCGGGTGGCGAAGGAGGAGCGATGAGCGGAGAACGCGGAGCAGCGATCGTGACCGGTGCCGTTCGTGGGATCGGTCGTGCGACCGCGCTGCGGTTGGCCCGAGACGGCTTCAAGGTCGTCGTCAATTACCGCGGCGACGAGGCGCTGGCACAGGCGCTCGTCGAGGAAATTCAGGCGGCTGGCGGAACCGCCATCGCTTTCCGAGCCGACGTGACGGATCCAGAGCAAGTGGGCGCCATGGTGCAGGCGGCTATCGACCAGTTCGGCCGTCTGGATGCGCTCGTCAACAATGCCGGGATCACGCGCGATACGCTCCTCTTGCGTATGCGGGACGAGGACTGGCACGCCGTCCTCGAGACGAACTTGACGAGCGTCTTCTATTGCTGCCGCGCGGCTCTGCGGCCGATGCTGCGCCAGCGCTATGGACGCATCGTCAATCTCTCCTCCGTATCCGGGCTCATCGGGAACATCGGGCAGACCAACTACGCGGCGGCCAAGGCCGGCATCATCGGCTTCAGCAAGGCGCTCGCCCGCGAAGTGGCGAGCCGCGGCATCACCGTTAACGTCGTCGCTCCCGGATTCATTCAGACGCGCCTCACCGAAGCCTTACCGGCCGAACTCCAGCAAAAACTCCTCGAGCAGATCCCGATAGGCTTTTACGGCACACCCGAGGACGTCGCCGAGGCGATCGCCTTCCTCGTCTCGCCGGGGGCACGGTACATCACGGGAGCTGTCCTGGCTGTCGATGGCGGGCTCACCATGGCATCGTGAGCGGCATGATCCGCAAGGTCCTCATCGCCAACCGAGGCGAGATCGCGCTGCGCGTCCTCCGCGCGTGCCGGGAACTGGGTGTCCCGGCCGTCGTCGCCTACTCGGAGGCCGACCGAGAATCGTTGCCGGTGCGTTTGGCTGACGAGGCGATTTGTATCGGGCCGGCACCAGCTGAGCGGAGCTACAACCATATTCCTGCCATCATCAGTGCGGCGGTCGTCACCGGCTGCGATGCCCTCCACCCCGGTTACGGGTTTTTGGCCGAGAACGCACTCCTGGCCGAGATCTGCGAAGAATGCGGGATCACTTTCATCGGACCCCGACCGCAGACGCTCCGTGCGCTCGGCGACAAGGCAGAAGCGCGTCGGCTCATGCAGCGCGCCGGGCTCCCGATCGTCCCAGGGAGTGAGACGCCCGTTCGCGATGCGAGCGAGGCCCGGCGCATCGCGCGCAAGCTGGGCTATCCCGTTCTCGTCAAGGCCGCAGCCGGTGGCGGTGGACGCGGCATGCGGATCGTGCGGGAGGAACGCGAACTCGCCACGGCTCTGCAAGTCGCTCAGCAGGAAGCGCAGGCAGCCTTCGGCGATCCCTCCGTCTATCTGGAACGCTACCTGGAGCGGCCACGGCACGTCGAGGTGCAGATCTTGGCTGATCAGCACGGGAACATCGTCGCCGTCGGTGAGCGCGACTGCTCCATCCAGCGCCGCTACCAGAAACTGATCGAAGAGGCCCCCGCACCCGATTTGTCAGCGAGGGTGCGCGACGCGCTCCATGAGGCCGCTGTTCGTGGTGCACGGGCGGTCGGTTACGTCGGTGCTGGCACCTTCGAGTTCCTGGTCGATCGGGAAGGCCATTTCTACTTCACCGAAGCCAATGCGCGTCTCCAGGTCGAGCATCCGGTCACCGAAGCCGTGACCGGCCTCGATCTCGTCCAGTGGCAGTTGGCTATCGCGGCCGGCGAGCGCCTCGCGCTGCGCGAGCGCGATCTTGCGCCCCGCGGGCACGCCATCGAGGTGCGCGTCACGGCCGAGGATCCCGACCGTGACTTCGCGCCGCGTCCTGGCCGCATCGAGCAATTGGTCTGGCCAGGTGGACCCGGAATCCGCGTCGACTCGCATGCCTATGCTGGCTACGTCGTCCCGCCGCACTACGACTCGCTTTTGGGTAAGGTGATCGCCTGGGGGCTCGATCGGGCACAAGCGATCGAGCGACTCGACCGCGCTCTCCGCGAAACGATCATCGACGGTGTGCCCACCCCGATCCCGCTTCTCCGTCGCATCCTGCAGCACCCGGATTTTCGGGCTAGCCGGCACACGACGACCTTCCTGGCCGAGTACCTCGCCAGCCAGCAGAGCTGAGCAGGGTACAATCGATCCGTGGGGGCTGCTCGGCAGTCCTCTCGATGGCGCTACGGTTCCGCTCGCCGCGAGGATTCCATGGATTCGGTTCCGATCGCGATCACGATCGAACATGCCGTCATTGCGCCGGAGCGACGAGGGAACCAAAAGGAACTGGACATGTCACTCGCGCGAATCCGACGCCAAGCACGTATCCTGGCTCTACAGATCCTGTACGAGGTCGATGTCGCCAACCACTCGCTGGAAGAGGTGCTCGAGCGGCATCGCAGCCAGGCGAGCATTGCCCAGCCGGTGCGCCGCTATGCGGAGCGGCTCGTGACCGGTGTGTGGGCCGATCGCGAGCGGATCGACCGGATGATCGCTGAAGCAGCACCGGCTTTCCCGGTCGACCAGCTTCCGCCGGTCGATCGCAACATCCTCCGCATCGCGATCTACGAGCTGTTGCACGAGCCGGATGTCCCTTTGAAGGCTGCCATCAACGAAGCCGTTGAAATCGCGAAACAGTATGGCGGCGAGAGTTCCAGCCGCTTCGTCAACGGGGTGCTCGGGACGATCGCTGCTAACCTGGCATCCTCGGGAAGCTGACGCGCTGCCGTTAACCGCCGTGGGTTCCGAGTCTCGACCTGGCGGATTGGCCGACTCGCGGGACGATCCTCGGCAGCACGTTGTGCGCGATCTCCGGTGGTGCTGCACGTCGCTGCCCGCGCTCGGCCCTCGTGACCGGGAAGGCACCGGCTACAGCATAGATTTTCCGTGGCCGCGCCAGACCGGACCGATCGGTCGCGTGCCTGGCCACGAGGGCGTGCCGGACGGGCGGTGTGATCAGCAGAACCGGAGAGCCGGGCGAGCGGTCATCGAGGACTCCCGGGCGGGCACCGGGCAAATGGCCAACCTGAGGGATCGAGTCGGGCACCGGCCATTGTGCGATCGGTTGGGGTCCGCAGTGCCGGTGCGCGTGCCTGCGTTTTCGGGAGGTCGCCACCGGCGCGGATGGCGATCGAGGAGCGGCGATGATCGGCGCGTGTAGGTGCCGATCACTTGCATAGGAAGGCACGCTCAGTCATACTACCGGGGAAAGCTGGATACCCGCGGGTCAGGATTCGGTCGCTGGGGAGGTGGTTGGCGTGTCGTCGTCGATTTTGGAGCGGGTGCAGGCCGTCGTGGCCGAGCAGCTCGGTGTCGATCCGAGCGAGGTGACTCCGGATGCCGAGTTCGTCAAGGATCTCAATGCTGATTCGCTGGACCTCGTCGAGCTGATCATGCAGCTCGAAGAAGAGTTCGGCATCGAGATCTCGGACGAAGAGGCAGCCAACATCGTCACCGTGCGTGATGCGATCAACTTCATCGAGGAGCACCTCGGCAAGCAATGACGGCGAGCTGACGCGGCAGAGACAGGCGCGGGACTCGTCGTGCCCGCGCCTGTCTGTTACGCTTAGCGTGCGAACGGAGCGCGCAGCGGAGCAGCGAGGGAACCATGGTCAGCCTTCTCGATCGTGTCCGCGGTCAGCCGGCCCCGCAGCCGAACGAGCCCGAACCCGAACCGGAAGAGTTCTACAAGGAGATGACGCTGCAGGAGCACCTGGAAGAGCTCCGCACGCGGCTCATCTATGCCTTGCTCGCCGTCGCTGTCGGCTTCGTCATCGGTTTGGCGCTCGCCTTTCCGACGATGCGGCTCATCATCCGCATGTCCGGGATCGAGCGCCTCTACGCGATCACCCCGACCGAGTCGTTCATCACCTACACCAAGGTCGCGCTCTATCTCGGCATCGGCTTCGCCATGCCGATGATCGTGTATCAGCTCGTCCGCTTCCTCGCTCCCGGCTTGACGCGGAAGGAAAAGCGGTACCTGTACCGTGCTCTGCCCTTCGTATCCATCATGTTCGTCGCTGGTGTCGCTTTCGCCTTCTTCGTCCTCGTGCCGCGTGCCCTGAGCTTCCTGTCGCATTTCGGTGGGAGCGTCTTCGAGGCCCAGTTCCGGGCCGAAGAAGTGGTCTCCTTCTACATGACTCTCCTGCTGTGGGTCGGGGTTGTCTTCGAGCTCCCCGTGGTGATCTTTATCCTGGCCAAGCTCGGTATCGTCTCTGCCAAGCGACTCGCCTCGCTGCGCAAGTTCGCCATCCTGATCATCGCGGTGGCTGCGGCTCTGATCACGCCGACGCCGGATCCCTTCAACATGTTCCTCGTCGCAGCGCCGATGTACCTGCTCTACGAGCTCGGTGTGCTCTTGGCTCGCTTCGCCAAGCCGGTGTGAGGCGTCTCACCCCTCCAGGAGTCCGAGATCTTCGGGAGGACGCGGTCGAACGGCCAGCGTCCGCTCGTTGCGGTAGCGGACCAAACCGGGCGCTGCTCCTGGAATGCGGCGCACGTGGCGTCGCTGGGTGACATCGACACTCACTCGCGTGCCCGTGCGTCCCTCGCTGTACCAGGCTGCGAGCGCTGCGGCGCGTTCGAGGACATCGGGGTCCTCTGCTCCAGCCCACTGGACGATCACGTGCGCACCAGCCAGACCACGGGCATGCAGCCACGCGTCCTCCGGGCGCGCGAGCGAGAAGGTGATCCAGTCGTTCTCGCGTGCATTGCGTCCGACGACGATCCGGTCCCCGCGGAGCGTCCGCCAGACGCGCAGCTTGCGCTGGCTGCCGCGCTTCGTCCGCTCGCCAGTGTTCCCTTCGGTGAGCCCGATCTCCTGGCGCAGCGTCTCCAGCGTTTCCGTCGTATCGGCGACCTGCGCGAGCGCCTCGAGCTGCCGCAAGTATTCGAGTTCCAAGCGCGTCTCCTCGATCCGCAAAGGGACTTGCTCGGCAGCAGCTTTTGCCTTCCGATAGCGCTCGAAATAGGCTTGCGCGTTCTCCACTGGCGTGCGGTCCGGATCGAGCGGGATCCGAAGGTCATCGACGACGAGTTCGCGCTGTCCTGGCACGAGCTCGCCGAGTGCGGCCAGGATCGCTTCTCCCATTCTCCTCCAGCGCTCCGCCTCCGCGGCCCGCGCTCGCTCCTGCTCCAGCGCATGCAAGCGCGCTTCGACCCGTGCTCGCTCCCGTTCGATCGCGGCCAAGACACGGCGACGACGCTGCGCATACCGGTCCCCAGCGATCTCTTCACCCTGCGGTCGCTCGGCCAAGAATCGCTCGATCGCCATCGATATGCTGGGGAACGCTTCTGCCTGGAGCCCCTGAGCGTAGTGCAGAGGAATGGCCGAAAATGCCACGGGAACGCCGTTGCTCCAGTACACCGTCGGCGCGAACTGCCCCGTCACCAGCGGCTCGATGACGCTGGCGATCGCGGTCGCCAGGCGCTCCGGTCCGCTGGGAGCGTCCCGTGCCTCACTGACCGTCACTGCTGTTGTCCCGAATGCCCGGTAGACCGCTTCGCGTGCCATCTGTGGGCTGAAGCCGGCCAGTTGCTGGACGAGTGCGGTCGTCAGCTCCTGGTCCGGTCGTCCTTCGAGCAAGAGCGAGTCCACAGCGTCGGTGCTCAGGCGGCGAGGATCGCGTTTCAACTGTGGAGGTGGCGGCTGATAGGGCCGACCCGGCAGGACGGGTCGGGCAGCGCTCATTTCCGGGGTCACGCGCTTGAGCGCATCGAGGATCCTCCCGTCGGTGGCGACCAGAATGGCGTTGCTGTGCCGCCCCATCAATTCGATGACCAGCTCGGTCTCCACGGGAAGGCGCTCGATTCGTCCTCGCTGCTCCTCCACCAGAACGGTTGCGAAGCGCAAGCGGATGATTCGCTCCAGTGGCACCTGCTCGACCTGCACAAGGCGTGCGCCGCGCACGTACTTCCGGAGCAGCAAGAGAAACGGCGTCACCTGCTCCGGGTCACCAGCCGGAACAGTGTGCGCAAGATACGAGCAGGGCTCCTGGGGACTCACGTCGATGACCAGTCCCCAGCGCTGACCCGCGTAGAACTCCAGGGCGATGGCGAGCGGTGCGGTCTGGACGACTTTCTGCACGCGCCCACGCAGGAGCGTCTTTCGCAATTCGTCGACCAGTGCCGCGATCGTCAGAACGTCGAACACGCCTGCTCCTTCCGAATTCGAGTCCGACGAGCGTTCCCAACTATGGCACAATGACGACAGGTGGCCGATCCGAGCCACCCCAGGGTGGGAGCGGACAGCAGGGGAGGTCCGGGCCGGTGACGGACGACCTCGGATTGAATACGCAGGCCGATGAACTCCTCGAAGAACTCCGGCAGCGTGTCCGTCCCAAGTTGATCGTCATCTCCGGACCATCCGGTGTCGGCAAGGACACCGTCATCGAGCGGATGCGTCAAGCGCATCCCGAGTTCCATTTCGCGGTCACCGCGACCACGCGTCCGCGTCGGCCTGGTGAGATCGACGGTGTCCATTACATTTTCATGACGCGCGAGGAGTTCTTGGCCGCTCGTGACCGTGGCGAATTTCTCGAGTCGGCGGAGGTCTACGGACATCTCTACGGTGTCCCCAAGGAGCGGGTGCGCCGCGCCTTGCGCAGCGGCAAGACGGTGGTCGTCAAAGTCGACGTGCAGGGAGCAGCGTCGATCCGGCGGCTCGTGCCGCAGGCGATCCTGATCTTCCTCGCCCCACCCTCGATGTCCGAACTGATGCACCGCTTGCGCAGCCGCAAGACGGACGATCCGACCACGCTCATGGAGCGGATCGCGACCGCATCCCGGGAACTCGCTCAGGTTTACGAGTTCGACTACGTCGTCTTCAACGAGACGGATCGGTTGGACCAGACGCTTGCCACGATCGACGCGATCCTCGTTGCGGAGCAGAGCCGCGTCCATCAGGCCGAAATCGTGCTCTGAGGTTCACGTCCCGGTCGCCGCTTCGGCGGTCTCTTCTTCCTCGTCCGGGATGTAGCGCAGCGTCGACCGATCTTCGATCCGGTCGACGAAGAGAATACCCTCCAGATGATCGATTTCGTGCTGGAGGACACGGGCGAGCAATCCGCTTCCCTTCACGCGCACCTCGCGACCATCGAGATCGAGCGCTTTCACGGTCACGTGCATGGAGCGGGGAACCTCACCGTACCAGCCGGGGATGCTGAGACAGCCCTCCAGCCCGACCTGGCGACCACTCGCCCGCACGATCTCCGGGTTGATCAGCGTCAGTTCCACCCCGGGATCGCCCTCCTCGACGTAGTCGGGCGGGATGGCCACGACGATGATACGGCGCAGGACCCCGATCTGCGGCGCAGCCAGCCCCAGCCCCCGGGCAGCCCGCACGGTGTCCCAGAGATCGCGAGCGAGCTGCCGCACCTCCTCGTCGACGACGCGAATGCGGATCGCCTTCTGGCGCAATCGCGGATCACCTTCTGTGATGATGGTTCGGACCGCCATCGATGCTCGTCACCCCACATTCCACTGGCTCTCGATTATACCGGTCAGAGCAAGCTCACCGGATCGACATCCACGATCCAGCCGCCGTGCACCGGTATCGCCGCCACGACCCGCGGCCCATCGGCACCCCGGACCAGGAGTTGCCACTGATACAGACCGCGGATCCGGCTGACGAAGGCTGGGGTGGGACCCAGCACCTCGACGTCGCGTGCGCTGAGTTCTCGCGCCTTCTCCCGCAAGCGTTCCGCCATCTCTTCGCTGGCGAGTCGTCCGGCCAACTCGTCACGGTGGCGAACCACGAGCCGGACCAGCCGCCGAAACGGCGGGTAACCATGCCGTTGGCGAAACGCGAGTTCTTCCTGATAGAAGGCGTCGTAGTCCTGCCGGCTCGCGGCGCGGATGGCGTAATGCTCCGGGGTGTAGGTCTGGATGACGACGAGCCCACCCGGGAGATGCCGGCCGGCTCGCCCAGCGACCTGTGTCAACAACTGGAACGTGCGCTCGGCCGCTCGATAGTCCGGGAGATAGATGCCCGTATCGGCATGCACGATCCCGACCGTCGTTACAGCGGGAAAATCGAGCCCTTTGGCGACCATCTGCGTTCCGACGATGACGTCGACCTCGCGACGGAGGACACGTTGGAGAAGCGATCGCGGGTCATTGCCGCGCTGCACGACGTCCCGATCCCAGCGCAGCACGCGCGCTTGCGGAAAACGTTGCTGCACCTCGCGTTCGACTCGCTGCGTTCCCGCTCCGTAATAACTCAGCGCGGGGCGCCCGCACGTCGGGCACGTTGTGCTCGGGAGGCGGCGAAGATCGCAACGGTGACAGATCAGTTGGCGGCGATCGGCGTGATAGACGAGCGGGACATCGCAGAGCGGGCACACTTCCACGTGCCCGCAGGATCGACACTGGACCAAGGTCGCCGAGCCACGCCGGTTGATGAGGAGAAGAACCTGCTGGCCCCGCTGCAACGCTGCCGCGATCGCCTCGTGCAGTGCTCGGCTGAACAGCCCGGCATGGCCGAGCTGGTGCTCGAGTCGCATGTCCACGACTTCGACACGCGGGAGCTGGAGACGCGCCCGCGCGACCTCACCCCGCTCCCCGACGACCAGTGGTCCGACCCGCTGCCGCAGGCGCGCGACCGCTAGCTGACTCGTCGCCGCTGCATAGGCCGTCGTGACGTCCGGTGTCGCGCTTCCGAGGAGAAGCACTGCGCGATGCAACTCGGCGAGCCGCTGGGCGACCGCCCGCGCGTGATAGCGTGGTGGCGGCTCCTGTTGCTTATAGGCTGCCTCGTGTTCCTCGTCGATGACGATCAAGCCGATCGACCGCAGCGGGACGAAGAGCGCGGAGCGTGGGCCGACCACCACGGCGGCCTGTCCCTGGTGAATCGCTTCCCAAACGGCCGACCGCTCGCTCTCGCGCAAGCCGCTGTGGACCAGGACCGTCCGACCGGGAAAGCGTGCCGCGACACGCTGGACGACTTGGGTCGCCAGGGCGATCTCCGGGACCAGGACGATCGCCTGCCGACCCCGCCGGAGGCACTCGCCGATCGCTCGGAGATAGAGTTCGGTTTTGCCGCTCCCCGTCACGCCGTGCAGGAGGAGCGGGCGCGGCGGATCTTGGTCGAACATGCTCCGGATCGCTTCCCATGCCTGTTGTTGCTCCGGTGTGAGCGTGAGCGGGCGATCGGGCCCACCCTGGACAGTCGGTAGTCCCCCACGCGGCAGTTCGACGACCTCCACCAGCCCGCGCTGGACGAGCATCTGCACGGTCGCTGGGGAGAGCCCCAGCCGGTGGAGGAACCGACGGGGCAGCAGTGCGCCATCGTGCTCCTCGTACCAACGGCGGATGATCTCGTAGGCACGGCCCTGCGCCGCATCAGTGGGTGGATCGCTGTCCAACCGCGGACGCAAGAACTGTTCGGATACCACGCGCTGGATCGGACGCACGATGGGGAGACGCTCGATGAGTCCGGTGCTAACCGCGCGCTCCAACGCGGTCGTCAGGGAGCGGCCGAGCGCTCGTTGCGCCTGCTCGAGCGTTAACGGCCCGCGCTGTGCGAGAAGGTCCAGGAGACGGCGTTGGACAGGCGAGAGTCTCCCGGTCGGTACTGCACCGGTCGGGCGCAACAGCACCTCGACACGCTGGGCGAGTCGCGGCGGCAGGAAGAGTGCGACAGCTTCCCAGAGCGTGCAGAGCGTTTCCTCGACGAGCCATTCGGCGAGTGCCCACTGCTCGGGAGTCAGCACGAATTCCGGCTCGACCACGCCGACGACGGGGCGCACCGCGAAAGCCGGTGCCTCCTCGTGCAGGCTGGCCACGACCCCCAACCGAACCTCGTCGCGCAGCGGCACCCAGACCGCCTGATAGAGGCGAATCCGGTCGGCGAGTTCAGCGGGCACGCCGTACGTCAGGAGTGGACGTCGCTCGCCCGGCTCCAGCTCGAGAACGATGTCCGCGTAGCGCGGCTGCGTCACGGTTCCACCACTGGTCGCTGGCTCGCCACGACAGCGGCCAATCGCTCCGCCTGGGCAAAAAGAGCAGGCGCACCGCCGGTATGCAGGAAGACGACCGTCTCCCCCGAAGCGATCTCCCCGCGGCGGATCTGTCCGATCAGTGCGGCCATCGCCTTGCCAGTGTACACCGGATCGAGCACGAGCCCTTCCGTTCGGGCAGCCAGCACGATCGCTTCCAGCGTCTCCTCACTGGGCACACCGTATCCCGGCCCGACCCATCGGTCATCGACGATGATCGCTTCCGGAGGAAACCGTCGTTCCAGGCCGAGTAGCTCAGCGGTCGCTTCGGCCAGCGCTGCCACGCGCTGCCGAATCGCCTCGGCCTCGTCCTCGACGGCCACACCGATGACCTCGAACGGCTGGCCGAGCAGCGAAGCGCCGAGGACCATCCCAGCGTGTGTCCCACCCGAGGTCGACGTCGCGAGGTACACGCGCGTCGCCATCACTCCGCGTTCGACCAGCTGAGCAGCCAGCTCCAGTGCTGCCCGCACGTAAGCAGCTGCGCCGACCGGCGTCGAACCACCGGTTGGGATGACATAAGGGCGGTCGCCACGCGCCGCGAAAAGGTTCGCCAAGTGCTCGAGTTCGGCGTGCCGCTCGTCCCGATGACGGACGAGGTGCACCTCGGCACCGAAGAGATGATCGAGCAGGAGATTACCCTGCAGTGGTGGAGCAGGATCGGGTGAATTCAGGACGAGCACGCAGCGCAGTCCAGCTCGTGCCGCTGCGGCGGCTGTCTGGCGGCAGTGGTTCGATTGCGCTGGCCCCTCGGTGAGCACCAGCGAGGCTCCCTGGGCCAGGGCATCGCCGATGAGGTATTCCAGCTTGCGCGTCTTGTTCCCTCCCAGTGCCAGCCCGGTGAGATCGTCTCGTTTGACCAGGATCCGGACACCGCCCAGGGCGTGGCTCAGCCGGGTCGCCTCCTCGAGCGGCGTCGGCAGCTGGGCCAGGGGAAAGCGCGGCAATGCAGCCAATCGCATCGGTCATGCTCCTTTCTGTCCCGCAGATCGGCTTGGACGCCAGCGCTCGCCTGACCGATAATGCCTCTCGGCGAGCCGGCGACGCGCGAGGAGGCAAGACGATGGCCCGACGAACGCTGACGATCGAAGAAGAGTATCGCGCCAAGCACCCGACCTCGCAGGCGCGCTACGAACGTGCTTTGCGGGACTTTCCGAGCGGCGTCACCCACGACGTGCGGTACCAGAAACCGTTCCCCCTGTACGTCGAGCGGGCCAGTGGCGCACACAAGTGGGACGTCGATGGCAACGAGTTGATCGACTACACGATGGGCCATGGAGCCCTGCTCCTCGGTCATGCCCACCCGCAGATCGTCGAGGCAGTCCAGGTGCAGATCCGGCGCGGCACACACTATGGTGCCGGGCACGATCTCGAACTGGAATGGGCGGAACGAATCCGCGAGCTCAAGCCTTCCTGTGAGCGGGTCAAGTTCACCGCCTCCGGAACGGAAGCCACTTTGCTCGCCATGCGACTCGCCCGGGCATATACCGGTCGCGAAAAGATCCTCAAGTTCGCTGGTCACTTCCACGGTTGGCAGGACTATGCGCTGCCGGGCGAAAAGCCGCCGTTCGACGCGCAGCCGATCCCGGGGGTGCCTCGTGCTGTCCTCGAATCGGTCGTCGTGGCGCCGGTGAATGACCTCGACTTCGTGGAGCGCCGCCTGGCGGAAGGGGATATCGCAGCGGTGATCCTGGAACCCAGCGGTGCCTCGTGGGCCTCCATCCCCTTGCCCGAGGGCTTTCTGCATCGCCTGCGCGCCATCACCGAGCGGACAGGAACGCTGCTCATCTTCGACGAAGTGATCACCGGTTTCCGCTGGTCGCCCGGCGGCGTGCAGGGGCTGCTCGGCATCCGCCCCGACCTCACGACGATGGCCAAGATCGTCGCTGGTGGACTCCCCGGTGGGGCAGTCGGTGGGCGAGCCGACATCATGGCGCTTCTCGAGTTCCGCGACGATCCAGAGTGGAATCGCCGGCGCGTGGCGCATCCGGGAACGTTCAATGCCAACCCCTTGTCCGCTGCCGCCGGTTGTGCATGCTTGCAGCTCGTCGCCGATCCGGCTGTTCAGCGTCATGCCGATGCCATGGCGGCGCGCTTGCGTCGCGGGATGAATCACGTCCTGGTCACCCATGGGATACCCGGCTTCGTGTGGGGTGAAAGCTCGGTATTTCACATCGCGCTCGGCCACACCTGCACGAACCAGCGTGGCGAGGATATCCGCATGCCCGAGGGGGTCTCGCCGATCGTGCTGAAAACCGGCATGTCACCGGCACTCGCCACGACGCTCTACCAGGCAATGGTGAACGAAGGGGTCGATCTCTTCCACGGTGGGGGCCTCTTGAGCGTTGCCCACACGCCTGAGGACATCGACCGGACGATCGAGGCCTTCGAGCGCGCCGTGCTCCGGATGCGCGACGAGGGATGGTTCGAGCGATCGACGTGAGGTGAGCGCGGTTCGCGCTCAATCATCACCTGGGCGCGTACCAACGGCCGTCGCCAGCCCGACCGGCGTCCGCCACTCTGCGCGGCGCGGGTCGATCCCGCGCACGATATCGTGGTAGAGCCGCTCCAGTGCACGCGTGACCGGCCCGGGATGACCGTCGCCGATCGGGTACCGGTCGATCTCGCCGATCGGTGTGATTTCTGCCGCTGTCCCGCAGAGGAAGACCTCGTCGGCGACATAGAGTTCCGTGCGGTCGACCGGCCGTTCCTCGATCACAAGACCGAGTTCGTCGCGCGCCAGCCGCAGCAGCGTGTCGCGGGTGATGCTCTCCAGGATGCTCTGAGTGATGTCCGGTGTCACGAGTTTCCCATCGCGGACGAGCATGAGGCAGGCGCCCGGCGCTTCCGCTACCTTCCCCTGTACGTTCAGAAGGATCGCCTGGTCATAACCGTCCAGCTGTGCTTCCATCGCAGCCAGCTGGCCATTGCGATAGTTCGAGATGTTCTTGATGCGTGGCGGCATGATGTCGTCGCTGATGCGACGCCAGGAACTCACCCTGGCGCGCACGACCTTGCCGGACAGCAGATGCGACGGCATCGGGCGCGTTGCGATGTACAGCCCGGCCTCTTCTGCGAAGCCGCTCAGCGTCTTCGGTCCAGCTGCCCGGTACGCAACCGGCTGGATGTACGTGTCCTCGCGGCACTCGTTGTCGCGGAGAAGCTGCAGGATCGCCTCGGTGAGTTCCCCGATACCCCAGCGCGGCGCCAGGCGCACCAGGCGCATCGAACGCAGCAATCGCTCCAGATGCTCGCGCAACCGGAAGACGTACGCCTCGCCGGTTTCGGGATTCCAGTAGGCGCGAATCCCCTCGAACACGGCACCGACCGTCGACCAGCCGAGTTCGGTCACGTGGACAGTCGCCTCTTCCCAGCGTACCTGCTGGCCATTCCACCAGAGATAACGAGGATGCGTCCCGCTCATCGTTCCCACCTCGCCCCGGTCACTCGTCTGACGACGAACACACTGTGCTCCCCGCTCGGCGCAGGATCGCCGGTCATCGTAGCACACGCCCGCGCTGTCCGGTTCCCCGGCCGCTCCTCTCCAGACCCGATCGTGGGGGGGAAACCGGTTGCGGCTCGACCGAGAAGCGCGCGATGGCGCGCCTTCAGCTGCCCCGGCTGCTCAGGGTCACGGCACTCAGAAAGCGGCTGAACGATCTCTCCGGGTCGAGCAGTTCCCCAGTCGGCGTGCGCGGAAGCGTCACGACCCAGGGCTGCACGAGATACGTCGCGACGGGATGACAGATCGGCAACAGGACGAACTCCTCGTGCGCGAGCCGTTCGCACTGCCGGTACGCGCCCAGCCGGCGGGTGAGTGCGGTTTCCCCGCGAGCGAGCACCAGCAAGCGATCCAGCGCGTCGCTCCGCCAGCGCAGTCCACGCAGCGTACGCCGCTCGCTGCTCAACAGCCATTCGTAGACAGCCGCGGCGTCGGGGAAGGGTAGCGGCCACCGCCACCACAGAAGCTGGAACGTTCCCTCTTCGACAGCCCGTTCCCACTCGCGAGCAGCTAACCGGACGAGTTCGACTGGCACTCCCAGGTTACTGGTGAGCTGCATCGCGACATCCTGCAGGATCGCCTCCTCGTTCGGGGAGCATTCGGTCGGTGCGGTGAGGCGCAGCGGGCGCGGATCGCCCGCCCGAACCCGTTGCCAGGCGCGGAAGGCTTCGAGCGGTACGAAACGATGTGCATCAGCCACGCTGTCGTCTCGCACGCTCCCCGGAATTCCAGGCGGCACGAGCGACTGCGCTGGCTCGACCGCACCGTAGAGGAGCTGACGCAACCGTTCCCGATCGATTGCGCGACTGACGGCGCGACGCAACTCCAGGTCATCCAGAGGGGCACTGTCCGGCTGGATGACGAGAAACCAGGTCTCCGGCAGAATGCTCCGCTCCACGCGCTCCAGGAGCGCTTCTTCGCTGCTCACGCGAGGCAGCTCCTCCTGCGGCACCGCTGCGACGTCGACCTGCCCCCGGTAGAAGGGGAGGAGTGGATCGGTCGACCTCGCGATCGTGACCGTACAACTGTCCAGGTTCGGTCGGTTCCAGTAGTGAGGGTTCGCATTGACGGTATAGCCGGATCCCGGCTCCCAGCTCGCCAGGTAAAACGGGCCGTTGGAGACGCAACGCCCCGCTTCGGTCCACCGCGCTCCCCATCGCTCGACCGATGGCCGATGGGCTGGGAGGAAGCCCGGTGTCCCGAGGATCCAGAGGAAGTAGCCGGCTGGACGCTCGAGTTCCACTTCGAGCGTCGAATCATCCAGTGCGCGGACCGCGAGCTGTTCCGGCGAGAGTCGTCCCTCTCGGACTGCCTTCCCGTTGCCGACGAGGTTCAGGAGTGACGCCTGCGGTGCTGGGTGAGCCGGATCGAGCATGCGCTGCCACGACCAGACGAAGTCGCTCGCCCGCACTGGGTCGCCGTTCGACCACCCACTTCGGTTGGAACGCAGGGAGAAGATATAACGTGTCCCGTCCGCCGAGACCTCCCACGCGGTTGCCCAGTCCGGTTGCACGCTGTAATCCGGTGCCAGGCGAACCAGGCCAGCGAAGAGTTCTGGCTCCCCGCCGCAAGCGGCGTCCGCATTGAAGTCATGGCTTTTCGGCTCATCGAGACGCATTCGCACGAAGATCCGCGCAGCCACTGGTGTCGGCGTCGGCCGCGGACTGGGCGTCGGGGAGATCAGCACTGGTGTGGCCGTCGGCGTGGGAGTGACCGGTCGCCGCGGTGGTGTCGGCGAGGGGAGCGGTGTCACCGCGCTCGCGGTCGCGGTCGGCGGAGGTGTCGCCTCGCCCCGGCGGCACGCGACCAGGACCGACCCACAGGAGAGCCACAGCAGTCGCCGGCGCGTCAGGGGGAGCAAAAGGGCTCGCTCGAGGATCGGTCGTCCGCCCACACGGCGGCTCCCTTACGGATCAGGGCAAACGGATCTCGGCTCCCGCATGCTCGCTAGCGAGGAAGGCGCGGGCAGCAGCACCGTAGAGCCCGGTATCGTCACCGAGGGCCGAGAGCCGCAGCTCGGTATGCTCCACGATGTAGTGAATCGCGTAGACCGGCAACCAACGACGCAACGGGTCGAGCAGGAGTTCCCCGGCGCGAGCAACGCCGCCACCGATGACGATCATTTCAGGGTCGAACACGTTGACCAGCCCAGCCAACCCGACTGCCAGTGCACGGGCCGCCTGCTCCAGAATCGCCCGTGCACCTGCGTCGCCGGCTCGCGCCGCTTCCACCACATGGGCAGCGGTCACCGGGCCATCCCCCGCCAGCTCCCGCAGACGCTCGGAACGCCCGGAGTTGCGCAGTGCCTCGCCGTCGCGGGCTAGCGCCCAGCCGCCGATGTAGGCCTCGACGCAGCCCACCCCGCCGCAATGGCAGCGTGGACCGGTCGGATCGACCGGCACGTGCCCGACTTCCGTCCCGAGCCCGCGCACTCCTTCGATCAGCTGACCATGGGCGATCACGCCGCCCCCGACGCCCGTGCCTAGCATCAGATGCACGAGGTGCCGGCACCCCTTGGCGGCACCGAAGAGCGCCTCGCCCAGAGCTGCCCCGTTGCCATCGTTTCCCAGGACCACCCGGCGCCCGAGTCGCTCTTCCAGCATCCGGCGGAGCGGGACACGTTGCCAGCCGACCAGGTTGGGGGCGAAGAGCACGACACCGGTCGCTGGCTCGAGTGGCCCGGGTGCCACGACGCCGACCGGTATCGCACGATCGACGCCGGCATCCGCCGCGACCTCGTCGACCAGCCGCACGATCCGTTCGACGACCGCGACGACTCCATCGCGCGCCCCGGTCGCTGTCTGGCGGTGGAAAGCCAGCGTGCCATCGCGCCGGACGAGCGCGGCACGCAGGTTGGTCGCTCCGAAGTCGACCGCGAGGACAGCGTCCATCCTACACCTACCGAGGAGTTGAATCGAAGAAGCGGTACCGCAGCAAGGTCGCCAGGACCGTCAGGCCGTCACGCCAGGTGATCTTCTTTCCTTCCCAATATTCGCGGCCATTGTAGGAGATGGGTACCTCATAGATCCGGTAGCCGCGGCGGAGGATCTGAGCGGTGATCTCGGGATCGAATCCCCAGCGGTCGCTGCGCAGCCGCAACTGACGCGCGACCTCGGCGGTGAAGACTTTATAGCCCGTCTCCATGTCGGTCAGCGTCGTGTCGTACAGCAGGTTCGCGACGAACGTGAGGAAGCGGTTGCCGACCCAGTGCCAGAAGTACATCGCCTTGTGCTCGCCCAAAAAGCGCGAGCCGTAGACGACCTGTGCCCGTCCCTCGGCGATGGGGCGCAAGAGCCGCGGGTAGTCGCGCGGGTCGTACTCCAGGTCGGCATCTTGCACGATGAGGACGTCTCCGGTCGCTGCCTCGAGCGCTGACCGGATCGCTGCACCCTTCCCGCGATTGACCGGGTGCAGGATCAAGACGAGATCGCGCGAGCGACTCGCTTCCTCCTGCAGATAGTCGCGCGTGCCGTCGGTCGAGCCATCGTCCACGACGACGAGCTCGCGCTCGTACGGGAGTTCGACTGCGCGGACGCGCCGGAGGACTTCCCCGATCGTCCGTGCCTCGTTGTAGACCGGTATGAGGATCGACAGCCGGCGGATCGCTCGGGGTTCGTCCATCCCGCTCCTCCGCTCCCCTTCACAGGATGAACTTGCTGAGATCCTCATCCGCCACGATGGTTCCGACGCGCTGGCGGACGTAGTCGGCATCGATGCAAACCGTCTGCCCAGCGAGTTCCGGCGCGCGGAAACTGATCTCCTCGATGACCTTTTCCATGATCGTCGCCAGCCGCCGCGCTCCGATATCTTCCGCCCGGCTGTTCACCAACGCCGCGAGCCGAGCCACCTCGCGCAGGCCATCTTCGGTGAACACCAGCTCGACCCCCTCGACGCTCAGGAGTTCGCGGTACTGCCAAGTCAGCGCATTCTCCGGCACGGTGAGGATGCGATAGAGATCGTCTTCGGTCAAGCGTTGCAGCTCGACGCGGATCGGAAAGCGCCCCTGCAGCTCCGGGATGAGATCGGAGGGGCTGGCGTTGTGGAATGCTCCGGCGGCGATGAACAAGATGTGATCGGTGCGCACCGGTCCGTAGCGCGTCATCACGACCGAGCCCTCGACGATCGGCAAGAGGTCGCGTTGCACTCCCTCACCGGACACATCGGGACCGTATTCTCCATCTTTGGTGATCAACTTGTCGATCTCGTCGATGAAGACGATCCCGCTCTCCTCGGCTCGCTTGATCGCCGCTTCGACCACCGCATCGAAGTCGACCAGCCGCTGCGCTTCTTGCTGGGTCAGGATGCGCCGGGCCTCGCGCACGGACACGCGCCGCGTTCGCCGGCGTGCCTGGAGCGTCTCCAAAAGATCGGCGACCGTTTCCTGGAACTCGTCAAGATCGACACCGCCGTTCTCCGCGTACGGTGTGACGAAGAGATCGAACTCGCTCTCCAGATCGAGCTCGATCGTTTCGTCCTCCAGCCCGTCGCGGGAGAGCAAGTCGAGCAAGCGACGCCGCTCGCGCGCCATCCGGCGCTCGCGCTTCCGTCGCTCCTCCGGCGCCTCTTCTTCCGGCTCGGCCTCCGCTTCCGACCCCTGTCGCTTGGCCCGCCGGCGCTCGCGCTGCTCGACCAGGATATCCACCAGCCGCTGCAATGCGGCGCGGGACGCTTCCTCGCGGACCGCCTCGAGTCGCTCGCCATGCAACGAGCTGATGCTCACTTCGACCAGTTCGCGCACGATCGACTCGACATCGCGGCCGACATAGCCGACCTCGGTGAACTTGGTCGCCTCGACCTTCACGAAGGGTGCATCGACGAGTTGTGCGACGCGTCGGGCGATTTCCGTCTTCCCGACGCCGGTCGGGCCGATCATCAAGATGTTCTTCGGGACGATGTCGCGTCGGACTTCCGCAGGCAGTTGCTGCCAACGCCAGCGGTTGCGGATCGCGATCGCGACGGCCCGCTTGGCCTCCTCTTGCCCGACGATGTACCGATCGAGCTCAGCGACGATCTCGGCCGGAGTCAGGGGCAGGGTACCGCGTTCAGGACGGACGCTCGTCATCATGCGTGTGCTCATTTTCTCCATGCTCGGGTGGTGCGGTGAGGATCGTCACCGCGTGGTTGGTATAGACACAAAGATCAGCGGCCACCTCCATCGCAGCGCGAGCGATTTCCGCCGCACTCATGCGGGTATGGCGCAGGAGGGCGCGAGCCGCCGCCGCTGCGTAGGGTCCTCCCGTGCCGATCGCGGCGACGCCGTCGTCCGGCTCGATGACGTCTCCGTCCCCGGAGATCATCAAGAGCTGGCGGGGATCGGCGACCAGAAGCTGGGCCTCCAGTCGCCGTAAGTAGCGATCGGACCGCCACTCCTTGGCCAGCTCGACCGCGGCACGGCGCAGGTCACCATCGGCGGTCCGCAGATGCTGCTCGAATTTCTCGAACAGGGTCAGGGCATCAGCGACCGCACCGGCGAAGCCGGCCAGTACCTTGCCACCAGCGAGCGCGCGGATCTTGCGCGCGCGATGCTTGAGCACCACGTCGCCAGCCGTCACCTGGCCGTCTCCAGCGATCGCGACCCGGCCATCCCGGAGGACACCCAGGATGGTGGTTCCGTGCCGCACCGCGCTCTCGCGCACGCTCGCCCCCTCCTGCGGCCGGGGTGGCCGTCGACCGATCAAGTATACCCCCGGATCAGGCTTCGACCGGCGCCTTCTCCTCCGCTGGCCGATAGCTGCACGACGAGCAGCGCACGCTTTCCTGCCCTCGCCGCACGCTCACCACCAGCACTCCCCCGCATTGCGGGCACCGTTCCCCAGTCGGTCGCTCCCAGCTGACGAAATCGCAGTCGGGATAGCGGCTGCAGCCATAGAAGGTTCGACCCTTCCGGCTCCGCCGGACGACGATCTCGCCCTCGCCGCATTGCGGGCAACGCACCCCGATTTTCTCCAGGAGCGGGCGCTTGTTCTTGCACTCCGGGAAACCCGAGCAGGAGAGGAACCGGCCGAACCGGCTCTCCTTGATCACCATCGGTCGGCCGCAGAGCTCGCAGACCTCGCCGCTCGGCTGGTCAGCGAGCCGCACCCGCTCCATGGTCTGCTCGGCTTCCTCCACCTGGCGGTGGAACGGCTCGTAGAACTCCCGAACGACCGGAACCCAGTCGCGCTCTCCAGCGGCGATCTCGTCGAGTTCCTCTTCCAGGCGGGAGGTGAAGCCGACATCGACCACGTCCGGGAAGTGTTGGACGAGGAGATCGGTCACCAGCATACCGAGTTCGGTCGGGACCAGCTTGCGATCCTCGACGACGACATAACGGCGCTGCTTGAGCGTCTCGATCGTCGGTGCGTAGGTGCTCGGTCGACCGATCCCCAGCTCCTCCAGCGTCTTGACCAGTGTCGCCTCGCTGTAGCGGGGCGGCGGCTGAGTGAAGTGCTGCTCCGGCCGGACGGCGAGCAGGCGCAAGACCTCGCCAGTCGCGAGCGGTGGAAGCGGTCGCTGATCCAGTTCGTCGACCTCGTCCTCGTCACGCTCCTCCCGGTAGACGACGAGGAAACCCGGGAAGCGGACGACCGATCCCGTGGCCCGCAGGAGATACGGGGCATCGGCCCCGACCGTCGGCCCGGCCGCGATCTCGACCGTCACCGTGTCGTAGATGGCCGGTGCCATCTGGCTCGCGATGAACCGTTCCCAAATGAGCCGGTAGAGCTGGTACTGGCGCGGCGTGAGATACGGGCGCACCGACTCCGGATCGCGTGCCGGGTCAGTCGGCCGAATCGCTTCGTGTGCCTCCTGTGCCCCTTTCGCCTTCTTGGCATAGACCGGTGGGCGCTCGGGCAAGAAGTCAGCTCCCCACCGGGCCGCGATCACCTCGCGTGCCCGTTGCTGGGCTGATGCGGCCACCTGCGTCGAGTCGGTCCGCATGTAGGTGATGAGGCCGACACTGCCCTCGGGCCCGAGTTCTACTCCCTCGTACAGTTGCTGGGCCAACTGCATGGTCAGACTGACCGGGAAGCGCAACTTGCGCCCGGCCTCCTGCTGCAGCGTGCTGGTGATGAAGGGCGGTGCGGGACGACGCTGCTTCTGCCGCTCCTTGATCGAAACCACCCAGTACTGCGAGGCCTCGAGCTCGCGGGCGACCGCTCGCGCCGCTTCCTCGTTCGGAAGGTCCGGTTTCTCGCCCCGTACCCGGACCAGTGCTGCCGCGAAGGGGACCGGTTCCTGCGCACCGTTTCCGGTCGGTACGAGATCGACCTCGATCGTCCAGTATTCCTGGGGGACGAACGCCTGAATCTCCCGCTCGCGGTCCACGACCAGGCGCAAGGCGACCGACTGGACGCGCCCTGCGGAAAGACCGCTCTTGACCTTGCGCCAGAGGAGCGGGCTGATCTCGTACCCGACCAGTCGATCGAGCACGCGCCGGGCCTGCTGCGCATTGACCAGCCGCATGTCGATGCCGCGCGGGTGGGCGAGCGCTTCCCGGATCGCCTCCTCGGTGATCTCGTGGAAAACGATGCGCCGCACCGGCTTGTCGTGAGCCCGCGTCGCCTCGATCAGATGCCAGGCGATCGCCTCGCCCTCCCGGTCTGGGTCAGTCGCCAGGATCAACTCGCGTGCCCGTTGCACGCTCTCCTGGAGTTCCTTGACGACCGGCAGCTTCTCCTTGAGAACCGTGTAGGTCGGCTGGAAGTTCTGCGCGACATCGACCCCGAGCTTGCTCTTCGGCAGGTCGCGCACGTGCCCCATCGATGCCTTCACGGTATACCCTGGCCCGAGGAAACGAGCGATCGTCCGAGCCTTGGCCGGCGACTCGACGATGACCAGTGCCTGCCCGTCGGCACGACTGGTGCCGCGCGTCGTCTTCTTCGTTGTCGTCTCGCTCGTTGCCGCCGTTGTCTTCTTCGTCGTTTTCTTCGTCGTCTTCCCAGCCATCGTCCCCCTCTACTGATTTTCGGCAGGCTCGGCCATCGGCACGAGATCAGAGCAGATCCTGCCGGCCGAGCTGCTCGAGTCGTCGCACGATCTCCCGCACCTCTTGCGCGCGGGAGCGATGGGCGACCAGCAGCACGTCGTCGGTATCGACGACCACGAGGTTCTCCACTCCGAGCGTCACCACCATCCGACGGCCGCCGTAAATGAGCGTAGCACGCGTGTCGAGCCCGAGATGCTCGCAACCGAGAACGACCGAATCGTCGGCATCGTCGGCGAGGAGCTGGGCCAGGCCATGCCAATCCCCGAGATCCGCCCAGCCGAACTCGGCCGGAACGACCGCCACCTGGTCAGCGCGCTCCATGATGCCGTGATCGATCGTGATCTCCGGAATCGTCGGCCAGTGCTCCTGAAAACAGTGCTGTCCCTCCGGCGCATCCCAACAGGCAGCGATCGCCGCGAGTGGGGCATAGACCTCCGGCAGCAAGCGCCGCAACGCATCCAGAAAGACGTCGACGCGCCAGAGGAACATACTCGCGTTCCAGCAGTATTCCCCGGAGCGGACGTACTGCTCAGCGGTGGCACGATCCGGTTTCTCTTTGAACTGCTGGACACGATGGACGGTGAGTCCCTCGGCCACGAGGAGCGGCTCCCCGAGGCGGATATAACCGTACCCGGTCTCCGGATAGCGCGCCGGGATGCCGATCGTCACGAGATACCCTTCGTTGGCTGCCCGCAAGCCGGCGCGGACGGCCCGCCGGAACCCTTCCGGATCGGCCACATAGTGATCGGCTGCGAAGGAGCCCATCAGTGCCCCGGGAGCGTGCCGGGCAATCAGGAAGGCAGCCAGGCCGATCGCTGGGCCCGTCCCGCGCGGCGCTGGCTCAGCGATGATCTGCTCGGCTGCCAGTTCCGGCAACTCGCCGCGCACCGCGGCGACATGCGCTGCCCCGGTCACCACGAAACAGTGGTGCGGTGCCACGAGCGGCCGCACCCGCTCCCAGGTCGCGCGCAGCATCGACTGTGGCCCCGGAATCGGCAGGAGGAACTTGGGCCGGTTGCGCCGACTGGCCGGCCACAGCCGGGTGCCGCTCCCACCAGCCGGAATGACTGCCCACATCATCGCCTGCCTCCTCTCGCCAGCAAGGGAGAAGCCAGTGCATAGTGCTGGGCCCCCAGATGCGTGACGATCCCCTCGAGCTGGAGCTCCAGGAGCAGCGCGCTCAGCTGGGCGATTCCCATACCCAGCTCGGCGGCCAGCTCGTCGATGTGTTTCGGCTCGGGTCCCAGTGCCGCCACGACCGGCCGAGCACGCTCGGGGACGGCTGGGGCGGCCGGCAGCGGGAGTTGGCGCGCGACGAGTTGCAGGTCTTCCAGGATTTCCTGAGCCGAGCCGACCGGCGTCGCGCCATCGCGCAGCAAGCGCAGGATACCGGCAGTGCCCGGCGAAAAGATCGGACCGGGGACGGCGTAGACCGATCGGTTCTGGTCGAGCGCGAAGCTGGCCGTGATCAGGGCGCCGCTCCGTTCCGGCGCTTCGATCACCACGACACCCAGGGAGAGTCCGCTGATGATCCGGTTGCGCACTGGGAAGTTTCCGGCATAGGGCGGCGTCTCCGGCAGGAACTCGGTCACCAGCGCTCCCTGCTCGGCGATGCGCTGGGCGAGCGCGCGGTGCTCCGGCGGATAGACCACGTCGATCCCGGTACCGAGCACCGCGATGGTCCGCCCGCCCGCGTCGAGCGTCGCCTCGTGCGCGACCCGATCGATGCCGCGGGCGAGCCCACTCACCACCGTCACGCCTGCCTCGGCCAACGCAGTCGCGAACGTGGCGGCGACCTGGATCCCATAGTTGGAGGCCTGGCGCGTCCCGACCAAGGCCACGGCCGGAGCCTCGGCCGGCGGGAGGGTGCCCCGCAGGAAGAGCGCGAGTGGTGGGCTGGCGATCTCCCGCAGGAGCGGGGGATAGTCCTCGTCCGGATAGACGATGACGCGTGCGCCCACCCGCCGGACCTGCGCGAGGATCTTCTCGGGCAGCCCCGCTTGTCGCGCAGCGACCAGCCGTGCCAGCGGGCCTTCCGGCAGTCCGAGTGCCCGCAGTTCCGCTTCCGGTGCGTGCCACGCGGCGAGCGCGCTCCCGGTCTGCGCGATCAAGCGCTCCAATTGTCGGAGACTGATCCCGTCGACCGCATGGAAGCCGAGCCAGGCTGCGCGCTCGTCCACCCCGCGCCTCCCGAACGTGTGCCGAATCCTACCAGCTCCCCAGTCGCCACGTCGATGCCGGATACTGTCCGATCCCTGGTACACTTCTCGATCAGGAGGGGGTCGTGCCCACGATCTTGCTCGTCGAAGACGACGACACACTGCAAGCGACGATCCGCTACAACCTCGAGCGGGAGGGCTATTCGGTCATCGTGGCCGACGCTGGCGAGGCCGCGCTCGAGCAGGCAGCGTTCGCCCGCCCCGACCTGGTCATTCTGGACATCATGCTGCCTGGTCTCGACGGCTTCCAGGTCTGCCGCCAACTGCGCGAGCAGAGCACTGTGCCGATCCTCATCCTGACGGCCCGCGATACCGAGGTCGATCGCGTGCTCGGGCTGGAGCTGGGCGCCGACGACTACCTCACCAAACCCTTCTCGATGCGCGAACTCCTCGCGCGCGTCAAGGCGCTCCTCCGCCGCCGCGAGCTTTTGGCCAGAGAACTGGCTGCCGGCTTCTCCCCCGACATCCTGGAGATCGGCCCGTTGCGGATCGATCTCGAGCAACGGCGCGTCTGGCGCGAAGGGCGCGAGGTCGCGCTCAAGCCTCGCGAGTTCGATTTGCTCGCCTACCTGGCCCGGCACCGGGAGCGCGTCTGCCGCTCCGAGGAACTGCTTCGCGCGGTCTGGGGCTACGACACGTTCGGCGATTTCCGCACGCTGGCTGTGCACGTGCACGGGCTGCGCGAAAAGCTCGAGGACGATCCACGCCGTCCGCGGTTGATCGAGACGGTTCGGGGCATCGGCTATCGCTTGACCGCGCGCTCACCACAAGCGACACGCCGCTGATGGTCATCGCTCCGTCACGATTTCCGCTCGTGCGATCGGTACGCTCCCATCGAGGGTAGCCAGCGATGCTCACGCTCTTCCTCGCCACCGCTCTCGCCTTCGTTGCCGGTGCGCTCGTCGCGCTGTTCTGGCAGCGTCACCGGTTCGGCGCCGAGCTGCGCCGGATGCTCGCCCAGCTCCGCCGCGAGCATCCGACGATCGGCCCGCTCCAGCGACCGCTCCTCGACGCGCGGTCACTGGACGCGTTCCGGTTCCTGCTCGACGATGCGCTCCGCTTCCTGGAGCGCGAGCTGGAACAGGCCTCGGCCCGGCAGAGCCAGCTGGCTGCCCTCTTCGATCACCTGAGCGATGGTGTCGTCCTCGTCGATCCGGATGGGCAGGTGGTGAGCCTGAACCGTGCTGCTCGCGAACTCCTCCCCGGCGGCCGGAGCGAGGCGCTGGGTCGTCCGTACGCGGAAGTCCTGCGCGACTACGAGCTCAACGAGCTGGTCGCCCGCGCGTTGGCTGGCGCGGCGCCGACGACCGGGCGCTTCGTCGAACTCGGTCGACCGCGCCGGAGCATCCAGGCCCAGGTCTCTGTCCTCCAGGGTGCCGATCGCCCGCTGGTGACGCTCGTCCTGCGGGACATCACCGAGCTGCGCCGCACGGAAACGATCCGCCGCGACTTCGTCGCCAACGTCTCGCACGACCTGCGGACGCCACTGGCGGCCCTGCAAGCCCTGGTGGAAACGCTCCTGGACGGCGCGCTGGCTGATCCGGCGGTCGCCGAGGACTTCTTGCGGCGCATCGCCGTCGAGGTGGAGCACATGACTCGCCTGGTGAACCAGCTCCTGGAACTGACCAAGGCCGAGAGCGGCCAGTTACAGCTCGCTCGTGTCCCGACTGACCTTGCCGAGCTGGCCCGCGCGACGCTGCGCCGCTTCGAGCCGCGGGCCGCCAGCAAAGGCATCGCGCTCACCGTGCAGGTCGCCCCGGAACTGCCCCCGGTCGCCTGCGATCCGGAGCGGATCGGCCAGGTGCTGGCCAACCTCTTGGACAACGCGCTCAAGTTCACCCCGGCAGGAGGCCAGATCACGGTCGAGATCGCTGCCGCTTCCGGGGAGGCCATCGTTCGCGTCCGCGACACCGGGCCAGGGATCCCCGCCGACGAGCTCGATCGCGTCTTCGAGCGCTTTTTCAAAGGTGACCGGGCGCGGAGCGGGGGCGGCAGCGGGCTCGGGCTGGCGATCGTCAAGCACCTCGTCCAGCTGCACGGCGGGCGAGTGTGGGCGGAGAGCCCGCCGGGAGGCGGCGCGATCGTCGGCTTCGCGCTCCCGCTGGAACGGCGCTGATCGTAACACGATCGCCACACACGCCGGCTGCTGAGCGCGTATCGTTCCCGACGGAAACGAACGACGCACACCTCGCGCAGCCCCGTACTCCTCCTCACGCTCGGGCGGTGCCGTCCCCCACCGGCATCGCCCGTTTCTCTGTACCTCCCGCGCCGACCGGCCTGAAACCACCCGACCCCTTGCCGCGTCGTATCTTTAGAGGGTCGGAGGCGCCGGCGCGTCAGCGACCCGGGTCGCTGCGGTGTTTCTGGGAGGCGGAGCCTGCTCGGCCAGGGCAGTCTCCGGTACACTCCTCCTTGCCGAAACGGTCGGACGCACGGAAAGGAGGGTCACCATGCAAACCGGACGACGACCGTCGCGGCTCTGGCGCGTTCTCCTGGCACTGGCGCTCGCGGCCAGCAGCCTCGCAGCGCTCCTGCCGAGCGCGCGAGCGGCCGCGCCGCTCAGCGAGCAGCAGGCGCGCGTCACGCTGGCAGCCGTGTACAACGCCGAAACGTTGCCCGGCGGCTTCGGTCCGCTCTGGAGCACCGTCGTCGTGCAGAATCTGGAGGCGCTCCCGATCCAGATTCGCCTGCGCACTCAGCGGGTCGGTGGCACGATCCGCGGCCCGTACACGCTGGCACCACGGGCCACCCGCGCGTTCACGGCGGCCGAGCTCGCCGGACTCGGTCTAGTGCCGACCGGTGGGAGCGCTGGCCTGGTGATCGAGGCCGAGTTCCCCGACACGAGCCGCTCCATCCTGAGCGAGCTGGGCATCTGCACCATCTCGTGCAACCCAGCCATCAGTGTCGTCGCCAAGCATGCTGGGCCGAGCGCACTCGGCAACGACCTGCGGAGTTCGAGCGCCTTCCAGTTCGTCTCCGGCGCAACCGGCGCGCGCGACGACGACTGGGATGCGGCGAACCAGGGCCGCAACTGGGTCCTCCCGGTCGTCCAGACCAACTCCGGCTGGAACACGGTGGTCAAGATCGCCAACCTGCGCAACCAGCCGAACCAGGTCACCGTGACGCTGCTGCGCGCGCGGGGCGTCACCGTCGGGAATGCGAGCTACACGCTCACCCAGACGCTGGCGGCGGGCGAGACCTGGTCGCTGGACCTCGGGAGTGTCGTCCCGCCGGAATGGGTCGGTGCCGCCTTCATCGATGCCCAGCTGATCGGTGTCGCGGTGGTCGCCGAGCGGTACAAGCCGTCCTGGCGCATGCTCCTGACGAACGAGGCCGTACCGCGCACGAGCGCGAGCACGCGCTATGCCCCGATCGTCTTCCGCGACTACAACAACTGGAATACCGGGATCACGCTGGTAAACCTGGACACGGCCAACACCAACACCCTGACGCTGACCTATTACGACCGCAACGGTCTCGCCCAGGTGGTCCCGCCCGAACTCTCCACCATCACGCTCCAGCCGGGGGAGAGCGCCTTCATCTATCGGCCGGACATCAGCGCGACCCCGAGCCTCGATCCCGCCCGGGTCAACGCGGTGGTCATCAGCGGGCAACGCCCGTTCGCAGCAGCGGTGGACGAAGTCAAGTACCTGGCTGGTCCGGGTCAAGGGCAGGCGATGAGCTACATCGCGCCCGCAGCGCCGGACGTCGCGGGCAGCAAGCAGAGCTGGTCGGTGGCCGAGACGCAGGCGCGCACAGCGGGGCAGGTCACCGGCCAGGCCTGGTTCACCCACAGCCTGGCACTGCCGCTCTTCCAGGTCGGTGACGCCACCGGGCAGGGGGACACGAGCGGGTTCACGCTCTTCAATCCCACCGGTCGCCAGCAACTGGCCAATGTGCAGATCCTGAGTGCCAACGGCGCGGCAGTCGCTCCCAGCCAGGTGGGGACGAGCGAGAATCCGGTGCTCGTCGCTGTCCCGGCCGGCGGCTACGCGGTCATCTATCCCTACCCCAGCGACTTCGGCACGACCTTCGCCAGCGTGCCGCGCACCTTCACCGGCACGGCGCTCGTCGGCGTGACGGACGGCGCCGGGAGCGGTACCGGCTTCCTGGTGGGGGTATCGAACGTCGTCAACTACCAGGTGGCTGGTGACGGCTCGGGTGTCTTCGTCCTCACGCCGACCCGCCATCCGGCACTGACCCTTTCGAACTTCGCGCTGCGCCTCGAGCCGAGCGTGACGCTCGCAGTCGTCAACCAGGATGTCCCGTTGACCGCGACGCTGACCGCGGGCGACACCCCGCTCGCGGGACGCACGATCCGCTTCCGGGTGAGCAGCGAGGGAACCCCGAACCCGGTGAGCGGCGTGGCCGTCACCGATAGCGACGGGCATGCGTCCTTCACCTTCACCAACGGCACGGCCGACCGGACCAACACGGTCACCGCCTGGTGGGACCTGAACGGTAACGGCGAACAGGACGCGAACGAGCCGGCCGATACGAGCCGCGTCACCTGGGTGAGCAGCCTGACCGGCACCCTCTCGATCAGCGGATTGACGGGCGGCCCCGGCACGTACCAAGTCCGTGAAGGGGACCTCGCTGGCCCAGCCACCAAGACGGCCCAGGTCAGCTGCGACCTCGATCCGAACACGCCGACCGGTGTTCCGCTCCTGCTCCGCTTCACCAGCACGGACGAAGCCACCACCGCGCGCTGGAGCAGCCAGCCGACCGCTAGCACGTCCGGCACCATCGCCGTGGTGACCAGCGGCGCGAACAACGTGGCGACCGCGAACCTGATCCTGGTCGATGGGACTGCTGACAACTCCTACACCGTCACCTGCTACCTCGACTACGGCGCGACCGGCGTGCTGGAGAGTACCGATCCATTGCTCGACACCGTCACGATCAACGTGACCAGCTGACGCAGCGCCTCGCGCATCCGCCCCGGGGCCACGGCCCCGGGGCGGTTTTCTCGGCGAGTGCGCTCGGCTACAATCGCGCCGGGAGCGCAGGACCCGCTGCGCCGAGTTGGATGGGAAGGGAGAGGAGCAGCACGCGATGGCAACCGCACAGCGCCGGTCGTCCGCCCTCTGGGACTACGCGGCGGCCCTGGTGATGGTCCTCGGCCTCTGGCTGGCCGCCTCGCCCTACGTCATCCCGGATGCCTGGCTCTACGACGTGACGCGGCTGAGCGCCACCTTCTTCGGCGGTTGTATCGTCATGTTCGCCATCGCTGAACTGGCGCTCTCGCCGGGGCTCCGCTGGGTAGGACTGGCCAACGTGCCGATCGGCCTCTGGATCGCTGCGGCCCCCTTCGTGAGCGGCGAGACCGCCGTCTCGGCGATGGTGACCAGCATGGTCGTCGTCGGTATCGCGGTCGCGATCCTGAGCCTGGCCAGCGTCGTCTTGGCGCGCCGCTGAGCGTGCCGGGCGGCGAGCGCGCCGTGTCGTTTTGCCGCGCCGTCCGGCGCGGGCGGGCGAGGCAGCGCCTCGCCCCTACAACGTGGCGCGCTGCATCCCCGGTCGGACACATGGGCACCACGGGTGGCGGCAGCCCCCGTCCTGTCGGGGTCAGGCGGTGCCTGACCCGTCCGGCCCGCAGGGCCGGCAACGCATGCCGACGGGTGTCGCGGTGCGATGATGACCACGGCGGGGGTGGTTGGCCACGATGCATTGCCGCGCCCATGGCGGGGGCGGGCGAGGCAGCGCCTCGCCCCGACAAGGTGGGCCAGCGCATTCCCGGTCGGGTATTCGTGTGCGACGGTGGGGCGCTCATCCCCGTCCGGTAGGAGTTAGGCGGTGCCTGACCCGCCGGCCCGGCAGGGCCGGCCGACCATCCCGTCGCGGTTCGTCTGCAGTCACCGCGTGCCGGCGTGTGCCGCGGGTGGCCGCGCCCATGGCGCGGGCGGGCGAGGCGGCGCCTCGCCCCTACAAGGTGGGGCGACGCATCCCCGGTCGGGCACATGGGTGCGACGGTGGGGCGTCGGCCCCGTCCTGTAGGGGTCAGGCGGTGCCTGACCCGTCCGGCCCACGGGGCCGGGAATCCCCTGACGGGGCGATGGTCGCGGTACCGACGGGATCGTGGACGCGGCTGACGTGTGCCACCGGCATGTGCCGCGCCCGTGGCGCGGCGGGCGAGTTGGGGCGCCGCGCCCCGACACCAGTCAGCCGGCGCGTTCCCGGCACCGAGCCCCCACGCGGTCAGCCGAGCGTTGCCGGGTCAGCCAGGTCGTAGAAGACCAGCCCTTGCGGCAGCTTCGGGAAAAAGTACGTCGTCTTGGGCGGAAAGAGCCGGCCAGCCTGCGCCCAGGCCAGCACGGTCGCCAGCGGAGTGGGTCGCACGAGGACCGCCAGGAGCGCCCGCCCATCCAGCACGGCCTGCGCAGCCGCGCGCGCATCGGGCGTGTACTCGACCACCTGCTCGATCGTCTCCGCCTCCAGCGCGCAGACGTGCCGGAGCAGGAGGGCATCGACCAGGATGGCGTCCGGCGCGTCGTCCGGCGTGGTGGGGAGCGCCAGCTCCAGCAGCTCGCGCTCCTGGAGGAGCAGGACACGCGGCTGGGACGCTCGCGCCAGCTCGGCGGCGAGCCGCGCCGCTTCCTCCGGCGAGGGGACCGCACGCACCGCGACGACCCGCGCGTGGCGCGCCAGATGGGCCTGCAGCATCTCCCAGTCACCGGGGAGCCAGCGGACCAGCCGGTGGATCGCGCGGACGGCGAGCGCTGGATCGGCCGCATCGACCACGTGGACTGGTACCCAGGCTGCCGGATGGGCGAGGGTCCCGGTGATCTGCTGGTCGCGCGCGTAGCGGAGGGCGGCCGCGAAGCGATGATGCCCATCGGCGATGACCAGCGGTCGGCTGGCGGCCAGCGCCGCCAGTTCCTCGGCGGCGGGACCTGTCACCCGCCACAGCGCGTGCTGCTCCTCGCCGCGCGCATGCTCCCACAACGGCGCGGCGCCGGCGATGCTCGCCTCGAGCGCCTGCCGCAGGGTCCCGTCGCCGGCCCAGACGGCGTAGACGGCTCCGGCATGGGCGCGGACCGCGGCGAGTTGCCGCAACCGTCGCTCCACTAGCTCCCGGTTCGTCCCTTCGTGCGGCAACAGCCGTGCGGTCGCATCCGGGGCGAGCGAGGCCGCCAGGTAGACACCGAGGCGCGTGGCGATCCCCCCGTCCAGCCGAAAGCGGTGCGCATAGACGTAACAGGATGGCTCCTCGTCGCGCGCCAGGATCCCGGTCGCGCGCCACGCCCGATACTGTGCGGCGGCGCGCTGGAACGAGTACCCATCGGCATCGGGGACCTCGAGATGCAAGCAGTGATAGGGGTGGTGCGCGGCCAGAGCGGCTGCCTGCTCGGCCGTCGGCACATCGTCGGGCGGGCCGAGCACCGCCGCCAGGTCACCGACCCGTTCGAGGTCGTAGCGGACAGCGCGGAACGGCCGCAGCGAGCGCGTCCCCCGGTGCGCGCGCTCGAACGCTCGTTCCGGCCGCGACCCGGTCGCCACCACTGCCTCGTCGTGCGCGTTCAGGAGCGTTGCGCCTGGAGGGCAGCCAGCTGGGCGAGCACTGGTTCGTCGTCCTCTTCCGCGCCGAGCAGCACCAGCACCACGGCCTCCGGGGCCGGCTCCGTCTCGGCCAGTGCCTCTTCGGGGGAGGGGACATAGCGGTCGTCGCTCCAGTGACCGGGTCGCTCGGGGTGGTAGGTTTCGACCAGCCAGGTCCGGCTGACGATCGCGTTGCTGCCCAGCTTGCGCCGCGCCCGCTCCTGGTACCGGTCGATCCGCCCGTCGGGGTGCAGGACGAACAATTCGACCACCCGCCGTCCCTCATGGCGCCCGCGGTGGAGGATCTGCTGCCCGGTCGCCTCGTCCAGTTCCCGCGCTGGCTGGCCACGCTCGGTTTTCAGGAAGTACCGCACGGTCGTTCCTCCTGGTCGGCACGAGTCGGCTCGCAGCGGTCGCCACACGCTGCAGAACACAAGTGTACCGCGCGTTCGTCACCGTCTCGCTGCGGCCCGCGCCAGGACGAGCCGGTACAGCTGGTCGTGGCGCGCTGCGATCTGCTCCCAGGCGAAGACCGGGGCGATGGCGCGCGCGCCGGCCCGCAGGCGCTCTCGTCGCGCCGCATCGGCGAGCAGTTCGGCGAGCGCCGCGGCGAGCGCGACCGGGTCCCCGGGCGGGACGAGCCGGAGATGCTCACCGTCGCGGAGCGGCAGCAGCTGCGCCGGATCGGGCGGCGCGGTCGTCAGGACGGCCGCACCGCAGGCCAGCGCACCGATCAGCGTGCCGTTGCGCAGCGAGGCACCCTGCCGGAAGGGGAGGACGACGAGATCAGCTGCCGCCAAAAGGTCCGCCACCTCCGGCGCTGGGCGATACCCGAGGTCGAGCACTGGGAGCGCGCGGGCCGCGGCGAGGCCGGCGGCGGGGACGGCTCGCGTCTCGTCTGTGTCCGGCCGCTCGCCGCCCACGAGGACTACGAGCGGCCGGGGCTCCGGCAACGAGGCCAGTGCGGCCAGCAACGTCTCCAGCCCTTTCTCCGGTTGCCGGAAGCCGAAGAAGGCGACGAACGGCTGCGCGGGCGACAGGCCGAGTCGCTGGCGAGCGGCCTGGGGATCGCGCGGTGCTGGCAGGTTGGAGCCGATCGGGATCCGCCAGAGCCGGGCGCTCGCCACGCCCCAGCGGCGCACGACGCGCTCGTCCTTCGGATTCGTCACCACGACGGCCGCACTGGTGCGTGCCAGCAGGCGCAGCGCCAGCTGGCGCACCGGGCCAGCCTTCGGGAAGAGATAGGGGACGCGGAGATCGTGGAAGGTGGTCACCACCGGCAACGGCCGGGCGAGCAGTGGGAGCAGGAGCGGTGCCCCCCGCAGCGCGAAGGCCCCGGCCTGATAGTGCAGGTGCAGCAGGCTCGCGGGCTCGCGCTGCCGCACGCGGCGCGTCCAGCGCACCAGCGAGCCGATGTCCCAACCGGGCACCTCGTCGCGCACCGGGGGGAACTCGTCCGCCCGGTGCGGGAGCGGGCGCGTCGCCACCGCGACCGACCAGCCCAGCTCGCCGAGCGCCGCGCCGAGCCGCTGCGTATAGGCGCCGACGCCGCCGCGCAGCGGGGGATACTCGCCGGTGACCAAGAGCACCTGCCCACGCATGGCGCGCCGCTCACTGACGGCTCGCCCACGAGCGGACCACCGCCGGCCGCAGCAACGAGCGGAGCGCGTGCCAGTCGCGGACCATCCGCCGCCAGCGCAGCGACCGCTTGTGCCCGAGCAGCCACTTGGCGCTCTCGCGCCCCAGGCGCACCAGGTAGGTCGCCAGGAGAAAAGCCCGCAGCAGCTCGGCGGCCAGCGGTCCGTGCAGTCGGCGATAGAGCTGCACTTTGGCCGTATCGAAGGCGACCTGGCGGAACGCCGATTCCGGCTCGCTCGACGCACCTTCGACGTGCACGACCTCGGCATCCGGCAGGTAGACGACGCGCCAACCCGCCCGCCGTAGCCGCCAGAACCACTCCACCTCCTCGGAGTAGAGGAAGAACCGCTCGTCCAGCAGGCCGACCGAGCGGAGCGCTTCGCGCCGGATGGCCAGGCACGCCCCGACCAGCCAATCGACCTCCTGGAGTTCGTCTTCGCTGCGGTCGGCCACGTAATAGCGCGCCAGCACGCGGTTGGCACGCCAGTAGTCCTGGACCAGCGTGCTTTCCAGGAACCCGGTGAGGAGCGTGGGAAAACGCCGGCGCGACGGCTGGGTCCGGCCATCGGGAAAGCGCAAGCGCGGGCCGGCCACCCCGACCGTCGGATGCCGCTCCAGGAAGCGCACCAGGCGACCGAGCGCATCGCCGACGACGCGCGTATCCGGATTGAGCAGCACGATGACCCGGCCGCGCGCCAGTCGCATGCCCTGGTTGGCTGCCGCCGCGAAGCCGCGGTTCTCCGCGTTGACGACGAGGAGCACCCAGGGATACCGCTCGCGTACGAGCTCCGCCGTCCCGTCCGGCGAGCCGTTCTCGACCACGACCACCTCGCCGGCCAGCCCGCTCGCCGCGAGGCTGGCGCGCACCGAATCCAGGCACTCCCCGAGCAGCGCGCGACTCCGGTAACTCACGATCACGACGGAGACATCGAGCGTGGGCGGGTCCGCCAGTTCGGGGACCCCTCCGGCCCGGCGCCGCGCCTGGCGCCGGATCTCCCGGGCGACGAGCACCCAGGTCACCAGGGTCGCGCAGGCGAGTGTCGCGGCCAGGAACGCGCCGTCCAGCCCGTCCCGGTAGCCGCGCAGCGCGACGAAGCGACGCCAGAACTCGCGCAGCGGCTGGCCGAGGAACGTCCGCCGGCGCGGCCGCTTTCCCTGCTGCACCAGCGTGCGCGCGACCAACCGCGCGTAGCGGAGCTGCTTTCGCACGAACTCGCCGCGCGACTCGTAGTTGATATGGACGAGCGGGGCACGGAGATGCCGCGCTTCCCCATCGAGTTCCACGACCTCGTGGACCGCGACCTCGGGACGGTAGCGCGCGCGTCCGACGCGCAACAGTCGCAGGTGCTCGTCCGGCCACCAGCCACCGCCCCGGATCCACTTGCCCCACATCCAGTTCTGCGTGGGGATCCAGAACCCGGCGACCGTCTCGTCGGCGAGCGGGAGCGCGCGCCGGATCTCTTCCGCCAGTCCGGCGCTCACGCGCTCGTCGGCATCGACGAACAGGACCCACGGCTCGCGCACCAGCTCCAGCGCCGCGTTCCGCTGGGAGGGAAAATCGACGAAGCGGTGCGTCACCACCTCGGCACCGGCCGCCAGCGCGATCTCGACCGTCCGGTCGGTCGAGCCGGAATCGACGACCAGGAGCTGGCGGCCGAGGTCGCGCACGCTCGCCAGGCAGTCCGGGAGGTGCCGCTCCTCGTTCAGCGTCAGGATGACGACGGCCAGCGGCAAGCGCTCAGGTCGGCTCATGGCAGGCGGCAGCGTTCCGGTAGATCGCAGCGACCTCGCGCCACAGTCGTGCCCGCTCGGCCAGGTCGGGCCGGCGGGTCAGGCGCGCGCGGAGGGCGGTCCAGGCGGCCGCGAGCTCGGCCAGGCGGGCCAGGCGCCGCACGACGAGCGGGCCGTGCCAGCGGCCGAAATAGCGGGCCCGGCTCCGGTGCAGCTGGAGGAAACTCTCCCGCGCGACCTGCTGGGTACTCCCCCCGGCATGGTGGACCACCAGGGCAGCGGGCGCGGTGAGGATCGTCCAGCCGGCAGCCCGGATGCGCCGGCACCAATCGATCTCCTCGCTGTAGTACCGATACCCCTCGTCGAGGCCGCCGACCTGCTCGACGACCGTGCGGCGCACCAGCATGCAGGCGCCGAGCGGATGATCGATGGCGAAGGGCGAGAGGCCGTCGCCGGGGCCGAAGCGCCCGTTCAGGCGCGAGCCGACGAGGCGCGGGTGCAGCGGGAAGAAGTCGAGCAGGTTCTGGACGTAGCCGGGGAACCGGTAGCCAGCCGACTGGAGCGACCCATCGGCATTGAGCAGGCGCGCGCCGACCAGCCCGACGTGTGGGGCCGCCCAGAGGGCGCGCCACAGCCAGGTGAGCGCACCCGGCCGCAGTTCGGTATCCGGGTTCAGCAAGAGGATCGCCTGCCCGCGGCTTCGGGCGATGCCGATATTGTTCGCTGCTGCGAAGCCGCGGTTCTCCGCGAGCGCGACCAGCTGCACCCAGGGGTAGCGGGCGCGCACCAGTTCCACCGTCCCGTCGCGCGAGCCGTTGTCGACGACGATCACCTCGCCAGCGAGCTGGCTGCGCGCCAGGTCGGCCGCCAGACTGTCCAGGCAGGCCGCCAGCAGCTGGCGGACGTTCCAGCTGACGATGACCACCGAAAGGTCGAGGTCGCGCATGCCTCCCGTCCCCTGCGCCTGTCCACGCATCATCGTAGCGCGCTGGCCCGGCCAGCGTCGAACCCGGCCGCGGGGGAGGCCGCGCCTCGCCCCGACCCCAGGGAACGCCGCAGCCGCGCTCGAGCGACGTCCCGCCGCGGTCGGGCACGCCCCCCGTGTGGTTGGGCTCAGGCGCTGCCTGACCCGTCCGGCCCGCCGGGGCCGGCAACGCATGCCGATGGGTGCCGCGGTGCGGTGATGACCACGGCGGGGGTGGTGGGCAGCGAACGCCCGGGGCTGAAGTCCGGCCGTTCACGGCCGGGCGATCGTGGAGAGGGCCGCTCGGCTGGTCTGCGCTGCATGTCGGGCGAGACGTGTCGGCCACGTTGCATCGCCGCGCCATCCGGCGCGGGCGGGCGAGGCGGCGCCTCGCCCCTACAACGTGGGGGCACATCCCCGGTGCGGCGCGTTTCCGCACGGGCGGGCGCCACCGGCCCCGTCTTGTAGGGGTCAGGCGGTGCCTGACCCGCCGGCCCGCCAGGGCCGGCAACCATCGCGGCCGACGGACAGTCCGGAGGGGCTGCACGGTGCGGTGCCCGCTCGCAGCGCGCCGGTCAGCGCGAGCTCACTCCGGCAGCGGGACGCCGGTGAGCAGGCGCTGGCGGAAGCCGCTCGGCAGCGCTGCTGGGTCGATCGCTTTGCCGAAGAGGGCGACGCGAAAGGCTCCCATCCCGCCCGGGTCGAGCAGGTGCAGGGCGGCAGCGCGGGCGGCCAGGTACTGCGCGGCGGTCATCCCCGGCTCGGCCTGGAGCGCCACCAGCAGCTCGCCCAGTCCGGCCTGGGCCAGGAACTCGGCCTGTGTGGTGAGCGCGAGCGGGACCAGGCCGCGCTCGGCGGCGGCCAGGCTGAGCATCGTGAAATCGACGTGAGCGGTGATGTCGCGCTCGCCCGGGTCGGCGAGCGGGTCGCTCCCGCGGGCGTGCGCCGCGTAGGTCCGGATCGTCCCGCGGGGGAAGCGGGTCGGATCGGCGCGCTCCGGTGCCGGCGCGCCGTAATCGAGCACCAGGAGGTACCCGCGCTCCAGCCGCCGCGCCACCTCGTCCAGCCAGCCCAGCATGGCCAGGCAGACCTCGGTCTCCTGCCCCTCGACCGGCTGGACGCCGAGCCGCGCCAGCCAGTCGGCCAGCTCGGGCGTCGAGAGCGGACCGGGCACGGCGACGAAGCGCTGGCCGTCCCAGCCGACGAAGAGTTCGCGCAGCTCGCCACCCTCCTGCCGCACCCGGTGCACCGGGAGGGCATCGACCACCTCGTTGGCCAGGACCAGCCCGCTCGCTGCCGCGGGCGGCGCGTCGGTCACGAGGTGCGCCCAGCCGGCCGTCCCGAGGCGGCGGAGGAGCTCGGCGCGCGCCGGAGCACTCGGCTCGATCGGGCAGTAGCGCAGCCGCTCGAGGAGATGCGGCTCGTTCTGGGACAGGTAGCGCAGGATCGCCAGCACGAGCGTTCCGCTCCCCGGGCCGTACTCGACCAAGTGGAACGGCTCTGGCCGATCGAGCAGGTCCCAGCACTCGGCGACCTGCCGGGCGATCACCCAGCCGAAGATCGGATGCGTCTCCGGGGCGGTGAGAAAGTCGCCGGCGCGCCCGGCGCGGACGCTGGTCATGTAGTAGCCGTGCTGGGGATGGTAGAGGGCGAGCTCCATGAAGCGGGCGAAGGTGATCGGCCCGCGCTCGGCGATCTCGCGCTGGATCAGGTCGGCCAGTGGGCTGCCCACCGCGCGGTTCCCCCCGCCACCAGTGTAGACGACGGCGCGGGTGGCCGGCGCACCCAACCGCGTCGTCGCGATCAGCGCAGGGCGCCCGGCGTGCAGCCGGCCGGGCGAGGCGCCGGTGGCCCCGAGAGGGTAGACCGGCACATCGCCGGTGCGGCGCGTGTCCGCCACCGGTCGGCGCACCCGCCCCCGCCATGTAGGGGTCAGGCGCTGCCTGACCCGCCGGCCCGGCAGGGCCGGCCGACCATCCCGTCGCCGTTCGTGCGGTGTGCCATTGCAGTCACCGCGTGCCGGTGAGTGCCGCGGGTTGCCGCGCCCATGGCGCGCACGGGCGAGGCAGCGCCTCGCCCCTACACGGGTGGGGCAATGCATCTCCGGTCGGGCACAAGGGCGCCACGGTGGGGCGACCCCCATCCTGTCGGAGTCAGGCGCTGCCTGATTCGCCACCCCCGCGCAACCGTCGGGACCCCTCGTGCGTTAAACACAATGGGTGCAGTCCCAGTGGGGACTGTCGCCGGGGCATCGCCCCGGGCGGGCTGGACGGTCTGGCCCGAACCCTGGTAGACTGCGCCCGGTGCCGGACGGGCAGGCGCACCCGGCCGGTGCCTGGACGGAGCGAACGGCGCCCGCGGGGCTGACCCAGCGTGCGTGCCAGGGGAAGGGAACGGGACTGGGAAAGGAGGGGCGCGCCGAGGAAAGGAGAGACGAGCCGCCGCGAGGGCGGCAGAGGCGCGAGCGGGGAGCCGCCCCCGCGCCCGCGACGAGCGGGTGGAAGAGCGGCGGCCGGCCGGGCGGTCCGGCCGGTGCGGATGTGTCGTCGACGTGCTGACACGCCGATGACGCGAGGAGGGTGAACTCGTATGGGTAAGCGTTTGGTCAGTCTGCTCACAGCGCTGGCGCTGGCGGTGAGCGCGTTCGCCTCGCTCACGGTCGCGCCGGCTGGGGCGGTGGTCGAGGAGATCACCGGCTGGATCTACTTCCCATTCGTCCCCAACGGGGAAGAGTACGGGAACATGGGGCCGTGGTACGGCACGGTGACCGTCCAGAACCCGAACGATGCCTTCATCGAAGTCGAGCTTCGAAAGGCCGATGGCACGAGTATAACTACCGCGACGCTGGAGCCGTTCGCGGCGAAGACGTGGAACTCGTCGGCCCTCTTCGGCGACGGCAACGGCGGTGGGGTGGTCGTGCGGCCGGGGTCGGTGACCCGCACGGTTGTCCGTGGAGCGTCACCCAACACCGTCGACCGCATCAACAACCCTTGCGTAGGCGCAGTGCTGTCGATCCGTGTCCGCCAGGGCAACACTGTCTTCAACGAGTGGAACGGGAGCGAGACAAGTCCTACCGGTGACTACACCTGGGCCGTGGTCGGAAATCAAATCGTGATCGACTGGGGCGTCGCGGATGACCCGACTACTGGTACTCCTGCCGACTTTCTGGGTGATACCGAGCCGGCTCCAGGGACGGAGTACACAGTCACGGTGAGATGCACAGAAACTATCGGCCTGCCGATCGCTGGCGTGGCCAAGATCGTCGCTCCGGTCGCGAGCAACGCTGGTCGCACCTCGGCGCAGCACGAGGCAGTGAGCGGCTACTCGGCGCTGCCGCAGACCGACGTGGAGATCGGTGGGCAGCACGCGCTCGTCTTCCCGATCGTCCAGACCAACAACGGCTGGAACTCGGTGCTGCACGTCACCAACTTCGACTCGCGCAGCAACTGCAGCGTCACGGTGACGCTCTACCAGTCGCCCTCGGGCTACAGCGACCCGAGCTTCGGCCAGTTCATCAGGCTGCTGAGGCGGGGCGAGACCTGGCACATCGACCTCAAGGAACAGGGTGTGCCGGACGGCTGGGTCGGCCAGGCCTGGGTCGATAGCGACTGCGAGGTGGCGGCGACGGTCGACCGTGTGAAGCCGACGCAGCCGTGGGGTGACCCGGTCAACATGGCGCTGACCAACCAGGCGCTGCCGCAGGGTGCCGGCAACAGGGTGCAGGCGCTGCCGCTGATCTTCCAGGGCTACAACGGCTGGAACAGCGGCATCTCGATGGCGAACCTGAGCGACGTCGCGCCAGCGACCGTGCAGATCACCTACTACAACTCGGCCGGTGTGGCGGTCGGCACCGAGAGCCGGGTCATCCAGCCGCGGGCGATGGAGTTCGTGTACAAGCCGGCGACGACCGATGTGGGGATCGGCGGGTTCGGCCACGCGCTGGTGGTCTCCACCCAGCCGGTGCTGGTGGCGGTCGACTCGGTGAAGTACACCGGCATCGACCAGGACGTCGGGCAGGCGCTCGGCTACGTCGCGCAGTCGGGCACCGACATCCCGCACGGGCAGCTGTACATGCCGCTGTTCCAGAAGCAGGGCCTGCTCTCGGGCGGCAACGACAACAGCGGTGTGGCGCTGTTCAACGCGGGTGACCGGCCGGTGCGCGTGTCGCTCGTGTTCTACAGCTCGACCGGCTCGCCGACTGCGCCGACCCTGACCGCGCCGATCATCGCCTCGATCCCGGCGCACGGTGGCTACATCGCCTACGCGCCGAACTACGGCGAGATGCCGGGCGGGTTCCAGGGCTCGGTCGTGGTCACGCAGCTCGACGGGCTGGGGCCGATCGTGGGCGTCTCGAACAACGTCAACTACGACGTGCAGTTCGACGGCTCGGCGGCCTACAACATGCCGCGCGCCCAGGGCTGGGAGCTCATTTGCACGACTGAGCAGAACCCAGCGCCTGGTGACCCGACGCCCGACTGCACGCTGAGCGGCATGCTCGGGCCGGGCGTGGTGCCAGGCGGCGCGCCGATCCTGCTGCACGTCATCGACAATCCGGCGGTCGACGATATGTCGTTCGCCGTGCCGGCGAGCCCTGACCAGAACACGCTGGCCCTGACGACGGCAGCCGACGGCTCGTTCAGCGCACCGCTGTACTGGCGAACGGACGGGCCTCCTGCCGACGGCCAGTTCACCGTCACCGTCGAGCTCTACTACGACGTCGACGGGAACGGCATGCTCGGGCCGAACGACCTGTTGCTGACGACGGTCACGTGCAGTGGCCGTTCTCGGCCGCAGCAGCCGGCGTGAGCCGAGCGCGATCGGTCTGGGTGACTGGGTGAGGGCGGGGTCACACGACCCCGCCCTCGTTCGTTCAGCAGGAGTCGGCCCGCACGACCAGGCGGCCTGCGCTCCCGCGCCGGCGGGGGAACGCAGTGCAGCGCGGTGACTGTGTTCCCTGTTTCTGTATCTCCTAGTCCCGCCACGGCGGTATCGCTTGGGGGGAGCCGGCGCTGCTCCGCTGCTCTGGGTCTTGCGGCCCTGGGAGCTGACCGGGTCGGCCGTGCCCGGCCCGGTCAGCCCGCGCACGCGTGACTCCTCCGAAGGGATCGGCGGTGGTCGATGGCTGCTGGTAGACCTGCGACAGGCGAGCGCCGCCGTCCACAAGCCGCGAGCGTCTGGATATCCCTAACCTCGCTGGTGCTCAGGCACCCCGTCCGCATTTCTCTCATCGGGGAGACGCCCCCGTCGGCCGGTCGCGCACCGCACCCGCGCTTGCGCTGCCGCTCGGCACCCCTGTCCCGTTCCCCCGGTAGGGGCGACGCGTGCGTGGCCCGGCTGCACCGGGCGGTGCGCAGGCGGCAGGCGGCACTGCGGGTCGCCTGGTCGAGCACCCCGCACCCCCGTCGCTCGCGTGGCACTGTATCCTGCGTGCTCCGGGTCCGGGTGCGGCACGCCACGCCCGGACAGGCCGGGGGGCGCTGGATACCGGCGGCGCGGTTAGCGGCCGTGGCGGGCCGGACGGGTCACGCAGGCGTGACCTGGACGGTCCAGGCACGCCTGGGTTCGACGGTAGTCGTCGGGGCGCCGGTGGGCGGACGGCGGGCGACCGTAGCCGAGTGACCCGTTTTCGTCGGGGCGGCACACGCGGCGCCGTACGTTCCCGGTGGCGGGGCGCGGCGCGCCCGTCCGAGCGGGAGGGCGCGTGTGGCGGATGCGGTGGTGCGGAGCGGGGAGGAGCGGGGCGGGGCGCCAGGAGGATGGCGCCCCGCCGGGGAGACTGGAGGGAGCTAGCAGCGGATCCCGTTCATGGAATCGACCGCGCGGCAAGCATTGAGGAAGCGGCCGTTGGGCCAGGCGGCGGCGAGGCCGGGGACGGAATCGGCCGTCGCGATGAGACGCTGCTTGAGGCAGGCCGCAGTCGAGCAGATGCCGCTGGCCAGCACCAGCCCGGCGACCCCAGCGGTGATCGGGGAAGCGAAGGAGGTGCCGCAGGTGGCACTGTAACCGCCAGTGTTGTCCGGCATCAGGACACCCTGACTCGGATTCGAGCAGTTGTTGCCGCTCCCGCCCGGCGCGCCGAGGTCGACGACCTGGGTGAAGGGGGAGGGACTACCGTTGGGCATGTAGGTGCGGTTCGTATAGGTGCTCAGGCTGCGGTTGGGCCCGGTGGCGCCGACGATCAGCACCTGCGGGTGACCGCCCCAGGTCGTCTGCGGCCACTTGGGAACGGAGGACGGGTTGTTGAAGTCGTTCCCGGCCGAGTTCACGAAGAGGACACCGCGCGACAGCGCGTACTGCATCGCCCGGTTGAGGGCCGTGTAGGTCCCGGTCGTCATGACCGAGTAGGGGACGCCCCACGAGCCGTTGATGATCCGGGCACCGCGGTCCGCGGCGAAGACGAGGGCATCGGCGAGGGCAGCGGGATCGACATCATTGCCAGCGTCGTCGTCCACCGAGAGGACGATCATCTGGCATTGGGGGCAAACGCCAGCGATCCCCCGCATGTTGTTGTGCGCCGCGGCGATGACCCCCGTGACCTGCGTACCGTGGCCGACAGGGTCGTTCAAGCCGCACCCGGGACCGGGCGGCGAGCCGCAGATCGTGAAGTCCTGGTAGAGGAGGATCTGGCCGGCCTGGAACTCCTCGTGCGGGCGGTACAGCCCCGAGTCGAGCACGGCGACGATGGGACGGATTCGGCTGCCACTGACGAGCGTCCAGGCTTGCGGGGCGCGGATCTCCTGGAGGTACCACTGCTGGCCGAAGCGCGGGTCGTTCGGGACCGTCGGCGGTACGGCATCGAAGTGACCGAGCACCGCGAGTCCAGCGTCCTCGACCGCCGGGTCGCTCTTGTAGGCGGCGACGGCAGCCAGCTCGCTCCCCTCCGGGACCTGGACGACGTCGACGTCGATCTGCGGGATCGAGCGGAGGAGCTGGGCGCCGAGGCGCTGGTGGACAGCCGCCTTGGTGGTTGCGCTGGTGCCGCGCTTGAAGGACACGAGGACGCGGCCGGGCTGGTAGGGCGGTAGCTGCTGGCTCGAGCTCGCTGCGGCCAGCAGGGCCGGGGCGATGAGAGTGGCGACCAGCGCCAGCACGACGGCGAGTGTGCGCCAGCGCCACCGTCGTGTGAGCGATACGGAACGCATCGGATTCTCCCTTCCCTTCGCGAGACCAGTGGAGACGACTCGGTGGGCCGATCCTGACGGGCGAGGCAGCGCGAGACGCTCGCCTCCACCCGCAGTCCGCGGTGGACCGCGCGACCGGAGCCAACGATCGGAGCGTCTGGACCGCATGAGTCGCTCGTCCCCCAAAGCTCTGACGCCCGCGAACCGTTTCCCAGTTTCTCAGTGACGCACCGTCGCGTTGTTAGGATGTCCGTCGAATGACTGACAGTCAAGATCATTATATCCGACGTTCGACGGACATGCAAGGGCTGGCCTGCTGCAGCCGCGAGCGGTCGCGCGCCTGGCGTGCTGCCCAGCGCGGCGGGGACTGAGCCAGCGCGCCCGTTGTGCCGGCCGGTTTCCTGCTGTACCCCGGACCGGTTGCGGCCGGACGGCTGCCCGAGTCCGGTGTCCGCTTTCGGTTCGCTCGCGCTGTGTCCCTTCATGGAGGGGTCGCGCGGCCGGGGGCCGGTCGCGCGCCAGAGGAAGGGAGGGCGGCGGTGAGCATCCCGCGGCTCGAGCCGAGCGCAGCCGACCGCGCCCGCTGGGCGCGCTACCGCGACTACCTGGCCTTTTGGGAGGGGCGGCAGTGGACGGACCGCCCGCGCCCCGGCGAGACGCGCCTGACGCTCAACTACGCGCGCGCCCTGGTGCGCAAGGTGACCAGCGTGCTGTTCTCCCGCCCGGTGCGCTACAGCGTGCCCGAGTCGGCGGCGGCCGAGCGGTACCTGGCGCGCCTGGCACGCGAGGACGACTGGGCCGGGCTGGACGACGCGGCGGCGCTCGATGCCGCCGTGCTGGGGGATGCGGCCTTCAAGGTGACCTGGGATGCCGCCCGGCGCCGGCCGCGCGTCACGCCGATCGATCCCGCGCAGCTGGTCGCGGCCACCCGGCCGGACGATGCGCGCGAGGTGGTGGCGGTGGCCCACGAGTACCCGCTCGAGCCCGCCGCGCTGGAGGCGGTCTTCGGGCTGCGCCTGCCCCGGCTGGGGCCGGAGGGGTGGGTGACGGTGCGCGAGGAGTGGACGGCCGAACGCTACCGGCTGCTCGTCGCCGGGGAGACGGTGCACGACGATGCCAACCCCTACGGCTGGATTCCCTACGTCCTCGTCCCCAACAGCCCGGCGCCCGGTGGCCCCTGGGGGGAGAGCGACCTGGCTGACCTGCTCGACGTCTGCCGGGAGCTGAACCGGCGGCTGACGGTGCTCTCGCGCATCCTGCAGGTCTCCGGCAACCCGATCGTCGTGCTGGAGAACGTGACGGCCAGCGAGGGGATCCGGGCGGAGGAGGGGGCAGTCTGGGAGCTGCCGGAGGGGAGCCGGGCGTACCTCTTGGACATGCTCTCCGGTGGGGGCGTGGCGCTGCACCTGGAGTACGTGCGGCTGCTCTTCCAGGTGCTGCACGACCTGGCCGAGGTGCCGCGGGCCGCCTTCGGCGACCACGGGCGCGACCTCTCCGGTGCGGCGCTGGAGCTGGAGCTGCAGCCGCTGGTGCACAAGGTGGAGCGCAAGCGGCGGAGCTGGGAGCGGGCGCTCCGGCAGCGCGCCCAGCGGGTGCTCGATTTGGCCGAGCGGCTGGGGGGCGAGTCGTTCGGCGGCGCGCGCGGGGTGGAGGTCGTCTGGGGGCCGCTCCTGCCGGTGGACGAGGAGCGGGCGGTGCGGGTGCAGGTCGGGTTGGTGGCGGCGGGCATCCGCTCGCGCCTGACGGCGGCACGCGAGCTGGGGTCGCTCGACCCCGAGGCGGAGCTGGCGCGGGTGGCGGCCGAGCGCGCCGCCGGGCTGGGCGGGTGAGCCGGGCGATGGGCGGAGTGCGCGCGACACCGCCGACACGGCGGACGCGCCCGACCGCGGTGCGGGAACCCACGACCGGGGATGCACCGCGCCACGTTGTCGGGGCGAGGCAGCGCCGCGCCCGCCCGCGCCGCACGGGGGGCAGTGCACCGTGCTGGGTCCCCCACACGGTGGTTGGCAATGGCACCGCGGCATCGATCGGCGGGAAATTCCCGGCCCTGGCGGGCCGGACGGGTCAGGCACCGCCTGACCCCTACATCAGGGTGGTGAGCGCCCCACCGCCAACCACCAATGCCCGACCGGGGATGGATTGTCCCACGTTGTAGGGGCGAGGCGCTGCCTCGCCCGCCCGCGCCGCATGGCGCGGCACATGCAGGTCGCATCCCGGCATGCGTTGATCATCAACACCGACCGCCGTCGGACGCCGGTGGTGGTCTGCCGGCCCTGGCAGGCCGGCGGGTCAGGCAGCGCCTGACCCCTACATGCGGGTGGTGAGCGCCCCACCGCCAGACACCAATACCCGACCGGGGATGGGTTGGCCCACGGTGTAGGGGCGAGGCGCGGCCTCGCCCGCCCGCGCCAGAGGCGCGGCACATGCGCGTCCCATCCCGCCATGCGGCGATGATCACGACCGACCGCCGACGGGCGTCCCCGGTGATCTGCCGGCCCGGTGGGCCGGCGGGTCAGGCAGCGCCTGACCCCTACATCAGGGTGGTGAGCGCCCCACCGTCAAACACCAATGCCCGACCGGGGATGGATTGTTCCACGTTGTAGGGGCGAGGCGCCGCCTCGCCCGCCCGCGCCGGACGGCGCGGGCACGTGCGGGTCGCGTGCCAGGGTGCGGCGATGATCCCGACCGACCCGCGATCGGCGTGCGCGGTGATATACCGGCCCTGCGGGCCGGACGGGTCAGGCAGCGCCTGACCCCTACATGGCGGTTGCGGCGATCCGTGGCGCACCGTTGCCCGACCGGGGATGCTTCGCCGTACCCCTGTAGGGGCGAGGCGCGGCCTCGCCCGGCCGCGCCGGACGGCGCGGTAGTGCAGCGTGGCCGGCCGCGCTGCCTCGCCCAGCCGCGCCATCCAGTCCCCCACATGGGGCTCGCGGATTCAGTCCGGGGCGTTGCCCCGGGGCGCATCGTTCTCGTTCCCAGAAAGGAGGTATCGATGGACGAACCGCTCTTCACCGAAACGCTCGCGGTGGCCGGGGTGCCGGCGGTGGTGCTGGTGCCGCTCCTGGTGGAGGCGGCCAAGCGCGCTGGACTCCCCACCCGCTACGCGCCGCTGGCGACCCTGGTCGCGGCCGGCCTCGTCGCGGCGCTGGCCGAGGCGGCGCCGGTGGTGCCGCAGCTCGCGCCCTTCGCCCGCTGGGCGGTGGCCACGCTGCTCTTGGCACTGGGAGCGAGCGGCGCCTACGAGACCGCCCGCTTCCTGCGGCGCGAGCTGGGCGCTGAACGGGGATGACGGGCCGGGCGCTCCTGCGCCGGGTGCTGGCCGACCCGCTCGCCTGCTCGCGCCTGCTCCTGCCGGAGCGCGCGCTGCGCGGCTACCAAGCGGGGCCGGTCGTCGCGGCTGCGGCGATGGTGCTGGCCCGCGCCCGCGGTGACCGCAGCGGGCCGCACGCCCAGCTCTGGCTCTTCAGCCGGCAGTCGGGCAAGGACGAGGCGCTGGCCCAGTTCCTGGCCTGGCTCCTCCTGCGCTTCCACCGCCGGGGCGGCGAGGTGGTGGTGGCGCTCCCCTCCTGGCGGCCACAGGGCGCGCTGGCCCGCGAGCGGCTGCTGGCGGTGCTGGCTGCACCGCGGCTGGCGGCGCTCCTGGCCGGGTTGGGGCTCGCGCCCGAGGTAGCGGGCGCGCGGGTGGCGCTGGGGCGCGCGGTGGTGCGCTACGCGTCGGCCGGGCCGAGTGCCAACGTGCGGGGACTGACCGCCTCGCTGCTCCTGGTCGCCAACGAGGCGCAGGACATCGCGCCGGACCGCTGGGACAGCGCCTTCGCGCCGATGGCCGCCTCGACCGGCGCACCGGCGCTCTACCTGGGGACGCCCTGGGGGAGCGACTCGCTGCTGGCCCGCGAGCTGCGGTATCTCACCGCGCTCGAGCGGCAGGACGGGCAGCAGCGGGTCTGGCGGGTACCCTGGACGACAGTGGCAGCGGAACTGCCGGCCTACGGCGACCACGTCCGCGAGCGGATGGCGCAACTGGGGGCCGGGCATCCGTTCGTCCGCACCGAGTATGGCCTGGAGGAGCTGGCTGGGGAGGGTCGGCTCTTCCCGCCGGAGCGGCTGGCGCTGGTGCGCGGCGACCACCCGGCGCTCCTGGCGCCCCGCCCGGGCGAGCGCTACGCGCTCACGGTCGACGTGGCGGGGGAGGACGAGGCGAGCGCTGGGGAGCTGCGCGACGATCCCGGGGCCCGGCGCGACGCGACCGCGCTGACGGTGGTGCGAGTGGTGCCGGGAACGCTGCCGCGCTACGAGGCGGTCTGGCGGGCGCGCTGGGTGGGCGCGCGGCAGGTGCGGCAGCACGAGGCGCTGGTGCAGTTGGCGCGCGCCTGGCGGGCCGAGCGGGTGGTCGTCGACGCGAGCGGCGTGGGGGCAGGGCTGGCGGCCTTCCTCGAGCACGCGCTGGGGGAGCGGGTGCGGCGGGTCGTCTTCTCGCCGCGGGTGAAGTCGGAGCTGGGCTGGGCGTTCGTCGGGCTGGTGGAGAGCGGGCGGTACCGGGACTACGCGGTCGACGCGGCGACGCCGGGGGAACTGGCGGCGCTCGGTGAGGCGTTCCTGGCCGAGCTGGCCAGCCTGCGGTCGGTGGTCGCGCCCGGGCCGGGGCGGCTGCTGCGCTGGTGGGGCGAGCCGCACGACGACCTGGCGGTGAGCGCAGCGCTGAGCGCGCTCCTGGACGAGGAGGACTGGCGGCCGCGCGTCGCGCGCGGTCGCTGAGCGGTGGGATTGGCCGCGCTGCGCGGCGCGGGGCTTGACGGCACCCCTGTCCGCGCGTAGAATACGAACATATGTGCGGAATTGGTGCTCGGGGAAGGGGCGAAGCGTGAGCGTCGGGCAGGAGCGGCAGCGGGTCGGTGGGGCAGCCAGCGGGGCGGGGACAGCGGCGGGCGCGGGCGGGCTGCCGCTCCGGCTCGATCCGGTGACCGAGGGGTATCTGGACGGGTTGGCGCGGCTGGCCCGGCACGACCCGGCTGCGCGCAACGCGCTCTGGGCACGGGTGGAGCCCTTTTGCGAGCGGGTGGCGCAACGGTTGGCCAGTCGTCCCTGGGTGCGACTGGCGGAGCTGGACGACGTGCGGCACGAGGGGTTTCTGGTCTTCTGCGGGCTGGTGACCGACTGGCCGGAGCGGGGGAGCTTTGCCGGCTTTCTCTTCGCGCACTATCCCGGGCGGCTGGCGGCGGCGCTGCGGCGCTTCGAGGGGCTGCCGCGTCGCCGCCCTCCTGGACGGCGGGACGCAGCGGCGGGTCGGGCGGCGTCGCCCACCGATCGTCGTCCGACCAGCGAGGCCGATGCGGCGGTGGAGGGCGAGCTGGCTGCCTGCGAGCTCCTGGCCGGGCTGGACGAGTCGACGCGCTGCCTGGCGCAGCTCCTGGCTGCCGGGTACGGGGTGGGGGAGGTGGCGCGGGCGCTGGGGATCGATGCGCGCACCGTGCGCCGTCGCCTGGCGCGCCTGCGCCGCCTCGTGGCGTGAGGCACTGCCGCGGTGGGCGGCGCGGCGCCGGGCGGGCTTGACCGTTCGCGCCCGCGCCCGGGTGTTGCGCCGACCGTGCTCGATCTGCCAGCCCCGCACCCCTCCCGCTCCTGCTCTTGTTCTGCGGGGGTCAGGCGTTGGCCGACGTCTGGCCCGGTGAGGCCGGCACGCAGCAGCCGGCACACGCACCGCCGCCGTGCGTCGATCGCCGGGGTGACAAGCCCGTCACGGGGCGCTGGTACATACCGCTGTTTTGCCGCGCCATGCGGCGCGGCGGGCGAGGCACGCCTCGCCCCTACAAACGTGGCGTGGTGCGTCCCCGGTCGGGCACATGGGCACCACGGTGGGGCGGCAGCCCCCGCCCTGTAGGGGTCAGGCGCTGCCTGACCCGCCGGCCCGCAGGGCCGGGAATGCGTCGCCGTTGGTCGCCGCGGTGCGGTTGCCGATCGTTGTGCGCGCGGCCGGCCACGCGGAATTGCCGCGCCACAGGCGTGGCGGGCGGGGCGCCGCCTCGCCCCGACACGGGTGTGTCGGCACATGCCCAGCCGGGGATTTGTGCGCGACGGTACGGCGCATGCGCGCCCAGTGTGTAGCCGGCCCGGCAGGCCGGGAGGTGTCGCCCCGGCTGGATGGTCGCTTTGGTGGTCGGATCGACTGGGGCACGGATGGCAGTGCTGTGGTGACCGGTCGGCGCGCTCAGAAGCTGCCGTCGCGCCCGATCGTCTGCAGCTCTTCGACGATCAGGCGGAGCTCGGCGGCGCGGGCGTGCATCCGCACGATCGGCTCGCCCTGCGGGTCGAGGAAGAGGACATCGACGTGGTCGTTGGCTTCGACGAGTTCGGAGCCGCTGTAGTCGAGTTCGACGGTGAGCACCGGCGTGAGGCGGTCGCTTGGCTCAGCCGGCTCGCCGTGCGGGGCATGGGCCAGCGCGTAGCGGTAGTGGCTGATGAGATCAGCCAGCGCGCCCCGCTCGTTGGGATCCTCCCCCAGGTAGAGCGAGAGGTCGATCCGACCGTCGCTGATGTGCAGGTAGTAGCCATCGTCCGCCCGCTCGAGCGCGATGTCGTGCGGGAACCAGACGTCGTAGATGACCAGCGGGCGCGCTTCCTCGACTGGCTCGACCGCTTCCTCGCCTTCTTCGACCTCGGCCGGTGCGAGCGCCTCGGGGAATTCGCGCCCCTGCACCAGCCAGTAGTGGGCCAGCCCGTAGCGGTATAAGAGCTCCGCCAGCCGCGTGCGGACGGGCGCGGTGAAGGCGCCGGGAAACTCGTCCTCGATCAGGCGTTCGAGCGCCTGGATCAGGCGGTCGTATTCGGGGCGGCGTCGCAGGTCGCGTTCGACGAACCGTTGCGCTTCCAGGAGCGCCCGGCGCAGGTCAGCATCGATCGTCTCGGCGGCTTGCTCAGCCAGGAAGCGCTCGATCGCCTCGAACAGCTCGTCGTCGGGTTGGAACTGATCGCGGGTCGGCTGTTCTGCCACGGCGCGCTCCGTCTCTCCCACGCAGCGCGTGGAGCGGTATCGACTGCCATTATGCACGCGTCTCCGTCCCCTGTCTACAGGGCACAGCGATCGTGCCCCGGGGGGTATACTCACCCATCCGGTGGGCAGGAGCGCGGAGGGCGGTGGAGTGTCGGAGGAACAACAGCGGGCGCCCTATCTGGAACAGTGGTTAGCCTACGTCGATGAGTGCGTGATTCCCTTCACGACGCCTGGGCACAAGCAGGGACGCGGTGCACCCCCGGAGTTCGTGGCTGCCTTCGGTGAGCGCGCGCTCGCGCTAGACATTCCGCATGATGGCGGTACCTTCGATGCGCATCTGGAGCACGATCCGCTGGTTGCGGCCGAGCGCCTGGCGGCTGCCTTGTGGGGTGCCCGGGACGCCGTCTTCCTGGTCAATGGGAGCACCACCGGCAACCTGGCCGCGCTCTTGACGCTTGGCCGACCCGGCCAGCCGATCGTCGTGACGCGGGCGATGCACAAGTCGCTCCTGGCCGGGCTGGTGCTGAGCGGTGCCCGACCGGTGTACGTGGTCCCAGCGGTTCATCCGGAGTCCGGTATCTTGCTCGACCTGCCGCCCGAGTCGGTCGCGCAGGCGCTCGCCGCGTGGCCGGACGCGACGGCGGTCGCGCTGGTCAGCCCGACGTATACCGGAGTGACGAGCGACACGGCGGAGCTCGCCGCGCTCTGCCATGCCCACGGTGTCCCTCTCTTTGTCGACGAGGCGTGGGGACCGCATCTTCCCTTCCATCCTGCCTTGCCCGCGGCGGCCATCCCGTCGGGTGCGGACCTGGCGGTGACCAGCCTGCACAAGCTGGCAGGGTCGCTGACGCAAACCGCACTCCTGCTCATGGCGGGAAATCTGGTGGACCAGGCGCAGCTCCGCGCGGCGACTGCGATGGTGCAGACGACCAGTCCGGCCGCTTTCCTCTACGCATCGCTCGATGCGGCGCGTCGTCGGCTGGCGCTGGAAGGAGAGCAGCTCCTGGCGCGCACACTCGAGCTGGCCGAGCATGCCCGGCGGGAGCTGGCCGCGATCCCCGGGCTCGAGGTCGTCGGGCCGGAGATCGTCGCTGGGCGGCCGGGAGCAGGCTTCGATCGGACGCGGCTGGTCGTGGACGTGCAGGGGTTCGGGTTGACCGGTCTGGAGGTCAAGCGGATCCTTCGACGCGACTTCCGGATCGCGGCCGAGATGGCTGATCTGGTGAGCGTCGTCTTCCTGATCACGATCGGCGACACGCCGGAGACGATCGCGGCCCTGGTCGCTGCCTTCCGTGCGCTCGCGGCCGATCGCACCCGGCCAGATTGCGCAGCCGGGCGGCGTGCGGTGCGGGCGCTCTTGCGCTCCACCGGGCCGATCGTGGCGGGCGCGCCCCAGGCGATGACGCCGCGGGAGGCGTTCTTCGCCCCAGCCGAGCGAGTGCCGCTCGCTGACGCGGTGGGGCGCGTCGCCGCCGAGCCGGTCACCCCGTATCCGCCAGGGATCCCGGTGCTGGCCCCGGGCGAGGTGGTCAGGCCGGAGGTCGTCGAGTTCCTCCAGGCCGGGCGCGCGGCCGGGATGCGGTTCAACGGTGCCAGCGACCCGACGCTGGCCACGCTGCGCGTCGTGCGTGCCTGACGCGCTGGCCGGGTGAGACGGGGTCACTCGTTTCCACCGGGCGGATCGTGTGGCCAGGTCGGCCAGAGCCCGAAGAGGCGCCAGGGGGCGTCCAGCTGCAGCATGGTGGCGGTGCGGCGTCGGCCGCCGGCCTCTTCGAGCGTGGCCAGGAACGGTCGCAGTGGGGCGATCGCTTCAGCGCGCCAGGCGACCAGCAGCGGCGTGGAGGCGATCGTCCAGGGGTCGAGTCCGGCTGCCAGGAGGATGCCGACGGCTGGGTCGGGCAGCTGCCCGACGAGTCGGCTCGCCAGCTCCTGGGAGGTCGACTCCGGCAAGGCCTGGGACGTGGCGAGGGCCAGGAGCAGGGGGTGGTCGAAGACGCGGTACCGCCGTGCTTTGGCCTGGACTTTGCTCGAGAGCGTGCGCAGCGGGAGCGGCGGGGGTGCCGGCTCGACCGGCTCGTCGGCGCGCTCGCTGCCGGCGCGGCGGGCACGGAACTGGAGCGACCAGCTACCCCGCTGCCAGGAGAGCGTCGCATCGGTGGTCGCTGCACTCAGCGAGTCCAACCAGCGGACGAGTTCCGAGCGGAGCGCGCGCAGCGGCGGCGTGCCGTGCCCACAGGTAGCCTGCGCCAGCGTGACGACGAACGGTTCGCGCTGGACTTCGTGCAGGACGTCCAGGATGGGATAGAGGCGCCGCTCGGCCCGCCACGCTCCGGTGGGCGGGCCATGGATCAGCGCTTCCAGGTAGAACGCTTCCTGGTCGCGCGTAGCCAGGAAATCCGGGCGGGCGCCGGCCCCCGGCACGGTGGGATGCGGGACCAGTCGGTAGCCGAGCCGGGTGAGCAGCTCGTGCAGGTAGAGTTCCCAAAAGGCGGCCAGGGCGAGTCGGCGATCACGCTCCCACAGGCGGCTGCGCACGTCGGTCTGTGCCGGGCCAGGCAAGCGGGCGAACCACGCCTCGAGCAGGTCGCGCACACGCTGGTCGGGCCCCGTGACGGCCCCGGCGAGCCGCTGGGCGAGCGTCGCGCGGTGCGGAGCGGTCGGGCGGACGATGCGCGGATCGGGTGGAGTCGCGAAGAGGGTCATCGCCGGTATCAGCTCCGTTGCGACCTCTCGCCGTTGGACCGCACAGCGGCGACCGCTGCCGCCACGTTGGCGTCCGGGGTGGCGATCGGGATGACGCAGCCCGGCGTGACCATGAGGTGACGCCCCTTCAACTGGGCGATCGCGTCCCGCGCTTGCGCGGCGACCGCTTTCGGTGCGAGCGTCGCGATCGTGGTCTCGTCCAGTCCGCCAGCCACGCACCGGCCACTGCGCTGCTCTCCCTCGGCCAGGCTCGGGCCGGCCCGCCGGTCGTGCCAGTTGAGGACGTGCACCGGGTAGTCGGCGAGGAGGTCGAAGTGCGGCGCTGGGCCGTGGATGTGCAGGAGCAGGAACGGCGCGCCAGCGGCGGCTTCCAGGACAGCCAGGTCTCCGGGGCGTCCCCAGCGGGCGTAGGTGGCCGGATCGGTCAGATCGGCGGTCGCGCACTGGGTGGCGAAGAAGAGACCATCCGCGCCGGCAGCCAGCGCGGCGTGCACGAGCGCGCGCATCGTCTCGGTGATGGCGGCCAGCGCTTCTTCGACCAGTGCCGGGTGCTCGACGAGGTCGTGCAGCACGCGCCCAGCGGAGAGTTTGTAGGCGACAGTGAGCGGGCTGAAGACAGTCTGGAGCACGGGGACCGCGCCGCCGAGTTCGCGGGCGACCAGGCGAGCTGCCTCGTTCACGGTGCGGAACGGGCCGAGGTCAACCGGGAGCGGGCGGATGGTCGGCCAGTCGGCGGGCTGCTCGACTGGGTAACGGGTCACGGTGCGCGTGCCGCTGGGGCTGCCGCGGTACTCGCTCGCGCCACCCCAGGCGATGACCGGGTAGTCACCGGGTGGCATCAGTTTGACGAAGTCGAAAGCGAAACGGCGCTGCCAGGCGAGCGTGACGCGCGCCAGCGTGGCGGCGTCCTGGTCCTCTTCCGGGAAGTGACGCCACAGGCTGACCGGCGGGTGATCGACCGACTCACCGGCGATGGCCGCCTCGATCCGTTCCCAGTGCTCACTCGCTTTGGGCACTAGCCTCGTCCTCGTTCCGCTCGGCGAGCGCGGCTGGCCCGCCTGGTTGGCCGAGCGTCTGGAGCTGGCGGAGCGTCCCCAGCGCTCTGGCAGTCTGCTCGGCCAGCGCGTCGCGACTATTCTGCAGCATGGTGAGGCCTTTTGCATAGCGGCCGTTGAGTTCCTGCTGAATGGCCTGCAGGGCCTGCTCCAGCTGGTGAGCCAGCTGCGAGATGCGCATCGTCTCTTCGTCGCGCAGGAAGCGCAGGGCGAGATGGAGGAGCGTCAGGAAATAGGGGATAGCCATGCTGTAGCTGATGACGATCACTCCCTTGGCGAGGGCGTGCGCGTGCCGACGCTGGGTCCAGCGGTAGACGGCGTCCGGCACGGCGATGACCGCGAAACCGAGCGTGAGGTCAGGATCGAGATAGGCCCGCACCTCTTCGACGCGCTGGTCGAGAAGTTGCTCGAGTTCGCGGCGCGCTTCCGCGGAAGCGGTCTCGTCCAGTTCGGTCAGCTGGCGGGCACCGACCCATTTGGAATCGACCGGCACGTGCTTGCCGTTGGGAAGGCGAAAAGCGAACTCGACGCGCCGGTTACGGATCGGCAGATCGAACACCTTGAACTCGGCTGGCAGCTGCTCGAGAAAGGTCTCCAGGATGTGCTCGCCAGCCGCGCCGCGCGATGCGGAACCGGTCAGGATGGCATCGAGTCGCGCGACGAAGCGGCCGAGTTCTTCCTGCTGGCGACGGGCCTCCTCGTCGGAGCGGCGGAGTTCGCTGAGCGTTTGCTGGGCAGCGGCCAGGGCTTGCTGGAGGTGGTCGAGCCGGCCAGCGGTCTGGTCCTGTTGCCGATGGATGGCGGCGAGCCCACTGCGCAGCTCGCCGACGACCAGGTTGAGCTTCTCCAGCCCGGCGCTGAGCTGCCCGTGCCGCTCTTCGCTCGTCTGGAGGCGGGTCTGGAGTTGCCCTGTGGTCAGCGCGATCTCGCGGACGGATCGCCCCAGCTCCTGCAACTGTTGGGCATGTGATCGCGCTGCCTCCTGGAGGAGCGCGAGCGTGGCGGAAAGCGACCCGAGATCCGGTGGGGGAGCAGCCGGTCCCCGTGCCAGAAGACGGCCGAGGAGCACGCCGAGTGCCAGGAGGATGACGCCGCTGGCTGCGAGCAACGCGATCGCCGTTCCCTCCATCGTGGCCTTCCCGCGCTCGATCCGCGACCAGCTGGCCTCAGCGTTCGGCTGGTGGCTGGATCTCGATCGCCTCGCCGAAGCCCCAATACCGGAGCAGCAGGACCGATCCGTCCGGGTATTCGGTGCGCAGTTGCCGCGGCAGCTGGTCGTCCTGGCCCAGCCAGAGGGTGATCCGGTTGGTGGCTTGCCCAACCGGTGTCACCGTGATCGACCAGCGCTGGCAGGGAACACCATCGAGCGTCTCCGGGGCGAGTTCTTCCATCGTGACGGTCGCGCCACCAGCGCTCGCGTCGCGCGCTTCGGCCAGCGAGGAGGGGTCATAGAGCTGGGCCAGGTCGAGCGGCCCGCGGATCTGGCCGAGTTGCCAGCGGTCCCCCTGCTTGATCCAGCCGGCATCGCCGATGACGATCCATTCGAGGGTCGGCTGACCGGTCGCCGGATCGAGCTGGAACGCGTGCAGTCGGTCGGGGAGGACGACTGCCAGCTGGACGCGCTGCTGCACGCGCCCTGACTGGTCGATGACGGTGATCTCGGCGCGGAAGCGCTCGACGGCCTCCCACGCGCTGGCCCAGGCGGCGAGCCGCGCGCGGTCGGCGCCCTGCACGGCCGGTGCACCCTGTGGGACCGGAGTCGGCGTCGGGGGCAGAGGCGTCGGGGTCGGGCGAACCGGCGCGGCGCAGCCGGTGATTGCCAGGGCGAGGAGCAGGCTGGCCAGGAGAGCCAGGCGGTGCATCGGCACGGTCCTTTCCGTCGGTGACTGGTCTCGCAAGCTCCAGTTTCGGCGAGAGGCATCGCATCGTCAAGTGCGGGGACCGGGCGAGCGCGCCAGCCGAGAGGAATGGCGCTCCGGTGCCTGTTCACCGTGTCCATAGGGGGCCGCTGCCCTGTCGCGATGACCGGCGCGGCAGGGGCAGCGGTCTCCTGGTAGCGAGCCGGGGGAGCGCCCGACTCATTGCGGTGGCTGGATGTCGAAGTCCTGGTTGTAGCTGTAACGCTGCAGCTGGGTGAGCCCGTCCGGTTGCACGTACGCGATCTGCCGCGGCAAGCGATCCGACTCGGCGATCCAGACGCTGTACGTGAGCGTGACCGCGCCCGGCAGTTCGCTGACGATTTGCCAGCGCTCGCACGGAACACCGTCGATCGTCTCGGGTGCGAGTTGCTCGAACGAGTGCGTCGCACCGGCGGCGCGCTCTTTCAAGAGGCTGTCGGGGTTCCACGCCTGACCGAAGTCGTAAGCGCCTTGGCCGTCGAACGATTCCCACCGGTCGCTTCCGGCGAGCTTCACCCACGTCTTGCTGCCGATCACGATCGTCTGTGTGCGTGGCTGGCGTGTCTCCAGATCCAGGTTGGTCAAGTGATACCGGTCAGGGCGGACGACGCGCATGATCGATCGGTTGTAGACCATACCCGCTGCGTCCTTGGTCTCGATTTCGACGCTGAATCGTTGGACAGTCGCCCAAGCGGTGGACCAGGCGAGGAGTTTTTCGTCGATGGCGTCGCGTGGTGCGGGCAGGGACGGCTGGATGGCCGCCCCCGGTGACGGTGCCGGGGTCAGTCGTGTCGGCGACGCGAGTGGCGCGAGCGAAGTCGGCGTCGCCGCGGGTGCGGGTGGCGTGGCGGTCGGTGCCGCCGGTCCCCCGCAGGCGAGCGTAACCGCGAACGCGAGGAGTGCGATCGGCGCGAGGCGGGCCATGCTGTTCGTCCTTTCGCAGAACACCGAAAAAAGATGAGCAAGCATAGCAAGAAGAGATCTCGCGCAGCAAGTCATCGGTGATCGACCCCGGAGTAGGTACCGAGCCGGCGGGCCGAGGTCGGCATTGCGGTGCCGGGCCAGCTCTCCGGTCGGCGGCCTGACCATCGTGTTCGTTGGCGCGCTGGCGTCGGGCAGCGGCCGCTCGCCGTGCGGCGCCTGCGGCGCAGTTGGGCGATGCAACGCACCGTCCCGGCAGGGCTGGCTAGCACGTCCCCCGTGAGGCAGCTGTGCCCCACGGGTAGGTGGTACCGCCCCGTGTTGTCGGGGTCAGGCGCTGCCTGACCCGCCGGCCCGGAGGGCCGGCCATCACGCCATCGCCGGTCGACGGTGTGCGGAGTCGACTCACGGTGCCCCGGATCACACACGGGCGATCGCCCGCAAAGATGCGTCGCCGTCGGGGGCCGGGGTGGATTGCCGGGCGTCCCGCCCGGCGGGCGAGGCAGCGCCTCGCCCCTACGGGGTTATGCGGTGGCGACCCCGGTGCAGCGCATGCCTGCACGGATAGGCGGCACCTGATCCCCGTTTTGTAGGGGTCAGGCGGTGCTTGACCCGCCGGCCCGCAGGGCCGGCAGATCGACGCCAAAGGGTGCGGTGGTGCTTCAACCATCGCTGCCGGGGCGGTCGGCAGCGAACGCCCGGGGCTGAAGCCCCGGGCTCAGTCCGCAAGCCCCCTGAAGGGGGCTGTGAGGTGCACAGGCGCCTGGGTCGATCGGCTGGGTGCAGGGGCCGTGTGGATCAGCCGGCTCCAGCCGGCTTGGGGACTGAGCCCGGCCGTTCACGGCCGGGCGATCGTGGAGAGGGCCGCTCGGCTGATCGGCGCTGCGTGTCGGGCGAGACGTGTCGGCCACGCGGAATCGCCGCGCCTATCGGCGCGGTCGGGCGAGGCAGCGCCTCGCCCCTACAAGGTGGGCGAACCCATTCGCGTCGGGCACATGGGCACCACGGTGGGGCGGTACCCCGCTCCATAGGGGTCAGGCGGTGCCTGACCCACCGGCCCGCCAGGGCCGGCAGAGACACTCGTGGCCTGTCAGCCAGTGTCACAGAGCGATCACCGCCGGCCAGGGTGTGCCGTGCGTTTCCCGCGCCTGTGGCGCGGCGGGCGAGGCAGCGCCTCGCCCCTACAGGGATAGGGCGCCGTGTTCGCCGGTCGGGGAGTCGTGCGCCACGGGTCGGTGCCACCGGCCCCGTCTGGTAGGGGTCAGGCGGTGCCTGACCCGCCGGTCTGGGAGGGCCGGCACGCGCGACCGTCTCGCCGCTTCCTCATCGCAGGCGTTGGATCGCCACGGTCTATTCTGCCACGATGGGTTCTCTCGCGCCGCGACCGTTCGCCCACGGTGCGGTTCTCGGCTCGGTCGGCCTGGCCGGTGCGATCGGCGCGTGCCACCGCTGCTGGTGGCAGGTAGGCGGCTCTTCTCGCGCGCTGCCGCAGGAGGCAGTGCCGGCTAATGCATCCCTGGTCGCAGCGGGCGCCGTTTTGCCGCGTGCCGGTGCCTTCGGCGGACTCCGCTGACGGAAAGCGCTCGTTCCGGTACAGTCGAGCGGTGGACGTCCTGGCGCGCGTCCGAGCGCGATCGGAAAGGGGCTGGTCATGCGGATCGGCGTGGTTTTCCCGCAGACCGAAATCGGCAGCGATCCGGCCGTGATCCGCGCGTATGCCGAAACTGTCGAGGAGCTCGGGTACACGCATCTGTTGACCTACGAGCATGTCGTCGGCGTGGATCTCGCTCACTACCCCGGGTGGCGCGGTCCGTACCATGCGAGGCATCAGTTCCACGAGCCGTTCGTCCTGTTCGGGTATCTCGCGGCAGTGACGCGTCACCTCGAGTTGGTCACTGGCGTCGTCATCTTGCCGCAACGGCAGACCGTGCTGGTCGCCAAGCAGGCGGCGGAGGTGGATGTGCTCTCGGGCGGGCGCCTGCGGCTCGGTGTGGGAGTCGGCTGGAACGAGGCGGAGTACATCGCGCTCGGCATGGACTTTCACACGCGTGGCCGGCGGGAGGAAGAGCAGATCACCGTGCTGCGGTTGCTCTGGACACAGCCGATCGTCAGCTTCGAGGGACGCTGGCACCGGCTGCCGGCGGTCGGCCTGAACCCGTTGCCTGTCCAGCGGCCGATCCCGATCTGGCTGGGCGGGATGTCCGAGGCGGCGCGCCGGCGGGCGGCGCGCCTGGCCGATGGCTGGATGCCGCAATGGCGTCCGACTGCCGAACTCCACGCCATGGTCGAGGAGCTGCGGGAATGGCTCGTGGCAGCTGGCCGCGATCCCGCTCGCTTCGGGCTCGAAGGACGCCTGACACTCGCGCAGGTGCCACGGGCAGCGTGGCTGGCCGAGATCGAGGCCTGGCGTCGTCTCGGGGCGACGCACCTCTGCATCAACACGATGGGGCTCGGATTATCCTCCCCGCAGGCGCACCTGGACATCTTGCGCGAGCTCGCTCAGACACTGGGGCTGACGCCCATTCGGTAGCCGGTTGGGTGAGCCAGTGTCCTGGCATGGCGTGCAGCGGTTGGTCATCGGCCAGCGACCGCGCGACTGGGACTGACCTCGGTGACGAGTGCCCTGTCGACCGATCAGGCTGGCCAGTGGGCGCCGTCCCGGCCGGTGACGCGTCGTCCTTCTCGGGCACCGGCACTTCTGGCCAATGACCATGTCGGTCGCCTCGTGTCTCGGTTCGCCTGTGTCCAGTGAGGAAAGCAGCGCGCCGGCTCGGTGGGGAGCCGGCTCGCGCGATCGTTCCGCTCGGCAGCGGCGGTCAGTCGTCAGCAGTGAGCTGCTCGACGTCGATCTGAGCGCGCTGGAGGCGACCGCTGTAGTCGATGAAGATCGACTGCCACTCGCTGAAGACGTCGAGTGCAGCCTGCCCTGCCTCGCGGTGCCCGTTCCCGGTCGCCTTGGTACCGCCGAACGGGAGATGAATTTCCGCTCCGATGGTACCGGCATTGACGTAGAAGATGCCGGTATGGACGTCCTCGATGGCACGGAATGCCTTGTCGATGTCGCGGGTGAAGATCGAGGCCGAGAGACCATAGCGCACGCCGTTGCAGACCGCGATCGCTTCCTCGAGGCTGCGCACCCGGATGAGCGCGGTGACTGGTCCGAAGATCTCTTCCTGGGCGATCCGCATCTCGGGGCGCACATCGACGAAGATGGTCGGCTGGTGGAAGTGGCCGCGTGCCAGGTCCCCGTCGCGCGCGATCTGTCCACCGGTCAAGATCTGCGCCCCTTCTTCGACGCCGATCTGGACGTAGCGGTGGACACGCTCGAGCTGGCTCTCGCTCACGACCGGGCCGACGTCGGTCGTGGGGTCGAGGCCGTTGCCGAGCTTGAGCCGGCTCACCCGCGCGTCGAGTTGATCGGCGAGCTCGCGGAAGACCGCCTCGTGCACGATGACGCGGCTGGCTGCCGTGCAGCGCTGGCCGGAGGTCCCGAAAGCACTCCAGACGATCCCGTCCAGGGCGAGCCGGAGGTTCGCGTCATCCATCACGATGATGGCGTTCTTCCCACCCATTTCCAACGAAACGCGCTTGCCCAATCGCGCACACTCGACGGCGACCTGCTGGCCGACCTCGTTGGACCCGGTGAAGGAGATGAGCGCGACGTCCGGGTGCTGGACGAGCGCGGTCCCCACCGTCTCGCCGGTTCCGAGGACGAGGTTGAGCACGCCGGGCGGCAAACCGGCTTCCTCGAAGATTTGGACGAGTCGGACAGCCGAGCGCGCTGTGTAGCTGGCGGGCTTGAAGACGACCGTGTTTCCGCAGATCAGCGCCGGCATGATCTTCCAGGCCGGTATGGCGATCGGGAAGTTCCACGGCGTGATGAGCCCGACCACGCCGATCGGCCGACGCTGCGTCATGTTCCACTTGTGGGGGAGCTCGGAAGGAGTCGTCTGGCCCCAGAGGCGGCGACCCTCACCCGCCATGTAGAAGGTCATGTCGATCGCTTCCTGGACGTCGCCTCGGGCCTCGGTAAGAACCTTGCCCATCTCCTCGGTCATCTCGCGTGCCAGCTGTTCCTTGCGCTCGATGAGGAGCTGGCCGACACGGAAGAGGATCTCTCCGCGCTTGGGCGCGGGGAGCTTGCGCCAGCGATCGAAGGCTGCCTTGGCCGCCTCCACCGCCGCGGCGACGTCCTCCGGGCCGCTCCTGGCGTAGGTGCCGATGAGTTCGCCCGTCGCGGGGTTGCGGCGTTCGTACGTGGCACCGCTCTTCGCCTCGACCCACTTGCCATCGATATAGTTCTTGAAGTCCGCCATGGTCGGCTCCTTTCCTGCGGCCGCGGGATCGCGTCGAGTTCGGCACGAGTCTACCGCAGCCTGCGCTATACTGCGCAGCGCGGCCAGCGTGCGCTGGCGCTTCGTGGAGCATCGGTCCGGAGCGAGACGGTGATCGATCGAGAGCTTTCTGCCCGCCTGCGCCATCGTTCGCGCCAGTCCGGTATCTGGCTGGGCCTGGCGATGGGACTGGCGATCTTCATCGCGCTGGCGGGCTTCGTGTGGATCTACGCACGGCTCGCGCCTGTCTTCAGCGACTTCGTCTCGCGTCTTCCCGCGGTCACGCCGACGGTGACCGGCACTCCAGCCGTGACTCCGGCGGCGCTCGCACCGCGTCCCAGTCCGACTCCGGTAGCGTCACCTGCGGTGACGCCCACGCCGGCGTGGCAGGCGACGCACCGTGTTGCTCAGGGATCGCAAGTCAATTTCCGGGCTGGGCCGGGAACGCAGTACCAGGTCGTCGCTGTCCTGGAACCGGGTACCGAGCTCCGTTTTCTCGGCGAGCAGGAGCAGGTCGGCAACGCGACCTGGCTGCATCTCGAGCTCCCCGATGGACGCGACGGTTGGATCCGGACGGTCGATCTCGAACTGGTTCGGCGTTGATATGATAGGATCGAACGGCGTGGACACGGCGGTCAGGCGGCCAGCAGCCGATCCCTGCTCCGGAGCAGAGCACCTCTCGGGCCGGCGCGCGTCTCGACGGGTGGGGACGCGTGTCAGCTGCACCGAGCTGGGTAGAGCAGGGGGTTGCCGGAACAGCACAGAGGAGTCGTCATGCAGCAAATCACCATCGTCGGACTGGGACTCATCGGGGCCTCGATCGGGCTTGGGCTCAAGCGGTGGGCGGCTGCCCAGGCCCGCGGTGTGCCGCTGACAGTCGTCGGCTACGACATCGAACTCCTGCACCAGAACGAGGCCAAGCGCATCAAGGCAGTCGACCGGACGACCTGGACGCTACCGGAGGCCCTGACTGGCGCTGATCTCATCGTCGTGGCCACGCCACCGAGTGCGGTACCGGAGGTCTTTTCGGCGATCGCCGAGCACGCGCCCGACGGAGCAGTCGTGACCGATACCTGCAGCACCAAGGCGGTTGTCCTGCGCTGGGCAGCCGAGCGCTTGCCGTCACGGCTGCACTTCGTGGGCGGTCACCCGATGGCCGGCAAAACGCAGAGCATCGAAGGTGCCGATGCTGATCTCTTTAGGGGAGCGATTTGGGTAGTGACGCCGTCGCTCACTGCCAGCCGCGAGGCGATCGAGACGGTGCTGGGGCTGGTCGCGGCGCTCGGCGCCGAGCCGCGTTTTCTCGATGCCGAGGAGCACGATGCCTACGTGGCGGCGATCAGCCACCTGCCGTTCCTGCTCTCCGTCGCCCTCATGCGGGTCACCAGCCGCGATGTCGCCTGGCGGGAGATGCGCCAGCTCACGGCGGGAGGGTTCCGCGACACCACGCGCCTGGCAGCTGGCAGCCCCCGCATGTACCGCGACATCTGCGCGACCAATGCACCAGCGATCACCCGCTGGCTCGATGCGGCGATCGCCGAGTTGGAAAGCCTGCGCGCGCTGATCGCCGCTGGCTCGGAGGATGCGCTGCGAGAGCTGGAGGCTGCCTTCGAGCAGGCGCGCGATGCCCGCGCCGAGTGGGCGACGCAGGAGCGACGTCCCGGTGAGCTCCTACAGGATACCGCGGGTGAAATGTCCCAACTCTCGGTCGGCCAGCACCTGCAGCAGCTGTTCTTGGGTGGACTCTTGACGCGCCGCCGCTCGCTCCCGGAGCGTGAGCGGCAAAAGCCGGAGCGCGATCGCTAGGGCAGGATCCGCCAGTCGTCCGGTAGGCGATACGTGTAGAGCAGGCGTGTCGGCTCGCCGCCGCGCCGGATCCGTCCGCGATCCTGCCGCAGCAGTTCCCCGTACTGGTTGACGAGCTGAACGATCCGGCGAGCTTTCAGGTTGTAGAGCACCAGGCCGACACCGACCGGCTGAAGACTCAGCGAGCGGGTCAGCTCGTCGATGACGCGGAAGGGGGGAAGCCGGTCCGGACTGAGGAGCTGGACGACCGTGTGGAAGGCTGTGGCGTTCTCGGCACTGTTGTGCTCATCGAACACTGCCAATCCGGCCCGGACACCTTCGACGAAATCGGCGTCGAAGGGGGTCGTGTAGTCGAGGAGCTCGGTCAAGGTTACCGGATTGCGGCTACAGGCAGCCGCCAGCATCTTGATCGCGTGACCAGGACCGAGGAAACTCGCGACGCCGTCGCGAGCGACGACAGTCAGGCGAACGGTATTCACGGGCGTGCTCTCTCCTCATCCGTCGATTGCGGCACCCCATGAGAGCGAGCCGGGCCGCTGCTCCTCGGACGCACGGGAGCAGTGGCCAGCCCGCTTGGGACGAGCCGGATGGCAACTGTACCATATATATCGAGAGGGCGGGAACACGCGATGACCAGCGACGAGTCAGCAGAGCGCCATCACCGTCAGATCCTTCTCCCGGTCATCGGACGAGCTGGCCAATCCCGCATCCGAGCGGGACGCGTCTGCGTCCTCGGGCTGGGGGCACTCGGGAGTCACACGACCATGCTGCTCGCCCGAGCGGGTGTCGGCTTCCTCCGGCTGGTCGATCGCGACGTGGTCGAGTGGACGAACCTGCAGCGTCAGGCGCTCTACGAGGAAGAGGACGTGCGGGCCGCGCTCCCGAAGGCGGTCGCGGCCGCGCGAGCCGTCCAGCGGATCGATCAGGCGATCGCGGTGGAGCCGGTTGTCCTCGATGTCGATGCGGCATCCATCACTGGGCTAATTGCCGACGTCGATGTCGTGGTCGATGGGAGCGACAACTTCGAGCTACGCTACCTCTTGAACGATGCAGCGCTGGAATTGGGGAGACCCTGGGTCTACGGTGGCGTGATCGGGACACATGGCTCCACGATGACGATCGTTCCCGACGAGACAGCCTGCCTTCGCTGCCTGTTCCCCGATCCGCCAGCACCAGGCAGCGTTCCCACCTGTGACACGGTCGGTGTGCTCGGCCCCGCTGCGGCGCTGGTCGGTGCCCTGCAAGCTAGCGAGACGCTCAAGCTCCTCGTGGGCGACCGGGCCGCTCGCAACCCTGGCCTGCTCTCCATCGATCTCTGGAAGGTGGAGATCGCGCGCATCGCCGTGGAGCGCCGGTCGGATTGCCCGGCTTGTGGCCGAGGCGAGCGTGCCTTCCTCCGCCAGCAGGTGGCGAATCGCATCGTCTCCCTGTGCGGACGCGATGCCGTCCAGGTCGTCGTGCGACCCGCCGTCTCGCTCGATCTGGCAGCGCTCGCTGAGCGCCTGTCGGCACTCGGGTCGCTCCAGCATAACCCGTACCTGATACGATTCATGGTGGAGGGTTATGAGTTGACGGTCTTCCCGGACGGACGAGCCATCGTGCGTGGGACGACCGATCCTGCGATTGCCCGCGTGCTCTACGCGCGGTACATCGGGATGTGACGGGGATGATGAGTTATTTGGACAACGCCACGACCAGCTGGCCCAAACCGGATGTCGTGCGCGAAACGCTCGCTGGCTTCCTGGCGACGGCGAGCGGTGCTCCCGTCCGGACAGGGCACCGGCTGGCGCGGGCGACCTGGGAAGCGGTCGAGCAAGCTCGGCAGCGACTAGCGGCGTTCCTCGGTGTGGCTGATCCGCGGCGTGTCGTCTTCACGGCCAGCGGTACCGATGCGCTCAATCTCGCGCTCAAGGGGTTGCTGGGCCCGGGTGACCACGTGGTGACGACCGCGCTCGAGCACGATGCGGTGCGGAGACCGTTGCGGGCACTCGAAGTGTTCGGTGTCACCACCACGCGCGTGCCGGTCGGGGCCGATGGGACAGTCGATCCGGACGATGTGCGCCGCGCGTTGCGCCCCAATACGCGTCTCGTCGTCGTCTGCCACGCCTCCAACGTGACGGGTGCGATCCAGCCGGTCAGCGAGATCGTCGAGCTCGCGCATGCTCGCGGGGCCTTTGTCCTGATCGATGCAGCCCAGACGGCGGGAGTCATTCCGCTGGCCATCGATGCCCTGGGTGCCGATTTGGTCGCGCTCAGCGGGCACAAGTGGCTGCTCGGCCCTCCGGGAACTGGGGCGCTGGTCGTCGGCCCGCGCATCGACCCGTCCGAGCTCGTTCCGCTGCGCGATGGGGCGACAGGAACCGAGTCGCCGGACGACGCGGGGCCGCGCAGCCTCCCGGAGCGGTACGAGACCGGGACACTCGATACGATCGGACTGGCTGCTTTAGGGGCGGCCGTGGACTGGCTGGCACGGACTGGCCTGGCCAGTACGGGGGAGCGCGCTCGCGTGCTCACCGAGCGACTCGTTGCCGGCCTCAGCGCTCTCCCGGGTGTGCGGCTGTTCACGCCGGCTCAGGCCGCTTCTCGCGTCGCTCTCGTCTCGTTCCAGGTGGAGGGATGGCGACCGCTCGACCTGGCGCGTGCGCTGGAGCGGGACTTCGCCATTCTGGTCGGGGCAGGGCTCCACGGTGCCAGCGAGGCCTGCCGGTCCATCGGCGCGTATCCTTGTGGAACCGTCCGCCTTTCGCCTGGATGGTCGACGTCCGAGGAAGAGATCGATCGAGCCATCGCGGCTGTGGCAACGCTCGCGCGCGCACCGCAGTGCAAGGACTGAGGAGGCCGACCATGCCGCAGGAACGCCGCTCGTCCCGCTTGGAACAGCAGATTCTCGAGATTTTGGAGAAAGCGGAGCGCGAGCCGTGGTGGCGACGTGCGCTGCGTCTGGTGCGACGACCACGCTTTCCGCGAGCGCGTCGTCGGTTTCCCGGGACACACTTTTCGTTGCCGGAAAATACGGTGCTGTTGGCAGCGGCGTTCCTGCTCGCGCTGCTCGCTGTGCTGGTCAGCGACTGGTCGCGCACCCTAGCGATGCTCCTCGCCATCGCCAGCTTGCTCTCCTTCTTCACGCCCGTCGTGCGCCAGTTCGTCCGCGGAAACTCCTGGGCACCCTCTTCGGCGCGACGCTGGCGCGGCCGCGACATCGACCTCCCCCCACCGCGCCGGGGACTCCTTGGCTGGCTCCGCTACCAATGGTGGCGCCGTCGACATCGCTGGTGAGCTTCTTCCGGTGACGTGCTATCCTCGCTCTGTACGTCGGGGGACGACCGGCTCTCGCCGGGCCAGTGCGGAGGATATGGGGAACGATGCCGCGCATCGTGGCCGATCTCGTCGATGTCTATGTTTTCCGTCGTCTGCCGCAGCGTCCCGCCCACGAGGTACAGTTCCTCCTGTTGCGTCGCCGCGAAGATGCGCCGCTCGGCGGAACGTGGCACGCTGTCCATGGGCGGATTTTGCCGAACGAGCGTGCGCTCGACGCAGCGGCGCGCGAACTCCTGGAGCAGACTGGGCTGGTGCCACAGAAACTCTACTCGGCGGACTACATCGCCCAATTCTACGATCATGCCAGCGACGCAATCGTTCTCGCCCCTGCCTTCGCCGCGCTGGTCGAGCCGCGGGCAGCTGTCCGGTTGTCGCAAGCCCATGACGACTACGCCTGGTGTGATCTCGACGAGGCAGTCGCTCGCTTGCTCTGGACCAGTCAGCGCTGGGCCGTGCGGCACATCCATGCCGTGATCGCCTGCGGGGGAGAGGAAGCGGAGTACTACGCTCTCACCTAGACCTCTTCCAGGCTATCGCGGATGACATCGAAGTATTCCAGCGCCAGCCCGGTGCCGATGGCGACACAGCTGAGGGGATCATCGGCGACGAAGCAGGGGACACCAGTCACCTCGGTCAGCAAGCGGTCCAAGTTGCGCAGCAATGCGCCGCCACCGGTCAAGACCATTCCCTTGTCGATGATGTCGGAGGCGAGTTCGGGCGGTGTTTCCTCGAGGACAGCACGGACGGTAGTGAGGATGGCTTCCAGCGGCTCGGCGATCGCCTCGACCACTTCGTTCGCATGCACCTGGATGGTCCGGGGTAGGCCCGTGACTTCGTCGCGCCCTCGGACATCCATCACCATGTCGTCTTCCACCGGCAGCGCCGAGCCGATGGCGATCTTGATCTCCTCGGCCGTGCGTTCGCCGATCCGCAGGTTGTGCTTTTTCTTGATGTAGGCGGCGATCGCGTCGTCGAGATGGTTCCCGCCGATGCGGACCGATTTGGCGACCACGATGCCGTTCAGGGAGATGATGGCGACTTCGGTCGTTCCCCCACCGATGTCGATCACCATGTTGCCGCTCGGATCGGCGATCGGGATCCGTGCGCCGATGGCGGCAGCGAGTGGCTCAGCGATCAGGTAGGCCCGGCGTGCGCCAGCATTCAAGGCGGCGTCACGCACGGCGCGCCGTTCCACGCTGGTCACGCCAGCCGGGACGGAGATCATCACTTCTGGGCGGATGAGGGAGAAACGCCCCACCGCCTTGTTGATGAAGTAGCGAAGCATCTCCTGCGTGACCTCGTAGTCCGCGATCACGCCGTTGCGCATCGGTCGGATCACCTCGATCGTGTCGCGCGGCTCACGCCCGAGCATGTTCCGGGCCTCGATACCGACAGCCTTGACGCGCCCGTCCTTGGCAGAAATCGCGACGACCRATGGCTCGTTGATCACGATACCGCGCCCGCGGACGTAGACGAGGACGTTCGCGGTCCCGAGGTCGATCCCGAGCTGCTTGGCCACTGTTCCCGCACCCCCACCCTGTCGCGTTGCTCGTTCGCTGTGACCGGCAACCTGCGCGAAGTGCCCACCATCGTAGGCAATTCTAGCAGCAGCGCCGATGATGCGTTCTGTCACGCTGGCAGCGCTCGTCTCCGACAGCGGGACGAGTCTGGTCTGGCGCTCCTCGGCCCTCGACGATCGCTCACGAGAGGAGTTCAGCCAGCCGGCGTTGTGCCTGCCGGAGCGACCAGACCACCTGATTCTGCCCGCGCAGGAGATGCGTGCGGACGCGATGCCAGCGGTCGCTCTCTGGCTGGACGTGAGCGAACTCGCGCGCCGCTGCCACCTCCGGCACTGCTGGTATCGGTCGCGCTGGGTCGTGCCGGAAGCGTCCGCGGCGCACGTAGTTGACCGGCACGAGGTGACGCGCCATCGAGCGCTGGGCCGCGTTGACGCGCCGCACTTCCGGATCGTCGGCTGGTCGGTCCAGGAGCGTCGCACTGTGCTCGTAGAACCGGTCGAGGGTCGTGAGCAGGTTCCCAGCAGCTTGCAGCGCTGGGCGCAGGTCGAACGCTTCACCGGCTGTTTCTTGGTACCGGCGGAGCGCTTCCTCGATCTCCCGCACCGTCGCGCGGAAGTCGAACGGATGGACGGGCGCATTCAGCAGGCGCAGCGTCACGGCGGCATAGACGCGGAGGTCACGCAACAAGACGTCGGGGTCGGCGACGTCCAGCGTGTCGTCCTCGGTATGCCAAACGATGTTGCCGCCGCAGCCCCCGACGGGGTAGAAGCCTTTGGCCCGTCTGATTTCTTCCGGAATGGTCGACGAGAGCATGAGACAGCCGGTGATCCCGAGGTTCGTGAACGAGTAATCACCAGCGCGCGGTGGACGAGCGGTCGTCGCTTCGAGCCCGGTCACGTCGCGGATCGCTGTGCGGACCAGGGCGGCAGCTTCTGCCATCACTGCGACATCTCGATACTCGGTGGCCCAGCGGCATCCGGGCGAATCACAGTTGACGTGCGCCACGCAGTTGGGCACCAGGTCTTGCGCGTAGGTATCGGCGTACCAGGTCGAGCCAGCATAGCGCCCGTGGGAATGACCCGACCACCACGCGATGCGCAGCGTGCGGGCGAGCGACTCGCGATGCTGCCAAAAGACGCGGGCAAGTTCCAGGAGCGTTGCATCGCCAGTCGCGTTGTCGCCGACCCCTACATGCCACGAGTCGAGATGACCGTGCAGGAGGACGAACTCGTCAGCCGCCTGGTTTCCTGGGATCTCGGCGACCAGTATCGGGATCGGTCGCCACGCGGTCTCTACCGTGGTGGCGAGGGCGACTGTCACCGGACCGCGTGCTGCCAACGAGCGCAGATACTCGCCGTCCGGCCGAGCGATGGTCACGATCGGGACCGCTGGCACCGTGCCCTCGGCATCCAGGTCGGGGGATCCCCACGACGTCGTCGCGATGCCTTCGTGGATCGCTTCGCCTGGATGGACGAAGATGACCGCGAGCGCACCGGTGCTCGCCCAATGAACGGCCTGCGCCGCGAAGCCGAATCCATCGGTCAGGACGATCTTGCCGCGAAGATCGGGAACTTGCGTCGGAACATTCTCGGCGAAAATCTGCTCGATCCCCGCCACCTGCTCCGACGAGACAACGGCGAGTTCGCCGATGACTTCCGCCCCATCGGTCGAGGGAGAGAAGGCGAGCGTCTTGGCCCGAACCGCTCGGGCTTCCGGTGAGACGACGCGCAGCGTCGCGTAGACTGGCCAAGAAATGAGACAGGTCGGCCAGAAGACTCGATACGGCACTCCCCAGCGTTCCAGTCGCTCGACGAGATAATCGAGTGCCTCGCGTTCCTCTGGGCTACCGGAAAGCCGGACGAGCTGGGCGAATTGCTCGATCGCTGCCCACGGTTCATCCAGCGAGATCGCTGACAGCACTCGCTGTTCCACACTGGGGTCGCGCCAAGCGGTGTGCATGCGTGACCTCCTACCGTAGAGCCCACGAACGGGCATGATCGTCGCGGCAATCCTAGCGAAACCGGTAGGCGGGCGGCGAGACAGGCGCTCTCGGCAGCCCGCCCGTTCGGTTACGCGTCGTTGCGATGGGGCAAGAGCGCCAGTTCCAGCGCCTGCTCGATCGTTTCCACCCAGTGCACCGTCAGCCGGCGAGCGAGACTGGCGGGGAGCCGACTCGCCTCGACCTGGTTGGCGGCTGGTGCCACGAGTTCGCGCAGCCCTGCCCGCTGGACAGCCAGTGCCTTCTGCCGCAAATCGCCGACCGGCAAGACACGCCCGCGCAGCGTGATCTCGCCGGTGAGTGCGAGGTCGCTGCGCACCGGCCGTGCCGAGAGCGCTGAGACGAGCGCGACGACCAGTGCCAGCCCAGCCGATGGCCCTTCCTTCGGGAGCGCTCCTTCGGGGAGATGGACGTGAATGTCCATCCGTTCCACGAAGTCCGCCGAGATCCCCAATCGAGCCGCGTGGGCGCGGACCCAACTCAGTGCTGCCCGGGCCGATTCTTGTAAGACTTCGCCAGCCTGGCCAGTGACCAGCAATTCTCCCCGCCCTGGCATGACCAGGACTTCCACCGGCACGAGCATCCCGCCCACGGGAGTGGCACCGAGCCCCAAAGCCAAACCGACTTGTGGTTCGCTCGTGGCCGTCATCTCGCGATAGGGTGGTGGACCGAGTAAGCGGCGCAAGGTGGCGGGGGTGACACGACGTCGTGACAGTGTCCCGACTGTACCACCTCGTTCGACGACTTCTCGTGCCATCTTGCGGCACAGCGCCGCCAGTTGCCGTTCGAGTTCGCGCACCCCTGCTTCGCGAGTATACCCGGTGATCAGCTCCTGCCAGGCCGAGTCCGTGAGCTCGACGGCTGTCTCCGGCAGTCCGTGGGCTGCGAGCTGGCGCGGCAGAAGGTAGCGTTTCCCGATCTCCCGCTTTTCTTCCTCGCTGTACCCTTCCAGCACGATCGCTTCCAAGCGATCGCGCAGAGGCCGAGGCAGCGGAGCTAGCGAGTTCGCGGTGGCGATGAAGAGGACACCGGAGAGATCGACTGGTACGTCCAGATAGTGATCGACGAACTGTTTGTTCTGTTCCGGATCGAGCACCTCGAGGAGCGCAGCGGCCGGATCACCTCGATAGTCGGTCGCCAGCTTGTCGAGTTCGTCGAGCAAGATGACCGGGTTGCGCGTGCCGGCCCGCCGGAGCGCTTCCACGATGCGCCCTGGATACGCACCGAGGTAGGTGCGGCGGTGACCGCGGATCTCCGCTTCGTCGCGCACTCCACCCAGACTCACCGTCACGAAGCGTCGTCCCAAGGCTTCGGCGATCGAGCGGGCGAGGCTGGTTTTGCCTACCCCAGGCGGCCCGACGAAACAGAGCACGGTGCTGCGGCTCGCGCGGCCGTTGGTCAGCGCGCGGACAGCCAGTTCCTCGAGGAGGCGCTCTTTGACACGTTCCAAGCCGTAATGGTCGCGCTCCAGGATCGCCCGTGCTCGGGCCAGATCGACCGTTTCGGGAGTCTCGGTCAGCCACGGGACGCTCAGGACTGTCTCGATGTAGGTCCGGGTGACAGTTGCCTCGGCGGAGGCGGGACTCATGCGGGACAATCGCTCGATCTCTTGCTCGACTCGCTCCACCACCGCTGGGGGAGCGCCACAGGTTGCCAGGCGCTGGCGCAAGCGCTCCGCTTCTTCGCGTGCTTCGCTCGTCTCGTCCGCCACGATGACTGGCTCCGCGGACAAGCGTGTGCTAGCAGCTGGCACTGCCGGCGCGCTCGGAGCGGCTACTCGGGCCAGTTCCCGCTCGATCAGCGCGGCGAGGTGCTCGAGGCGCTCGTTTGGCTCGACCAGTTCGAGCAGGCGCTGGCGATAGCTGACGTCGCGGACGAGTTGTCCAGCCAGGAGGTCAGCCAGCCGGTCGGGATCCTCGGTTGCCTCGAGCACTCGGAGCGTCTCAGCATCGGGGATGCCCACCGCACGATGCAGCTCGCCCGCGAGCGTGCGTACCCGCTGCGCCATCGTGTGGGCCTGTGGAGTGACGGGCGGGAACAACAGCTCGATACGTGCCTGGGGTGCCGGGCTCGTCACATCCAGCGAGAGGACACGAACTCGCCGGAGTCCCTCGACACGCACTTGCCAGCGCTGGTCAGGTTGGGGAACGACCTCGGCGATACGCGCCAGCGTCCCGACCTGTGGCGTGAGCATGTTCGGTGCGCGGCCGTCCGCGTACACGACGACCGCGAGGGCTGCTTCCTGCCGCCGCGCAAAGTCGACTGCGCGCTGCCCTTCTGGACTGGCTACCGCGATCGTCGCGGCATGACCAGGAAGCAGAACCACGTTGCGCAACACGAGGACCGGATACCGCGATGCGTAGAGATCGGCACGGCTGGAAGCGGCCATCCGTCTTTCCTCACCGTCTCCGAAAAGCAGCCTGCACACCGACCGGGCAGGCGTGCGTAGTGGCTTCCTGCCCTCGAACAGCGCCAGTGTGCCAGCGAGGCGACCAGTGGGCAAGAGGGGAAGTTCCCCCAGTATGGAGCGACTCGCAAGGCGGCGAGTGGCTCGCCACTCTCGCACGCGCGGTCCAGTGTGCTGGTCGTGTGGCTGTGACGCAGGGCCGGCTGCCCACGGCTCTCTCGCCTGCGGTGATGGACTCGCCCGATCATCTCCGGGAGGAGTTCCGCCACCGGATCGCCTCGCTGTGCCCTGGGGCACAGGACAGTGCTCGGCGCTCGTGGTCTCGATCGGAAAGGCGCGTTCCTGACGGGGAGGAGGACACTGTTCCCAGAACCGCCGTCGGTTTCGATGGCGTGAGCCGTATCGTGTAGAGTTGGAAAGTCGCCGATTCGGGGCGGCAGGCCAGAATCACCCGCCCCCATCGGTGTGCTGAGGAATCGAACACGCCCGCGAGCAAGAGCGAGGAGGTCGAAAATGGCGACGACCGAGATCCGCCGCGTGGTGACCGATTCAGGAATCGAGATCGCGCCGGTCTATCGCGAAACCGGTCGTCGGCCCGAGCCGGATCCCGGTGCATACCCCTACACGCGGGGGATCCACCCCACGATGTACCGCGGCAAGAAGTGGACGATCCGGCAATATGCTGGATACGGCTCGGCAGAAGAGACGAATCGTCGTTTCCGGCTTCTTCTCGAGCGGGGACAAACCGGACTGAGCGTCGCCTTCGACCTCCCTACTCAGCTCGGTTACGACTCCGATCATCCGCTGGCGCGACCGGAGGTGGGGCGAGTCGGGGTGGCTATCTCGACGCTCGATGACATGCGTCGGCTGTTCGCTGGAATCGATCTCGGTGCTGTCACGACCTCGATGACGATCAATGCCCCAGCGGCGATTCTCCTGCTCATGTACCAGATCGTCGCCGAGGAGCAGGGGGTGGATCCGAAGCAGCTGCGCGGCACCATCCAGAACGACATTCTCAAAGAGTATGCTGCGCGCGGTACCTACATCTTTCCACCGCGCCCGTCGATGCGTTTGGTCGTCGATACGTTCGCGTACTGTAAGGAGCACCTCCCCAACTGGAACACCATCTCGATCAGCGGCTACCACATCCGCGAAGCTGGGGCGACCGCTGTGCAGGAAGTCGCGTTCACGCTGGCCAACGCCATCGCCTATGTCCGGGCGGCGATCGATGCGGGGCTCGCGGTGGACGAGTTCGCGCCGCGCCTCAGCTTCTTTTTCGGCGCCCACAACAACTTCTTCGAGGAGGTCGCCAAGTTCCGGGCCGCGCGCCGGATGTGGGCCATCATCATGCGAGAGCGGTTCGGCGCCCAGAACCCACGATCCTGGATGTTGCGGTTCCACACGCAGACCTGTGGCTGCACCCTCACTGCGCAACAGCCCTTGAACAACATCGTACGCGTCGCCTACCAGGCTCTGGCTGCTGTCCTGGGGGGAACCCAGAGCTTGCACACCAACTCCTATGACGAGGCGCTGGGCTTGCCCACCGAGGAATCGGCGACGATCGCCTTGCGCACGCAGCAGATCCTGGCCGAAGAGACCGGTGTGGCTGATACGGCTGATCCGCTGGGCGGCTCCTATTTCGTCGAGGCTTTGACCGACGAGGTGGAGCGGCGCGCGTGGGAGCTCATCGATGCCATCGAGGAGCTCGGCGGGGCAGTCGCCGCGATCGAGCGAGGCTGGATCCAAGCGCAGATCGCCGAAAGCGCCTACGCGTGGGAGCAAGCCGTCGAGCGTGGAGAGCGTATCGTCGTCGGCGTCAACCGCTATCAAGACGCGATACCGGTGCACGTACCGGTGCACCGGTTGGATGATGCAGCGGTCGAGCGACAGATCGCGCGTGTGCAGGAGTACCGGGCGCGGCAGGACAGCGAGCGGGTCGCCCGAGCGCTCGACCGCCTGGAAGAGGCTGCCCGAGGAACGGAGAACATGCTCCCTGTCCTGCGCGAGGCGCTCCTGGCAGGGGCGACGCTCGGTCAGATCTGTGGGCGCCTGCGCCAGGTGTGGGGAGAGTACCGACCCCGCTTCTGAGTACCCGCACGACCGGTTCGAGCGCTCACTCGTCCAGATAGGGGTGGTCGGTGGAGCCACGGCGCAAGAGATGGTGGATCGCATTCGGCGGAGCAGGCCGACCGACGAAGAATCCCTGTGCGTAATGGCAACCGAGCTCGCGCAGGACAGCGAGTTGGCGTGCCGATTCGATCCCTTCCGCCGTGACGCTCAACTCGAGAGCGCCGGCCAACTCCAGAATCGAGCGGACGACAGCTGTGCTCGCCGGATCATGATCGATATCGGCCACCAGGGTGCGATCGATCTTGAGCCCGCTCACCGGTAACTGCTTGAGGTAGCCGAGCGAGGAGTACCCCGCACCGAAGTCGTCGATCAACACCGCGATGCCGAGCGCCCGCAAACGCTCGAGTCGCTCGCGCGAGACGGCCGGGTCGAGCATCGCCGACTCGGTCAGCTCGAGCGTCAGCCGTCGCGGCTCCAGGCCGGTCACCTGCAGGATGTCGTCGACGAGCTGCGGTACGTCCAAGTGCAGGAAGTCGGTGGGGCTCAGGTTGACGCTGATCGAAAGTTCTGGAGCCAGTCCGGCCCGAGACCAGGCCCAGAGTTGACGGCAGGCCTGCAGGAGCACCCACTGGGTCAGCTGGCTGATCAATCCGGTCGTCTCGGCCAAGGGGACGAAAACGGCGGGAGAGATGGGGCCACGATCGGGATGGTGCCAACGGACCAGTGCTTCCAAACTGGTCAAGCGACCGCTCGAGACGGCGATGACTGGCTGATAATGGATCTGGAGTTCCCCCTGTTCCAGCGCGCGCCGCAGGTCGCGCTCCAGGAACTGTCGTTCGATGCTGGCCTGGTAGAGCACCGGATCGAAAACGGACAAACGCTCCTGACCGGCGCGCTTGCCGACCTGGAAGGCGATTTCCGCCCGACGGAGCGCGGTGGTCGCGTCGATTCCATCTTCCACGCAAGCCAGCCCGCCGCGCATGCGGGCGTAGACTTCGTCACGACCCACCTCGTACCAGCCGCTGAGTTCGTGCAAGAGTTCCTCGGCGAGTCGGACGAGCGTCGTCCGGTCGGGAGCGGTCAGCGCGACCGCGAACCGGTCGGCCTCCAGGCGAGCAGCGGCCAGCGCGCCGGTTACTCGGCGGATCCGCTCGGCGACCGCGCGGAGGATGGCATCACCCGCTTCCCAGCTCAGCGCATCGTTCAATGCCGAAAAGCGCTCGAGATCACAGCAGAGGATGCCGATCGTTTCTGCGGTGGTCGTGTGGAGGAGCGCTTCGAGCACTTCGAGAAATCCGAAGCGGCTCAGGAGTCCGGTCAGCTGGTCGCGTGTCGCCCGCTCGCGGAGCAGCTGCTCGGCTCGCTTGCGCTCGGTGACATCGCGGGCAGACAGCACGATTCCCGCGATGTGCCGGTCGCTGCGGAGATCGACACCCGAGAGTTCGACCGTGCGCGTCGGCTGGTGCGCGAACTGGACTTCGATGCGGTTCGCTCGCTCGGGTCGCAGTCCGTCGAGTGCCCAGCTGGCGACTCGCTCCGGAGTGGTCGTCAGATCCGCGAGCGGGCGACCGACCAGCTGGTCCGGTGCCAGCCCGAGGACAGTCCGGGCCGCGGGCGAGGCGAAGCGAACGATACCGTTGGCGTCGAGAACGAGCAGGGCGTCCGGCGCAGCGAGAACCGTCGCACGGAGCCAGGCGTGATGCTGAGCCTCCGCTCGTTCTGCCCGCCGCTGCTGGATCGATGCCGCGTAGAGTTGGCTAACGAGCGTGAAGAGATCCAGCTCCTCCTCACCCCACAGCCGCTCGTCACGTTGCTGAGCGGCGAGGAGACAGCCGATCAGGCGCCCAGCTGCCAGGAGCGGAACTGCAAGGAGCGATCGCAGGCCGAGGTGCGTGCAGAACGTCCGCACATCGTCGGCCCCCGCGTCGAGCGCTTCGAGACGCGGTACGACGACCGGTTGGCCGCGCTCGAGCAGCGACTGGAGCGAGGGAAGGCTCGGAATCGCTTGCCGGCCGAGACACCGTACCGATAACTCGATGCCGGGAGCCTGCCACCGGCTCAGGAGCACGATGTCCGTTCCTTCGCACTCCAAAAGCACGAGATGATCGATCGCCAGGAACGATCCCAGATCGGCTAACGTCGCGGCCACGACGTTCTCGAACTCGTCGCTGCTCGCTGTCACCAGGCGACTGGCGATTCCGAGCAGGACGTTGTGAAAAGCGAGTTCCCGTTGCAGGCGGGCCTCGAGGCGCTTCTGACTGGTCACGTCGGTCAGGAGCCCGTGCCGAGCCCAGGGGTGTCCCAGCCGGTCGCGGATGAGGACCGCCTCGTCGCGGAGCCAAACCGTTCGACCATCGCCAGTGCGGAACCGGTACACCAGGCGCAAGGCTTCACCGGTACGATCGTTTCGCTCTCGCTCAGCGAGCGCCCAAGCGCGATCCTCCGGTGCGACGAACCGCTCGTACCAGGTCGCTCGATCGACCTGGAGTTCGTGCGCGGCCCAACCGAGGAGTCGCTCAGCCGCCGGACTCACGTAGATCTTACGGTGAGGTGGATCGGCCTCCTCCAGATAGACCACAGCTGGGAGGTTTTCGACCAGTGTCTGATAGCGGTGCGCGAGCGTCTCGAATTCCGGGGAACGATGGACGATGTCGCTCAGGTCGTGGAGAGTCGACCAGAGGAGGATGCGCTCGCCGACGCGTACCGGTCCGGTGATCACTTCGACCGAGCGCACGCGCCCATCCGCAAATCGGTGGGGAAAAACGAAACGCGTGCGAGGGCGTTGGGTGGCCTCGGCGAGTCGTGCTCGGATCTCAGCAGGCGGAAGGGTGTTGATGCGATCGATGGTGAACGAGCACAGGACGCCGTAGGTCCACCCGTAAAAGCGCACGGCGGCATCGTTGGCGTCGACGATACGCCCGTCCTGCGGGTCGATCAGCAGCTGCGGCTCGCTACTGTTCCAGAGCGCTGCGACGAGTTCCGGAATGTCCGAGCTGTCCCCGGCAGGCCGGTGCGTAGCGAGTGTCGGGCCGGACCCTTTCTCCGACCCCCGTTCGATATCCTCGTTCACCGTGTCCTCCAGGTGCCAGGCGAGGCCGTGCTCAGTCTTCTCTTTTCGGCAGGGAGCTGGTCGGGCTGAAGGGTGATCGCTGGGGCTGGCTCGTCACGAGCAGAGGTGCCCCAGCGCCAGTGCACGCGGCGCTCCAGCGGCAGCGGGCTCGTGCTCGAGTGCGCGGGCAGGGTGAGTAACCGGGGGCTTGACAGAGGCGCGAACGATGTGCTAGCATATGATCGCACGGCCCTGACGGGTGAGTGCGCGGCCGGCGCAACGGTCGGCGAGAGCCGACCGGCCCTGGCTCTCACCGAGCCGCCATTGGCGGTCGCGGCGCCCGGTGATGAACCGGCACCGCGGGCCAATGAGAGTATCGAGGGTGCGCTGGCTGCGAGGCTGCCGGTCAGGGCTGTGTCTTCTCTTGTCGTCCTCATGTTCCGTATCGTTTGTGCACAGTGCACAACGGTTCTCCGCCATCCTCAGCAGGACGCCGAAGGTGGCGTGCCACTGCTGTCTTATGCTGGGACGTAGTCGAGGCGCGCTGAAGGTGCCGTGAGCGCGCGGAACAGGAGGAGAACCATGTACGGGTCGTGCACATCGCCAGAACACGTTCTCGATCTGATCCGGTCACGTGGTATCCAGATCGTCGATTTGCGCTTTACGGATCTTCCCGGCACGTGGCAGCATGCGTCGCTGCCAGCGAGCCAGCTCAGCTTGGCCGATTTCGAGCGCGGCATCGGCTTCGATGGTTCGAGTATCCGCGGTTTCCAGGCCATCGAAGAAAGCGACATGTTGCTCGTTCCTGACCCGACGACGGCCTTCATCGATCCGTTCGCGGCTGTCCCGACTCTGGTCATGATTTGTAACGTCGTCGATCCGGAGACGCGTCAACCGTATGCGCGTGATCCGCGCTACGTTGCCCAGAAAGCCGAGCGATACCTGCGCGATCTGGGGATCGCCGACACGAGTTTCTGGGGACCGGAAATCGAGTTTTTCATTTTTGACCACGTCAGTTACGAGGTCTTGCCCTATCGCATGGGCTTCGCGATCGACTCGCGTGAAGGGTACTGGAACAGTGGTCGCAACGACGGGACGCCGAATCTCGGCTATACCATCCGCCCCAAGGAGGGATACTTCCCAGCTCCTCCTCACGATACCTTTCAGGACATCCGCAGCGAGGCGGCGTTGCTCCTCGAGCAGATCGGTGTTCCCGTCGAGATGCACCATCACGAAGTCGCGACCGCTGGCCAAGGCGAGATCGACATGCGGCGCGATACGTTGACTGCCATGGCCGACAAGGTGATGATCTACAAGTATGTCATCAAGAACGTTGCCCGAAAGCATGGCTGCACAGCGACCTTCATGCCAAAGCCGCTCTTCGGGGATAACGGCAACGGCATGCACACGCATCAGAGCTTGTGGCGCGATGGAACGAACCTGTTCTACGCGGCGTGCCATTATGCTGAACTCTCCGAGCTCGCCCTTTCCTACATCGCCGGCTTGCTGACCCATGTCGATGCGCTCCTCGCATTGACGAGCCCGACGACCAACTCGTACAAGCGGCTCGTGCCGCACTACGAGGCTCCGGTCAACGTGGCCTTCTCCAAGCGCAATCGCAGCGCTTGCATCCGGATCCCGATGTATACGACCGGACCGGAGAATGCTGCGGCCAAGCGGGTCGAGTTCCGCCCTCCCGACCCGAGTTGCAATCCGTATCTGGCCTTCGCTGCCATGCTGATGGCCGGTCTGGATGGCATTCAGCGGCGACTCGATGCGAGCCGATTTGGCCCGCTCGACGTCAATACCTATCAGTTGCCGCCCGAGCAGGCAGCACAGGTCAAGAGCGTGCCGGGCTCGCTCGGGGCCGCCCTCGAGGCGCTCGAGCGTGATCATGACTGGCTGCTGGAAGGGAACGTCTTCACCCGTGATCTCTTGGAAACCTGGGTGAGCTATAAGCGCGAGAAGGAACTCCGAGAAGTAGAGGTTCGACCGCATCCCTATGAATTCTACCTGTACTTTGATATCTAGGGACGGGAACCGATGGTGGGTGGGGATGGGAGGTGCTCTGGTGGGGCCGTGAAAGGAGTACACTGATGCAGGGCCACGAGGGCCACGACGCGGCTACCCGCTGGGCGGGTGTGCAGTGGCGTCGCCGGCGGATCGGCAGTGATGGTCGAGTCCGTGAAGGAGGGTTTGCGTTGGTCGTCGATACGAGCGTGATCGGTCGTCGTGCTGCTGCGCCGAGCCCGGAGGAGGTGCTCCGGCGCGCAGAAGAGCTCAAGATCGAGTTCGTCAGTCTGCAATTCACCGACATCATGGGGATCGTCAAGAACGTCCAGATTCCCATCGATGTGTTTCCCCACGTTATCGAGCAGGGCCAGTGGTTCGATGGTTCGTCGATCGAGGGGTTCGCGCGCATCGCGGAAAGCGACATGTACCTCATGCCCGACCTCTCGACCTTCTCCCCTATTCCCTGGGATCCCCAGACCGCTCGCGTCATTTGCTGGGTCTACAATCCGAATGGTGAACTGTTTCCCGGTGACCCGCGGGTCGTCCTGCTGCGTCAGCTCGAGCGGGCAGCCAAGCTCGGCCTCGTCTACAATACCGGTCCCGAGCTGGAGTTCTTTCTGTTCCGCAAGGAGAACGGCAAGATCATGCCACTCCCGCATGACCAGGGGAGCTACTTCGACTTGACCACCGACCTGGCCGCCGAGGTGCGCAAGGACATGATCCGGGCCTTGCAAGCGTTCGGCATCAAGGTCGAGGCTGGTCACCACGAGGTCGCCATCGGTCAGCACGAAATCGACTTCGAGTATTCCGATGCGCTGACGACAGCCGACAACGCGATCACCTTCAAGTACACCTTGAAAGCGATCGCTCAACAGCATGATCTGCATGCCACCTTCATGCCCAAGCCGATCGCCGGGATCAATGGCAGCGGCATGCACACGCACCAGAGCCTGGCCTCGCTCGAGACCGGTGCTAATCTCTTCGTCGATGTCGAGGACCCCTACGGTCTCTCCGATCTCGCCAAGCACTTCATCGCGGGGCAGCTCGCGCACGCGCGAGGGATGTGCGCGGTTCTGGCACCGCTCGTCAACAGCTACAAGCGACTGGTTCCCGGATACGAGGCGCCGGTATACATCAGCTGGGCACGACAGAACCGCTCAGCGCTCATCCGCGTCCCTGCCGTGCGGCATGGTCGCCTGCAAGCGACGCGTATCGAATTGCGTTGTCCTGATCCCTCGGCGAACCCCTATCTCGCCTATGCTGTCATGTTGGCAGCCGGGCTGGATGGGATCGAGCGCAAGCTGCCACTTCCCGAGCCGGTGGAGGAGAATGTCTACCACTTCACCGACGAGGACCTCAAGCGACGCAACATCCAAACGCTACCGGCGACCCTCGGTGAAGCGATGGCCGAACTCGAAAAGGACGAGGTGATCCGCGAGGCTCTCGGCGAACATGTCTTCGAGCGATTGCTCGAGGCGCAGAAGCGCGACTGGGATGCTTTCCGGCAGTATGTCACCCAGTGGGAACTCGATCGTTACCTCGAGATCTATTGACGGAAAACTCGAGCGACGCCCCGGCTTGCCGGGGCGTCGCTCTTCATCCACACGCGCGACGTGCTCCTACCGCTGATCTTCACCGTCCAGTGCGCGCGACCGGTCGAGGGGCACGGCGAGGGCCCGACTCGTCGCATGAGCGGCGATCCGCTGGCAGGTGCGGCCACAGCCCCGTGCCTGCGCAGCCCTCGCCGATGGCAACGACGGCATCTCATCGCGCATCAGTTGTCGGTGATCGCTCGCTCGTGTCGGAGCGGTCACTGGACCGTCGCTCGCTGGTGGCTCCGCGTACTTGTCTCCTCTCTCGGTGTGCGCTCGCTTCCAGAGAGGGGTTGTTGCACCGAACTGGATACTACCGTGGTACCCGGCTCGCGACGAGCATACCCTGTCGCCTCTCGCGCTCGAACCTCGTCGTGGGTGGATGGCGGTCGGTGGGCAGCCGCGGTGGGTAGCGCAGGAGTGCGTGAGGTCGCCTCGCACGAGTGCCGGCGGTGGAGACAACGAGGTCGCTCGACGAGCGCCCGGCGAGCGCAGGTTTCGACTGGCTGGTCGGTGGGGGAAGTGGGACTCGAACCCACACGCCTCATCGGCACGTGATCCTAAGTCACGCCCGTCTGCCAATTCCGGCATTCCCCCGCGGCAGGAACGCAGAGCGCGACCGAAGAAAGTATACCGGCAGCCGAACGTGGCTGCCGGCCCATGCCTCTTCGATGGTTCAGCGGTTCACCAGCCGCCGCACCCGCACCCTTGGGCCGTACCGGCATTGCCGCCAGCATCGAAGCTATGGCCACAGGCACACGTGGCAACGGCGTTCGGATTGTGGACAGTGAATCCACCTCCCATGAGGCTATTGACATAGTCGATCTCGGCACCCTCGAGATACGTCGCACTGAAGGGATCGACGATCACGCGGACACCGTCGATCTCGAATGTGAAGTCGTCTTCCTCCGCCGACTCCTCGAGGGCCATACCGTACTGGAGACCCGAGCAGCCACCCGGCGCGACGAACACACGGAGATACGCCTCCGGCATGCCCTGCTCGTCCATGAACTGCTTCAGGCGGCGCACCGCCTCGGGTGTCATCGTGATGAGCGTCGTCTGTTGCATGGCTCTCGCTCCACGTCCTTCCGCACTTTCGCAACCACGCTGTTATGGATCTTACACCGCAGCGCAGTGCTGTCAAGTACTAGTCTACCCCGTCGTGCAGTCCCGCGGGCACATCGGTCGTGCGATCCCGAGCGGGCGGCGATAACGAGTGGCGAGAAAGTGTCAAGACGATGGTCGTTCGACGGCACGTCAGCGCTCGGCAATGTGGTCGATCGCGAACTGCGCGCCAGGACCTGCTATCCTCTGTATCGAGTAGGGTGGCGACGGAGCGAGGGCGGCGATGACCGAGCGTTCGGAGCACGAGCTCGATCGGGCGATGGCCAGGCTGAAGCGGCTGGGCATCGTCCTGCCGCTCGCCTTCTTGGCCGCACTCGTGGTAATCGGCCACGCGCTCGTTCCTGCGCTCGGTGCGAACTGGGCATGGATCGCCAGTGGAACGCTGGCAGTCTTGGGGGTGGTCGTCTTTGCCGATTGGATCTTCCGCCCGATCGGTGAACTCTACCGCCGCCTCCTCATGCAACATGCGGAACTGGCTGCCCTGCACGAAGCTGGCGTGGCGATCACCGCTGATCTCGATCTCGCTCTGGTGTTGCAGCGAGTGATCGACGAAGCTCGTCGGCTGGCCGGCGCGCGTTATGGCCTTTTGATCGTGCTGGATGATCAGGGCCAGCGTACGCTCTTCACCTCGGGTTATCCGCGAACCGCCCGCTGCGAACAGAGCACGATGGGAGAGCACGGCATTTTGGAGGCAGTACTGCGGGACGATCGCCCCCTCAACATCGAGGATCTCGATCGGTATCCCGGGACGCGGCACTATCCCGAGGGGCATCCCACCATGCGCAGCTTGCTCGGGGTGCCCATCCGCTCGCAAGAGGGGGTGCTCGGTGGTCTCTATCTGGCCGATCGCGAGGATGGTCAGCCATTCGATGAGCATGATCGCTCGCGGCTGGAGCGGTTCGCGACACAAGCTGCGCTCGCGATCGCAAATGCCCGGCTACATCGTCGCCTGATGAGTCTGGCGGTACACGAGGAGCGCGAGCGGATCGCCCGAGAAATGCACGACAGCCTCGCCCAGGTCTTGGGGTATGTCATCACGAAGGTGTCGGCGTTGCGTGAACTCCTGCGCCAACCCGATCGCCTCGCAGAGGCAGAGCGTCATTTGGAGCAACTCGAAAGAGCAGCGCGAGACGCCTACGCAGACGTTCGCGAAGCGATTCTCGGACTGCGGACCGGCCTCGCTCCGAACCGGAGCCTCGTCGATGCGTTGCGGAGTTACGTGGAGCGGTGGCAGGACCAGAGCGGCGTCAACGCTCGACTCATCGTCGAACCCTCGGACGACAGCTTGCGCGGTCTCCAGCCGATGGCAGAACTCCAGCTGCTCCGCATCGTCCAGGAAGCACTGACGAATGTCCGCAAGCATGCGCGAGCGACCGAAGTCACGGTCCAGCTCGCTCGACTCGATGGAACGGTGTGCGTTCGTGTGGCGGACAATGGGATCGGTTTCGATCCAGGAGCGCTGGAGCGCGGACAGTTCCCACGTTTTGGGCTCGCGACGATGCGCGAGCGTGCCGAAGCGGTGGGAGGAAGGTTGCGGGTCACCTCGCTTCCGGGCCAGGGAACGACGGTCGAGGCGGTGCTTCCGGTCGGCATCGTCCTGGCTGAAACGACTGGAGGACGAGATGCGTCTCTTGATCGTCGATGACCATGCGCTCTTTCGCGATGGCCTGCGCAGCCTCCTGGAAGCACGGGGTGTCGAGGTCGTCGGCGAGGCGGCGAATGGACGCGAGGCGGTGGAACTCGCGCGCCAGCTGAAACCGGATATCGTGCTTATGGATCTCACGATGCCAGAAGTCGATGGCTTGACGGCGACACGCATTCTCGTGACGGAACTCCCGGAAGTGAAAGTCGTCGTGCTCACCGCCTCGGACGACGAGGCAGATCTCTTCGAGTCCATCAAGTCGGGCGCGTACGGGTACTTGCTCAAGAACCTGGAGGCTGACGAGTTCTTTCGCGCGCTCGAAGCAGTCCAGTCGGGTCTGCCGGTCTTCACTCCCCATCTCGCGCGACGGGTTTTGCAAGAGTTCGGCCGGGAGGGAGTGCACCGCCCCGAAGGACCGGCTTTGACAGAGCGCGAACGCGAACTCTTGGAACTGCTCGTGCAAGGTGTGACCTCGAACCGAGAACTAGCCCAGCGGCTCTTCATCAGCGAGAACACGGTCAAGTATCACCTGCGCAACATCATGACCAAACTTCACCTGGAAAATCGGGCACAGGTGATCGCCTACGCTCTCCGGACTGGCCTTGTCCGCACCCGGCCCGACGAGCCACCACGTTCCTAATCGGCGTCGATGTCCGAGTCCATCATGTTGTGCGCTGTGCCTCGCCTGCGACTCCTGAACCTGTCCGCCCCAAAGCGACGAAAGTTTCTCGGTCGAGGGCAGGGCCCCCTAGGAAAGTGCGCCACTTTCTCTCCTTTTCGCATGGTTCGAATGGCGATAGAGAACTCTGAAGATCGATCTCCCTGGTAAGCCGGCCAGCGACCACACGCCCGAGCGAACAGGCACTGTTCACGTCGAGACCTGCTCAGCATCTCCTGCTGGAACGGTTTTGTCACGCCACGTCTGCTCGTGTTCGATAGACTCGCCTGAGGAGGGGAAGGAGGAGGGACAATGTTCATCGATTACCTGACCATCATGATGGTCGCTGTCGTGGTGGGGGCGTTGCTGGCTGCATGGTATGGGTGGCGCTTTCTCGATGCTCCCGCTGAACTCGTGCGGCCCTGGGGTTGGAGTTTCCTGGCGACCGGATTGCTCCTCGCGATACCAGCCTTGCATCTGACGCTCACGTGGCCGTTGCCGGGTGGTAACAACATCATCATGGGTGAGCCGGCTCTTTACTTCGGGGTGCTGCTGTCGCTCGCTGGGCTGATTATCTTGATCGGGCACGATCTCCGGCCACTGGCCTGGCTGAGTCTACCCGGAGGCATCATGCTCGTCGTGATCGCTGGCGCCATTCTCCAGCATGGGCTCACGCGCAGCCCAGTGATGTGGGCGATCGCCTATGGGGCGATCGGGATCGCCGGCATACTCGTACCAGTGAGCTTCCGCGTTCCGTCCCTTCGCCTGATCGCTGCGGTCCTGCTCGTCGTCGGCGCGGCGATTTTCGCGATCGGCGCTGTTGGCGCCTATCTCGAACATCCTGGTCCGGATAATTTCGGACAGTGGCGGCCACTCCCGCTGCGCTCCTGAGTGGGCTTCCGGTACGCTGGCTGATCCTCGGACGAGGATCAGCGCGACTGGTCCCCTGTCTGGGCCAGTCGTCTTCGTTCCGGGGGCATGGATCAGCGCAGGGCTTCCTGAAGGCGACGGAGCTCGAAAATCTGGTCGCGCAGCAGGGCGGCCTTCTCGAACTCCAGCTGTTTGGCTGCTTCCTTCATCTGCCGCTCGAGGTCCCGGATCAGCCGTGCGAGTTCGTCCGGAGCCAGTTCGCCGATCGCTCCGGCATGGGGCACGGGGGCAGCGACCTCGTACGGGGCGCGCTCCTCTGCCGCCTGCCGAATGCGGTCAGTGAGGTCGCGCACCTGTTTGACGATGCTGCGTGGTTCGATACCGTGTTCCTGGTTGTAGGCCATCTGGATCTGGCGCCGCCGATAGGTTTCCTCGATCGCCTTCTGCATCGAGGAAGTGATCGTATCGGCATACATGATGACGTGCCCGTTCACGTGTCGGGCAGCACGACCGATCATCTGGATGAGTGCGCTCTCGGACCGGAGATAGCCCTCTTTGTCGGCATCGAGGATGGCGACCAAGGAGACCTCCGGCAGGTCCAGCCCCTCGCGCAGGAGGTTGATGCCGACCACCACATCGTAGATGCCGAGCCGCAGATCGCGGAGAATCTCGACGCGCTCGATGGTATCGATCTCGCTGTGCAGGTAGTGGGTACGGATCCCGATTTCCTTCAGGTAATCAGCTAAGTCCTCTGCCATCTTCTTGGTGAGCGTGGTGACGAGTGCGCGCTCACCGCGTGCGACGCGTTGGCGGATCTCATGCAAGAGATCGTCGATCTGCCCCTTGGTCGGCCGCACGGAGATCTCCGGATCCAGGATGCCGGTGGGCCGGATCACTTGCTCGACGATCTGCTGGCTCACTTCCCGCTCCCAGGGACCCGGTGTGGCGGAGACATAGATCACCTGGTTGATGCGCTCCAGAAACTCCTCGAACGTCAAGGGACGGTTGTCGCGTGCCGAAGGGAGCCGGAAACCGTACTCGACGAGGATCTCCTTGCGCGAGCGGTCGCCGTGGTACATGCCGCGCACCTGAGGGATCGCCAGGTGCGACTCGTCGATGAACATCAGGTAGTCGTCAGGGAAATAGTCGAGGAGCGTCCAGGGTGGCTCGCCAGGCTTGCGTCCCGAGAGGTGCCGGGAATAGTTCTCGATGCCGCTGCAGTAGCCGACCTCGCGGAGCATCTCGATGTCATAGCGGGTCCGCTGCTCGAGTCGTTGTGCCTCGAGGAGCTTCCCTTGGGCGCGGAGTTCGGCCAGGCGCTCCTCCAGCTCAGCCTCGATACTCCGGATAGCTGCTTCCAGCCGTTCTCCGCTCGTGACCCAGTGCTTGGCGGGAAAGATTTCCATCACCTCGCGCGTGGCCAGGATCTCGCCGGTCAAGGGATCGAACTCGACGATCCGTTCGACCTCGTCGCCCCAAAGCTCGATGCGCACCGCGAATTCCTCGTAGGCCGGAAAGACCTCGATGAGGTCGCCACGAGCGCGGAAGGTGCCGCGGACGAGCGTCATGTCGTTGCGGTCGTACTGCAAGTCGACCAGGTGACGAAGGATCTTGTCGCGCCGGACGACCTGACCGCGCCGCAAGGCGAGAATCGATTTGTCCCACTCCTCAGGTGAACCGATGCCATAGATACAGGAAACGCTGGCGACGATGATCACGTCGCGCCGGGTCCGCACCGCACGCGTTGCGGCGAGGCGCAAACGGTCGATCTCGTCGTTGATCTCTGTTTCCTTTTCGATATAGGTATCGGTCTGCGGGATGTAGGCCTCGGGCTGGTAATAGTCGTAGTAGCTCACGAAGTACTCGACGGCATTGCGTGGGAAGAACTCACGGAACTCCGAGTAGAGCTGTGCAGCGAGCGTCTTGTTCGGCGCGAGAACGAGCGTCGGCCGTTGCCAACGGGCGATGACGCATGCCATGGTGAACGTCTTTCCTGTCCCCGTCGCGCCGAGCAGCGTCTGGTGCCGGTATCCGCGCTGGAGGCCCTCCACTAACTGCTCGATCGCTTGGGGCTGGTCGCCGGTCGGTTGAAAATCGGTGACGAGTTCGAAACGGCTCATCGATCGGCATGCACCTTTCGGCCCTTCTCGCGCGCATCAAGTATAGCCGCCGTTGCCGATCGATCCGCGCTGCCTGTGGTGACTCCTGGCGAATGACAGGATGCACTCGACGAGTCTCTCCGAGCGAGTCGGTCTTGCTCGGCCGTCGAGTCCGCCGATGGAGCAGCGTTGCGGCATCTACCGACCGGCCGATGGGAAACCACGCGTCGGTCGAGGAAGCCTGCTTCTCACTCCTGCCCGACTGCGAGAGCTGGACGTTCAGCGGTGGCCTGCGCGCACGCTGAGCGAGCTTCTCGCGACAGTGCACGGAGAACGAGCGAGCTTTGTCCAGCGTGCGCAGCGTTCCCCTGCGCCTGTCCTGAGGAGGTTGCCAGCCGACACGCGTTCCTGGCTGTCACTGGACCGTGCCAGCTCGGTGGCTGAGCTGGTGAGTTGACTGGCTCGTTCAGAGTTGCCAATAGCGCGACAAGACCTGACGAGCAGCCTCGATCGCTGCCTCCTGATCAGGGCGGAACTCCCGCTCAGCCTGCGAGAGCTCGCTGGTCCCCTCGTGAGGATCGGCGATGCCGCTCTCGCGCCCGATCATTCCCTCGATGACAGCCAGCGTGCAGAAGGGGACATACCGGAGGGAGTATCCACCCTCCATCAGCACAACCAGGCGCCCAGCACAGAGCTCGTCAGCCAGATCGCGAACCAGTCGCGCCATCGCGCGGTAACCTCGCATGGTTACCAGCATGCGCCCGAGCGGGTCCTCCATGCTGGCATCTTGTCCGGCGGAGACGAAGATCATCTCCGGTCGGAACTGACGGGCGATCGGGACGACGATCCGCTCCAGGGCTGCCAGATAGCCGCGATTGCCCGTCCCCGGTGGGAGCGGGATATTGACCGTGGTGCCCTCGCTATCCGGCCCACCGATCTGGTCGACTGCGCCCCAACCCTCCGGGTACCAGTTGTCCTGGTGGAGCGAGACGAACAACACTGAGGGGTCGTCCCAAAAGGCAGCTTGGGTACCGTTGCCATGATGGACATCCCAGTCCAGGACCATGATGCGCTGCACACCCCGTCGCTGGGCATGCCGGGTGGCGAGCACGACGTTGTTGAAGACGCAAAAGCCCATTCCCTGATCGCGCATCGCGTGGTGCCCGGGCGGCCGCAGCAGGCCGAAGGCACACGATGCCCGGCCAGCGAGGACGACATCGGTGAGCTCGATGGCGGCGCCCGCCGCAAGCAGGGCAGCTTCCCATGAGCCAGGGACGACCGGAGTCTCCGGATCGAGCCAGCCTCCGCCGCTCTTGGTCACCTGCTGGACGTGCGCGATGTACTCGGGCGTGTGGTAGGCAGTGAGTTCGTCCTCGGTTGCCGGGCGAGCCGCCACGACGAGTGCTCCCTCGAGAAGACCGGAGGCAGCGATGAGCTGGGCAGTCCGGCGGATGATGCGTGCGCTGGAGGGATGCTCGACCGGATCGAGAATCGAGCCGTCCGGCAAGTGGTGTGCATCGAGTCCTGTGTCGTGCTGGAGAAAACGTTCGTCGTAGCAGTAGGCGAGCGACATCGGACTGTCCCCTCCCATCCGGTCCCGGCACTGCATGTCCAGCGGCCATCATGGCAAAGCAACCGTCACCACGCAAGTGCCGTCCTCGCACAGTCATGCTAGACTGGCGCGGACAACTCGTGCGGGAGAGGTCGTCCCACGAAGGGAGGCAGAGCAGGATGCCGTGGCCGCGCGTCGCCATCGACCAGCCTGATCGCAACAATGCTGTCGGTGCTCTCGCCGCGATCCAGCGCTTGGAGGCAGCCGGAGTACCTGCCATCTGGACCGTGACCGGTGGCCGGACGATCGATGCCTTGACCGTCTACGCGGCCGCCGCAGTGCGGTCCGAGCGGATCATCCTGGGTACGGGAATCATCCCGACCTATCCTCGCCACCCGTTCGTGACGGCGCAGCAGACACTCGCCGTGCATCAGTTGGCGCCAGGCCGGATTCGCCTGGGACTCGGGCCGAGCCATCGGCCGATCATCGAAGGCTCGCTCGGTATCCCGATGGAGCGTCCCCTGGCGCACCTGCGGGAGTATGTGACGATCGTGCGCGGTCTCCTCTGGGACGGGCAGATCGACTTTCAAGGCGAATTTTTCCGGGTCCGCCAGCGCCTCCCGGAGACGGCACCGGTGCCGATCTACACCTCCGCACTGCGCCCGAAAGCGTTCCAGTTGGCCGGCGAAATCGCCGACGGCGTGATCTCCTGGATGTGCCCACCCAGTTACATCCACGAGCGTGCGGTTCCGGCGCTGGAGAACGGGGCCCGAGCTGCCGGGCGCACCCGCCGGCCCCGTCTCGTGGTGCAGGTACCGGTGGTCATGACGACCGATGTCGCGGTCATGCGTGAGAAGGCACGACCAGTCGTCGGTCTCTATGGGCGCATGCCTTTCTATGCCCAAATGTTCGAGACGGCCGGGTTCCCGCTGGAAAACGGTACTCCGAGCGATGCTCTGCTCGACCATCTGGTGGTGTGGGGTGACCGCGACACGGTGGGAGAACGGCTGGCGCAACTGCTCGAGGGCGGTATCGACGAGTTGTTGACGATGCTCATCCCAGTCGCCGACCACCTGGCCGAGGAAGCGGAACTCGCCGCTGTGCTGGCGGCGCTCGACCGGCGCTTCGGCTGGAGCGGGTGACGATCTGGGAGACGCTGCGGTAGGATAAAACGGGCGTTGTGGCCGCGGACGGGAGGAGAAGCACGGTCATGGCGGACAATCCGGCGATGGTTTCCATGGGGATCCTGGCGCTGTTCGCTGCGCTGTGGAGTGTCCCCGGAGCGGTACGTGCGCGACGACTGGGGCTCCCGCGCTTGGCAGCGATCGGGTGGATCGCGATCGCGGTCATCGTGGTGATGGCCGTGATCATGATTGTCGTCGGTCTCTTCGGATGACCCGGTCTCGGACAGTCAGAAGCTGATCGCCGGCTGGGATGCTCCAGCCGGTTTCTTCTCCCTCGCACGACCTTACTCCTGGCTGGTGACGGATGCTCGGTGTTCCACCTCCGATGTGGCATGGATTCTGGCGCGGTCCCGAGGCGGAGCGGCGGGTGTCGCTCGACCGTGCGCTCCTCCGGCGCGTTCTGCAATCGGCTCTTCCCTATCGTTGGTCGATCGGGCTCATGGTGCTGGCGATCCTGCTGACCTCGGTCACTGAGGCGCTCCAGCCGCAACTCGTGCGTGTCCTCGTCGATCGTGCCCTCCCGGCTCCTGGGCGATCGGGTGACCTCCTCTTGCTCACGCTGCTCAGTATCGGGATGGTGGCGTTGCCGCTCCTCGGTGGCCTCATCGGTGTGTGGCAACGCCAGCTGAGCGCGCGCGTCGGGGAAGGAATCATCTTTGACCTGCGTGCTGCCCTTTACGAGCGTCTCTTGCAGCAAGGCTTTCGGTTCTTCACCGGAGTCAAGGCTGGCGAACTCGTCTCGCGTCTCACCAACGATGTCGTCGCTGCCCAGCGTGCGGTGACGAGTACCGTGACCAACTTGGTGAGCAATGTCGCCGTGATCGCCGTCTCGCTCGCCATGATGCTGGCCATGGACTGGCGCTTGACACTCTTGGCCTTTCTCGTTTTTCCGGCGCTCGTCTTGCCTACCCGTCGTTTCGGGAATCGTTTGCGTGCATTGACGCGGGCACAGATGGAGCGGAATGCCGCGATGACGGCGCAACTCACCGAAACGCTCGGCGTGAGTGGGGCATTGCTGGTCAAGTTGTTCGGCCGCCGCGCCGATGAGGTGGCACGGTTCCGCGAGAGAGCGGCTGCCGTGCGCGACATCGGCATCGAGCTGGCTGTCGCGGGACGCTGGCTCATGGTGTTCTACGGGATGACCGCAGCGGTCGGCACAGCTGTCGTGACCTGGTCCGGAGGGGTGCTGGCGCTCCGCGGTGGGCTGACGACCGGTGAGTTGGTGGCGTTCATCGTGTATCTGGCACGGCTCTATGGGCCAGTGACCGCGCTGCTCAACACCCACGTCGATCTCGCGACCTCGCTCGTCAGTTTCGAGCGGATCTATCAGCTGCTCGATCGACCGATCGAGATCCGCGAGCGCGAGAACGCTGTCCGCATCGAGCGCCCGCGTGGTGCGATCGCGTTCGAGGACGTTTGGTTCACTTATTTGGCCGAATCCAGCGAGGCTGGCGAGCCCCTTCCCCTGGCGGGGCGCGAGGACAAGTGGAACGAGTCGCTGCGCTATTGGGCTCTTGCTCGTGTTTCCTTCCGGGTCGAGCCGGGTCAGCTGGTGGCCCTGGTTGGCCCGAGCGGCGCCGGCAAGACGACTGTCACCTATCTTCTCGCCAGGTTGTTCGATCCGACCCGGGGCCGGATCACGCTCGATGGTTACGATCTCCGCGATCTCTCGCTCGACACATTGGCTCGGGCCATCGGGATGGTGACGCAGGAGCCGTATCTCTTCCACGATACCGTTGCCGCGAACCTGCGCTACGCGCGGCCGGAAGCGACACAGGCAGAGCTCGAGGCTGCTGCGCGGGCCGCGCAGATCCACGAGCGGATCACCCAGCTCCCGCAGGGGTACCAAACGGTCGTCGGCGAGCGAGGGTATCGCCTCTCTGGTGGAGAAAAGCAGCGCCTCGCCCTGGCACGCCTCTTCTTGGCCGATCCACCCGTTCTCGTGCTCGACGAGGCGACTTCCTCGCTCGATTCCGAATCGGAGCGCCTCATCCAAGAAGCGCTCGCGACACTGATGCGTGGCCGGACCACGTTGGTGATCGCCCACCGACTTTCCACGATCCTGGCGGCGGATCGTATCCTCGTCATGGAGGGTGGTCAGATCGTCGAGCAGGGAACGCACCACGAGCTTCTAGCACAGGGTGGACTCTACGCGCGTCTGTACCGTCTGCAGTTCGCGGTCGAGCCGGCAGCCTAGCGCTCCGACTCCGGCAATTCCACGAGGTCATCGCGCTCGAGGGCGCTCCGGAGTTCCTCGGTGGTCGCCTGGGCATTCCCGAACTTGCCGATCACGATGCTGGCCGCGAGCTGAGCCAGTGCGAGCGCCTCGATCGGTGTCGCCGCGCAGGCCAGAGCACCCGCGAGGACGGCCAGAACGGTATCGCCCGCACCGGTGACATCGAAGACCGTCCGGACTGCTGGCGGCGGGAACTCGCGATACCCCTCGGCAGTGACGAGTGCAGCACCGTCGCCGCCCAGCGTCACGACGAGCACCTCGCAGGCGAGTTCCCGCCAGAGCACCGGCAGCGTCCGGACCCGTTCCGCCCGCTCGGCGAGCGAGCGTTCGAGGAAACGCTCCGCCTCGGCGCGGTTGCACTTGATCACCGTCGCCTGTCGGAAGGCATCGAGGCGCCCTTGCGAATCGACTGCGGTCAGCTTGCCGGATGCCAGAGCCGTCGCGATGACGCGGGAAGTCAGCACACCGCTCCGGTAATCGGAGAGGACGATGGCGTCCACGTGGGGTGCAGCCCTGGCGATCGCGGAGACGAGCTGCTCCTCCTCAGTCTGGCGCAGAGTCCGACGCACCTGACGGTCCACGCGGACTAACTGCTGCGGGAGGACGTTGTACGGCCCGGTGGCGACGATGCGGGTCTTGACGGTCGTCGGGCGCGTCGGATCGACGACGATGCTGTCCACCCCGACGGCCTGCTCGACAAGCAGCTGGCGCAAGAGCGCGCCTTCCGGATCATCACCGATCACGCCCGCTTGCTGGACGGTGGCACCCAAGGCGACCAACGCGAGCCCGGGTGCTGCCCCGCCGCCTGGCCGATGCGCGATCTGCCGCTCCTCAAGGACGAGAACCGGTGCTTCCCGCGAGATGCGCGTTGGTTCGCCGAAGATATAGCGATCGAGATACAAGTCGCCGACGACCAGGAAACGCTTGGTCTTCACGTCGTCGAGGATGCGCAGCAGGCGTCGGCGCAGTTCGCTCATCGTGCTCCCCGGAAGCGAACGAACGGGATGAGAAGCGCGAGTGCGGCGAATAGGAGGTCAGGGATGGGCCGGAGCTGGAGGGCAGCGATGAAGCGGGGATCGCTCAGTCGGCTCGGAAGCGCTGGCGTCTCGGGGCCGAGTTCGGCGAGCAAGAGCAGGCGCGAGATGACGAGCCCGACTGCGACGCCCGCGATCCCCAGTACTTGGAGGGCCAGCCCACGCCGCAAGCGGGCCGCCGCGGCCATCGCTTCGGCGACACCGAAGCCGAGGAGGAGCGCCAGGTAGAATTGCCACTCCGGAATGCGACTCCAGAGCCAACCGACGACGAAGGCGACCAGGAGCCCGGCTGCCGCCGCCCGTACCAGGAGCGAACCAGGCAGGTCACCCCATGCACCACCAGAGAGACCGGCACAAGCTGGGCAGCGGTATCCGACCGGCGTTTCGACCATGCAGCGGGGACAGATCGGTGTCCCGCACTTGCTGCAGCGGAGACGAGTCGTGGTGCCGGGGTGACGCGGACAGGATCGCTCGTCGAGCACGCTGGTCACGGTATGGCCTCCGGTTCGTCATGCTCCCTGCCGGCAAGCCGATTCGCCAGTCCATCGGCGAGGGCAAGGAGCGCGAAATGCGGCAATACCAGCTGCCGTCGCCACCGCCACGGCTGCCGTAGCAAACGATACAACCATTCCAAGCCGAGGTGCCGAACGATGCGCGGGGGACGCGGGACGATGCCGGCGAGGTAGTCGAAGGTTCCGCCCACCCCGAGGGCGACCCGCACGCCCGCAGCAGTCAGTTCCGTGCGGTGCCGAGCGATCCAGCAGTCCTGGGCCGGCGCCCCGTACGCGACACAGAGGACGTCCGGGCGAGCAGCCGCGATGCGAGCGAGCGTCTCGGGGGCATCTTCAGGGCGCGGCGAGCCAGCCCAGGTACCGACGATGGTCGCTCCAGCCGAGCGAGCCAGCACCGCTGCCGCACGCTCGGCAACTCCGGGCGCTGCACCGAGAAAAAAGAGGCGGACTTCGGTCCGGGCCAACGCTTCGACGAGGTCCACGCCGGTCACCCGCCCACGGAGCGGTGTCCCACGCCAGTGGGCCGCCAGGATCAGGCCGATTCCATCCGGTGTCACCAGTGCCGCCCGTTCGACGACGGCTCGAAAGGCCGGGTCGCGGCGAGCGGCCATCACCATCTCCGGATTGAGCGTGATCACCTGCTGCAGGTCACTCGCCTCCCGGCTCCAGGCTAGGATGAGCTGAACTGCTTCCGCGAGCGTGACGTCGTGCACCGGCAGGCCGAGGATAAGCACGCGGCGTAGTTTCCAGCCGGTAGCTCCCAGCATCTCGGTCATTCGGCCTGTCGCGTCCTCCGGTCGCACTCGACCTCCGCTGGCAAGGATACCGGTCGCTCTTTTCGAACACGAGCCGCTTCTCGTATACTGGAGCTATCGACCGAAAGGGTGGGCTCATGGTGGGCAGTGGAGCGGCAGTCATCGAGCGCCTGGGCGAGGGTGATCGAGTCGCTCGACTGGTCGATCTTCTGGTGATGCTCGCTCAGGCTCCGAAGCGGTATACCCGCCGGGAGCTGGCGGCGCGGTACCAGGTGAGCGAGCGACAGATCGGCAAGGATCTCCAGTTCCTCCGCGAGCGGCTTGGCCTGGCGATCGAGCGCGCTCCTGGTGGCGGATACTATCTGGTCTCCGTTCCGCGCCTTCCCTCGCTTCAGCTCGAGCTTCCTCAAGCTTTGGCGCTCCTCCTGGCAGCAGAAGCTGGGCACATGATCCCGGGTATCTCGTCCCAAGAGCTGAGCGCGGCGCTCGAGCGACTCCGGGCGATCCTGCCGGACAAGATGCGGACGCTCTTGGGGCATTCGCTCCAGGCACGCCGACCGAGTCGATTGGACGAGCACCGACGGAAGCGCTTGTTCGCTCTGTTGGAAGCGATGGCGCTGCAGCACACGGTCGAGATGACGTACCGGACAGCGTCACGCGGGAACCAGGCGGAGAGTCGTCGCTTCGATCCGTACTGCGTCTTTCCCTTCGGCCGCTCGTGGTACGTGGTCGGCTGGTGTCACTTGCGATCCGATGTTCGCACCTTCAAGGTGGACCGCATCGAGTACCTCCGAGATACCCGCGTACCGTTTCGCGTCCGGTCCGATTTCTCGCTGCGCGAGTTCTTGACCAAGAGTTGGGGAGTATTCCAAACGAGCGAACTCCCGACCGAGGAGGTCGAACTCGAGTTCTCGCAGACGGCAGCCCCCTGGATCGCCGAAGAGGAGTGGCATCCGAGCCAAGAGATCGACCCCTTGCCCGATGGGCGCATCCGTTTCCGGGTGCGCATACCAGTGACTCCCGATTTCGTCCGCTGGGTGCTCAACTATGGCGTCGACGTGACCGTGATCCGCCCAGAATCGCTTCGCGAGCAGGTGCTCGCGCAAGCGCGCGGTATCCTCCGCCACTACGGTGTCCGAGAGACAGGACAGCTGGGTACTGCCGAGGCCGCGCGCTAGTTGGGTCAATCGGCAGCGAGGAGTCCCTGGGGCGGGGGGATCGTCGGGCGCGCCGTGCGTTCGGAACAAGGTTCCTCCTTCGGTGTTTCTGGTCGAGGCTGCTCCTGTCCTTCCTGGTCGCCGGGTTCGGTCGGACGTGGTCGCGTCCGACTGCGCCGTGTGACGAAGAGTTGGTGCGGTGGAAGTGGGCGTCGTCGTCGTGCCAATGGTCTCCCTTCCTTTCTGCTCCGACAGTGGACCAGTAGCGCGCTCATTCGCGGGGTTGGCGGCTCGCGCGCCCGCGGCGACTGAGTGCCGCTGCGAGCGCGCCGAGTGCGAACAACAGTGCTGACGGGATCCAGAAGAGCGAGACGGCGATGAGGCCGGCCAATGCTGCCAGAAGCTGGAGAACTGCGCTGGCGCCTGGACGGCTCAGGACGACGACTGCACCGACGAGACCGACTGCGGCGGCGACGATGGCTCCTAAGCCGCCACCGAGAACCATTCCTGTGCCTTCAGCGGAGAAGGCCGCGCCCAACCCACCGATGCCGAGCGCGAGCAGGCCGGCCAGCACGCCGAGGAATCCGCCCAGCAGACCGAAAACGAGCCCCGCGATCCGCACGAGTGTCCTCCATTTCCTGTTCGATGCGCGAGGGGCGAGCCGCTCGACTCGCCCCTCGCCTGACCGACTCATTGCGCGTCGAAGTAGAGCTCAGCACTGGTCAGTGGATTCGGGTCGAACTTGAGAAAGAGCGGCTTGGCGTCCTGCGGGATCTGGAAGACGACGATTCCTTGCAGCTTTCCACCCGGTCCGACCTCGCCACTGAGGAGTTCGCCCTCCGCAAAGCCGGTCACCATGATTTCGGCCTCGTGGTCGAACCCGTCCTGCGTTCGCAGCGCCCAGTTGGTCGGGAAGAGACTGATCGAGCTCGTGCCGGCGTTCTCGAACAGGACTTGGACGAGCCAGAACTTCTGCCCTTCCTTGGGCTGAACGAACATGTTGCTGGACGTGGCGCCATCCACGATGTTGACGATGGTGACTCGGTAGACCTGCTTACCGTCCGCGATAGCGCCGCTCTGACCGGGCGCCAGCGGAACGTGCCGGTCGTTCTTGCTGGTTCCCCAGCTCTTTCCCGCTCGATCTCCCGGAGTACCCTCCGGGGCTGCCGGGGTAGGCTGGCTCACTGCGCCGGACTGGACGAGTTCGAGCGCATTCGGTGTGTCGAAGTACAGTTCCGCAGAGGTGAAGGGATTGGGATCGAACTTCAGGAAGAGCGGCTGTTCCCCCTCCGGTAGCTCGAAGACCACGATCCCGCGCGCTTTTCCACCGGGACTGACCTCTTGGGACAGCCCTTCCCCTTCGGTGAAGCCGACTGGGGCGAAGACCGGCTCGTAGTCGAAGCCGGCTGTCGTGCGCAGCTGGAAGTTGCTCGCCGTCAAGAATGACGACCGGTCACCGGCGTTTTCGACGACAATGACCAAAAGATAATACCGGTTCCCCTCTTTGGGGCGCTGAAGGGGATTCGTCGAGGTGGCGCCATCGACGATCCGTTCGATGGTGAGGCGATAGACCATTTTGCCGTCACGGAGCTCGGCTGTCTGCCCTTCGGCCAGCGTGGCGTGGACATCCTCTTTGCTCGTTCCCCAGGGGAGGGTCGGCGTGGCCTGCGGCGCAGGCGTCGCTGTCGCGGCACGCTCGCCCGGTGCGACCGGACTCGTCGCTGGTGCCGCAGCCGTCGTCACGACCTGCCCGCTCGCCTCTGCAGGAGTCGGTGTACTCCCGCCTTGCCCGCCACCCGAGACCAACACGGCAATGAGCACACAGATCGCCAAGAGCCCACCTGCTCCGATCAAGAGCGCCTTCAGAAAGCGCCGCATCGTCCACCTCCTCGTCCGGTTGTCGTCCAGGAGTTGGGCCCACTCCCTGTTTCCAGTGTCGTCAACGGACGGGAACACAGGTGTTCCCGTAGGGGAGGAAAATCGTGACGAGCTGGCACGCTCGGGTGCCCGAGCGGGCTGCGGTGACCCACAGCAGGCATCTTCCGGGAAAGCGTCCGCGGCAGGGGCGATGGCTCACGAGCCCGAAGCGCGACCGGCGGCCGGTCCCCCCGGCTCTTCCCGTCCTCCTGCGTCGATGAGAAGCGGGCGTCCGTCAGCGCGAGCTGCTTTCCGCCAACCGTGGCGAGACCGGTAGACGAATCGGCCGGACGTGACCGCGAAAGCCGAAGCCGTGCCAACTCGGGAGCGAGACACCCGCGACGAATGGAGTGCTGTGGAGATTCCACGCTGAACTATCGTGTCCTTTTGCGTCGCTGTGCGGCGTATACTCGCCCGGGCAGCGCGCGGGGGTGATCATGGAAGATGGCCGATCAGCGACGGTTCCGAGCGAAACGGCTCGCAGCCGGGTACTCCCGGTCTGGGAACTGACAGCCGTGCTCGGTCTGCTCATGGCGATGAGCGCCTTCGCCATCGACATCATGCTCCCAGCTCTGCGCGACATCGCGTTCGCCTTCCGGATCGACGAGACGCGCGCCCAGCTGGTCGTGAACGTCTACTTCCTCGGTTTCGCCATCGGTCAGCTGTTCTTCGGTCCACTCAGTGACCAGATCGGGCGTCGTGTTCCCCTGCTCCTCGCTGCTGGTGGCTATGGGGTAACCGTTCTCGCAATGCTGTTCGCACCGACCTTCGGCCTGTTGCTCGTTCTGCGCTTCGTCCAAGGATGTTTCGCGTCCGGGCTGCGCGCGACGGGAATTGCTATGGTCCGTGACGCCTCTCGTGGAGAGGCGATGGCACGGATTGTCTCTTTTGCCTCCGTGGTGCTCTTGGCGGCTCCCCTGTTCGCTCCTTCGCTCGGTGTCCTGCTCTTGCGGTGGGGGTGGCGTGCTCCCTTCGCCTTCCTGGCGGTGCTCGCCGTGGGTCTGCTCGGGTGGGTGTTCCTGCGCGTTCCGGAAACGTTGCCACCCAGTCGTCGCGCTCGTCAGAATCTAGATCATCTCTGGAGTGCGGCACGCGCTTTCTGGGCAGCGAAACCGAGCGTGGCCTTCACACTCATCCTGGGCATTAGCTATGGTGTGATGCAGGCCTATCTGGCCAGTGCCCCGCAGCTGGTCAAGGGATACTTCGGATTCTCGAACCAGGCATTCGCGCTCGCCTTCGCGGCCGGTGGTCTGGCGCAGGTGGTGGGGACGCTCACCAACGGCTGGCTCATCACGCGGCTCGGACTCCGACGCGTTCTGCCGGCTGCGCTCGCGCTCCTCGCGCTGGCGACCACCGCGCTCGTCGTGACCAGCGCCGCGACCCCGCGGTTCCTCTCTTTCTGGGCAGGTGTGGTGCTCATGTTTTTCGCGATCGCCTTGATCTTCCCGAATGCCAACAGCGCGGCGCTCGAGCCGCTCGGCCGGATCGCCGGATTCGCCAGCAGCCTCGTCGGCTTTGGGAGCACGGTGCTGGCGAGCATGTTCGGCACAGCGATCGGGCAACTCAGCGCCGGAGAGCCGCACCGTTTCGCGCTCGGCCTGTGGCTGCTCTCGCTCGTCAACCTGGTCGTGCTGGCCTGGTTGTTCCGCCTCGGCTGGACACGCCAGCGACCAGCCCCGTCGTGACACCCCGAGGCGCTGGGTTCGCAGCCAGGGATCCTGCGCTCACGCGAGCGCAGCGGCGAGCACCAGAACGGAATCGAGACGGACTGGCAATTCTTCCCAGATGGATCCCAACTCGCGACCGCGCCACAGACGACCATCGCGGAAGCCGACGTAGAGCATTCGCGGTTCCCCGGGCGGGATGAGCAGCGCATACGGCATCGAAGGGAGCGGATCCGGTAGCCCTTCGACCGGTCGCCAGGGTTGGTCGGCGACTCGCCGGAAGATGCGGGCGTTCGCCTCTCCCACTCGGATCGGGACCGCATCCCGGTGCGGTCCCGGACCGTGCGCCTCGCGTGGTCCGGGAGCGGCGGAAACGAACCAGATGGCTGGATCGTCCGGCGAAGAGGCGAGTGCCCAAACGTAACGACGGTCGATTCCCTCGTCCTCGGCGCGCCAGGTGTCTCCGGCGTCGCGACTGACCGCCACTCCACCGCCGGCAGCTTCGTAAACCAGGTTCGGTGCTGCTGGGTGCAGCAGGAGCGCGTGGCAGTCCAGGTAGCACCCTGGGCGTTGATCGGCCCAGGTGACTCCACCGTCGGTACTGCGGAGGACACCACCGAGTTCGATCCCGACCAGGATCAGGTTCGGGTCATGGGGTGAGACGGCGATCGCCCTCACGTGCGAAGTCCAGGGGCGTGGTGGAAACGACCAGCTGGCAGCACTGGGCAGCTCGCGCAGGCTGCGCGCTTCCTGCCAGGACGACCCGTTGTCGTCGCTCCAGTAGAGCGCGCTCGGCTCGGCTCCGGCAAAGATGACCCCGCGTCCGCCGACGACCCGCGAGGAGCTGATCGCGACCGAGAGGATGCGCTGCGCCGGAAGTCCGGTCGCCTGTCGCCATGAGCGTCCAGCGTCCTCACTCAGGAGGAGACCGCGATCGAACGTACCGACGACCAGCCGCCGCGCATCGTGCGGGTCGAGCGCGATGCATTGGGCACCGACGTCGCGCAGGAGCACTTCGGCTCGCCAGCTGCGGGACGACTCCTGCAGCAGGACGACATCGTTGCCGGTGAGAGCGTAGAGCGTCGACATGGCCGATTCCTCCTGATGTCGAGCGGCGATGCGGGGTTCAATCACCAGGGAGCCGTTCCTGAGCGGGAGCCACCTCGCCGTCGTAAGCGCCCCGCCAGGCGTTCCAGCGGACCGCGAGAACGTCACGCAGCATGAGGAGGGAATCGACTGCTGGGCGGACTTTCGAGCCCTCGACGTGTCGCCAGGTGACGGGCAGCACCGCGAGCCGGTAGCCACGCCGGCGAGCGATGTAGAGCACTTCGACGTCGAAGCCGGTGACGCGCGGTCCGCGGATCGGGCGCTGACCATCGCGATAGAGGTGCGTGCGCAGGAAGAGATCGTGCGCGACCTCGCGCCGGAACCCCTTGAAACCGCACTGGGTATCCTCGATACCCGGGAGGAGCAGCAACTGCACCAACCAGTTGTACACCCGGCCCATGGCGTGACGATGCCAGGGTTCGCCGATCCTCCGGGCTGCTGCACCCTCCCGCGACCCGATGACGATATCCCAACCCTCGCGGAGCAAGGCCAGCGCTGTCTCGACGTACTCGATGGGAGTCGAGAGGTCGGCGTCCGTGAAAAGGATGAACCGGCCGTGGGCCGCCAGGACACCGCTCCGTACGGCAGCTGCCTTCCCCCGGTGCGGCAGGCGGAGCAGGACGAAGCGAGGATCGCGCGCACTCCAGGCGCGGACGATATCGGGCGTGGTGTCCTCGCTGCCGTCGTCGGCGACGATGACTTCCCACTTCCAGGGCTGGCTCGTCAAGTAGGCGGCGATGGCCTCGAGCGAGCGCGGCAATCGCTGCTCCTCGTTGTAGGCAGGAATCACCAGACTGATATCCACCGTCATCGCTGGCTCCACGGTGCACCGTCGGCAGCGATTGTAGCAGTTCAGCGGTAGAGCACCGCGATCGCCCGATCGCCATTCAAGGGAGCGCTTTCAGATACGCGAGGAGATCAGCGAATTGCTGGTCGGTCAGGTGCCAGCGAGGCATCGGCCAGGCGAGAGACGCACCATCTGGGCCGATGCCGTCGGTGATCGCGCGTCGGATCTCCTCATCGGACCGGTACTGTGGGCCACGCGTTCCGTCGGGCTCGACCATGCCGGCGGGATCGGTCAGATTCCGGTACCGGATATCCGGACTGGCGAACATCGGCGTCCGCAGCCCGCGTCCATCCGGGCCGTGGCAATCGGAGCAGGCCATCGACATCATTGGCCCGCCGCTGTAAGGGATCGGCAGACCGGTATCAGGGTCGGTGCCGGTCAAGAAAATCCACTGGCCGCGGGCGACCGCATCGTCCAAACGGGGCGGTCGACTCAGGAGGGCGCTCGCGACTCGCAGGCCGGCGAAGCCGACGAGCAGGAGCGCGATCCCGCTGACCAGAAGCGCGCGGCTCACGACGAACTCCCCCCGAGAAGATCCCGACGCATCGCTTCGTATTCCTCGCGGGTGATCTCTCCCCGAGCGTATCGCTCCTGGAGAATCTCCAGCGCACGGTTCGTTCCACTCCGACCGCCTGCTCCGCTCGCCTGGGTGAACTGGCGGATCAGCCAAAAGATGAGGAGAACGAGGCCAATCAGAATCAGGATCCAGAACACGAGCATGACGAGCCCTCACCACCAGGGGCCCCAACCCCACATGCCACCCCACGGGCCACAGCCTGGGCACGGCATCATGGCGACTCAACTTCCGTTCGAAACGCACTATACCCCAGGGGTGTATTCTCCACCATGACGCCTCAGCGACGCGCGTCTGCCGCGGATCCGGCGGGCAGCTGACCGTTCACGAGGTTTCCGCGGGCGGCGGAGAGACGCCGCCCGCCACAGTATCGAGCGCGTTCAGGGGCTCCCCTCGAGATCGCAGCGCATCGCCAGGTACTCGTCGCGCGTCAGCTCACCCCGCGCATAGCGCTCGTCCAGGATGGCGCGCGCCCGGTTAGTGGTCACCGGAGCCCGTTCGCGGCTGAGTCGCCGGAGCAGCCAGGCGACCAGCAAAATCGCGGCAGCGATGACGAGCAACCAGACGAGCGCTTGGGCGAACCCGATCCACATCCAGTCGGTGAACTCGCGGGCTGGAAAACGCCCAGGCCCATGGAACCAGCCGTGCATGCGCTCCCTCCTTTCCCGGTCGAGCATGGCACGAGTGCGGTAACCGGAAGGTAAACGGAGGGACCGACGTCGTGTCTCCCGAACCGTTTCCGTCTATCCTGAAACCAGGGCTTGCTGAGTCGGGTGGAACATGCCATGGGCGGGGTACGCCGCGGACTGCTACACAGCGGACTGCTCTCGCTCGCAGTACTCGTCGTCCTCGCGACCGCACCACTGTCGAGCGAGCACTCCTCGAGCCTGCCGATCGTCGGGAATCAGGCCGGGAACGCCGCCGAACCGGGTGAGGACGACGCGCTGCGGACCCCAGACGACCCGGTCGAGGCGCTCCTCCAAGCGGAGCGACTTTTGGCAGCGGGATCGTCTGCGCTGGCTGCCCGGGTCGTCGCGCCAGTCTTGGGGGCGAGCGATCCGGTGTTGCGGGTCCGGGCGCGCTTGCTTTTGGCTCGCGCGATGCTCGCTGGTGGGGATGCTGCGGCAGCGCTGGAACTCGCTGCGGCCGTGGCACGACAAGCTTCCGCGACGCGGGAGACGGGGTTGGCACTCGTGATCGCCGGGGAGGCGCTCCTGGCGCGTGGCCAGCCTGGCCAAGCAGCCGAGGAGTTCCTGGCTGCACGCGCGTTGTTGCCTGAGATCGCGCCCTATCTCGAGTATCGTGCGCTCGATCCGCTCGTGCAGGCCGGTCGCGCGCACGAGGCGGAGGCGTTGGTCGAGCAGATCGTTGCGACAGCACCGCTCCAGCGGCTCGCGGTGGCCGCTCTGGAATCGCGGCGTGCCTGGGCAGAACAGCGCGGTGATCTCCCAACGCTCGCCGCGACGCTCGACCGACTGCTCGATCTGGCGACGATCCCCAGTTACCGCGCTTCGCTTTTGCTCCAGCGCGGTCGTGTCGAGCAGCAGCGTGGGGATGCGGCAGCCGCGCGAGCCGACTTCGCACGGGTGATCGACGAGGCACCGGCCAGCCCGGCTGCGGCGCTCGCGCTCGATGAGCTGGCTGCGCTCGGGGTGGCAGAGACGGTGCCGATCGAGCGACGGGCTGCGATCCTCTTCTCAGCGGGGCGATATCGGGAGGCGGTGACTGCCTTCACTGCTCTCCTGGCGAGCGATCCGACGCGAGCCGAGGCATGGTACCAGCGGGCGATCGCGCGGGTGCGCGCGGGCGACCTCGCCGCAGGGATCGAAGAACTCACCGCGATGGCTGACCGTTACCCCCAAGACGCACGAGCACCGGATGCCCTGGTGACTGCCGCAATGCTCCTCGAGTGGAGGAACGAGCCGGCGGCTGAGGTGCTGTACCGCCGCGTCCTGTCACAGTATCCAGAGACTGTGGCAGCCCGTCAGGCCCGCTTCCGTCTCGGCCTCCTCGCCTTTGCGCGTGGCGCGCACGACGAGGCCCGCGATCTCTGGCGAGCGGATGCCGAGGCGGGCGATCCCCGCGCCGCCTACTGGTATGGAAAGGCGCTGGCAGCGAGCGGTGAGCCAGTGGGAGCGCGCGCATGGTGGTCCCGCGCCTACCAGCGCGATCCGAACAGCTTTTGGGGACAGCGGGCCGCGGATCTCCTGTCCGGCCGCACCACGATTCTGCAGCAGCCGGTCGCACCACTTTCGCTCGACTCGGAGGCTGATGTGGTTCTCGCTTGGCTGGACGGCAGAGGAGAAAATCTCGCTGCGGCCAGGGAGGAAATCGAGAAAACCGCTGCGCCCCGGCGGGCTCTCTTGCTCCTCGATGCCGGGCTGCGTGAAGCTGCCGGCTGGGAGGTCGATGCTGCCCGGACGGAGTTGCGGGATCGGCCCGTGTCGCTCGCTTTCTTCGGCTGGCTTCTCCTGGAGCGTGGTGAGGCAGCCTATGCCTATCGCATCGGAGGAGACCTGGCGACCGACGAACGAGTACCCGAGCAGGTCCGTGCCCGTCTCCTGGCGCCGATACCCTATCCGGAAGTGCTCGTTGCGGCGAGCGAGCGTTTTGGAATCGATCCGTTGCTGCTCGCTGCCCTGATCCGGCAGGAGAGCGGGTTTGAGCCGACTGCCGTCTCGCCGGCCGGTGCCCGCGGACTGACGCAGGTCATGCCGGAAACGGCAGCGGCCCTGGCGCGGCAGCTCGGCCTGTCCAGTTGGGATCCAGCGGATTCCTTCCGTCCGGAAACGAGTATCATGCTCGGTGCAGCGGAGCTCGCCCAGCGCTTGCGGCAATTCCACGGGGACCTCGTTCTCACCCTCGCGAGCTACAACGCAGGCCCCGGAGCCGTCCAACAATGGCTCGCTGAACGACCGACCAGCGACCCTGATCTCTTCGTGGCTTGGATTCCGTACCGGGAAACGGCCGAGTACGTCCAACGCGTCTACGCTGGCTATCGCCGGTACCACGAGTTGGCCCGTCTCGGCTGACGAGCGAGCCGGCGTGTTGCCAGTCGCACGGCGTGGGGGATCGCCGGTCGACGGATGTCCTCGGCTCTCGAGGCTTTCCTCGCTCGGCTGGTTCTCCCACGACCGGCAAGCGGACGCTCGGCGAGCGCGTCGAGACGACACGGCTAGTCAGGCGGGTGAGCGCATCCACGCCGGCAATCGACAACAGCAGAGAGGTGGAATCAGCAGGATGGAAGTCGCGCCTCGTGGCGGAGCTGCTGGAGCGTCCGGCGAAGAACCTGCTCAGCGTGACTGCGCCAAGAGCCGTTGTCGTTCTTCCTCGATCACGCTCTCCTCGAGCTTCTGGTAGAGCGGTTGCGGAGGGGGCAGGGGGCGACCGGCCTCCAGCTCGCTCGGTGCCCAGCGATCTCGTCCCTCGCTCGCGGCTGGCCGATAGCGCAACACCTCGTGCCCGCCAGTCTCCGGCCCTGGCTCGATCACGATGTCACCGAACAGCCGGTCGCGATAGCCGAGCAGGCGGTGCAGCTGCTCGCTCGTGAACGGAAGGATGGGAGCGAGCAGCAGCTTGAGCGAGTCGATGGCGCGCAGCGCGACGAAGAGGGTGGTGGCCGCCGCTGCGCGATCCTCGCGGATCTGGAACCAGGGAGCTTTCTCGTCGAGGTAGCGATTGACCTCGCGAGCCAGCGCCATCGCTTCGCGCTGGGCGGCTTTCAGTTCGACGCGTGCATAGAGGTCACCGATCCGCTGGAATCCGGCAGCGATCTGGTCGAGCAAGAGATGATCACGGCCATCGAGTGCTCCGGGTTCCGGCACCCGTCCCTCGAAGCGGGCCTGGACGAAGGTCAGGATGCGATGGACGAGATTGCCCCAGGTAGCCAAGAGTTCGTTGTTGTTGCGCTCGACGAAACCTTGCCAGGTGAACTCGCTGTCGCGCGTCTCGGGAGCGATGCTGGTGAGGTAGTCGCGCAAGGGATCAGGGGCATACCGCGAGAGGAAGTCGGGAACCCAGATGGCCCAGTTACGGCTAGTCGAGAACTGCTGACCCTCCAAATTGAGGAACTCGTTGGCTGGAATATCGTAGGGGAGATTGAGCGATTCGTCATAACCCATGAGCTCGGCTGGCCAGATGATGGCGTGAAAGGGAATGTTGTCCTTGCCGATGAAGTAATAGCCACGAGCCCTCGGATCCCGCCACCAGACCTGCCAGACCTCCGGTTGACCCTCGGCGAGCGACCACTCGATGCTCGCCGAGAGGTAGCCGATGACAGCCTCGAACCAGACATACATGACCTTGTGCTCGTAGCCGGGAATGGGAAGCGGGATACCCCACTCCAAGTCGCGTGAGACGGGGCGCGGTTTGAGGCCATCCTGGATGAAGTTGCGGACGAAGTGCTGGACATTGGGCCGCCAGTGCGTCTGGCGTTCCAAATAGGCGAGCAGGCGGTCGGTGAAAGCGGGGAGATCGAAAAAGAAATGCTCGGTCTCGCGCGGAAGGGGTCGCTGCCCGCAGAGGCGGCAGCGTGGGTCGATCAAATCGATCGCATCGAGCGTTCGACCGCAATTGTCGCACTGGTCACCGCGTGCGTTGGGATACCCGCAATACGGGCAGGTACCTTCCACGTACCGATCGGGCAAGAACCGTCGATCGTACTCACAGTAGAGCTGGATTTGCGTCTGTGTGAAGATGTATCCCTTCTCGTACAGGGTGCGGAAAATATCTTGTGCGACACGGAAATGATTCGCAGTATGCGTGTGGGTGAAGAGATCGAAGGAGATCCCTAGTTGCTGATAGGTCTCCAAAAAGCGCCCGTGGTACCGCCTGAAGATATCTTCTGGTGTCACGCCTTCGCGCTCAGCGGCCACCGTGATCGGCGTCCCGTGCGCGTCGCTTCCGCTCACCATGAGAACGCGGTTGCCGCGCAAACGGTGATAGCGGGCGAAGGTATCGGCGGGAATATAGACGCCGGCGACATGGCCGAGATGGAGATCACCGTTGGCGTAGGGCCAGGCGACGAAGACGCCGATCGTTTCTGGCATCGTTCTTTGCTCCTGCCACTCTGCCGTCCCGTTCGCTTCGCCTTTCGATTAAAGCAGATCGCAGACGTCCGCTGACGCACTTGCTCTCGCTGCCCGTGTGGTCGCATTGCTCGAACGCTGCGGGTGCCGCGCGACCGAGGCGCCCGCGACCTCATCCAGAGTACTACTGTGCAGGGTCAGCTCCTGGGGACGATTCGGGTCGTGTGGTCTCTCCAGAGGCGAAGCTGGTTCAGGGCAATGATCCGGCGCGCGAGTGGCTGGGGTGGTCGTCGCTCTGCGCAACCGGTTGAACCAGGGTTGCCCTTGGAGGTACGCGTCCAGCCTCGGTGGTGAGGCGGCAATTCGCTCTCGTTGCCCTCGACACCGCCCCCTGCCCCGCACTGCCCCGCGTGGGGCACGCCAACGCGAGGTCGCGCGTACCAGGCCGATGACGCTACCGCTCCGCCGGGTGCCTTCCCCCGATGCCTATTTCGGCGGATTCCGTCCAGCGTGACACACGTGGTGACTCGTCGCGTCGCTGGTTGCCTCGCGCTGGGGCGGTCGGGTATGCTGAGGTTCAGTAATTGCTGAAATGCTGGAGAGCATATGGTCGACCGGCGACAGTTGGAAATCAAGGCCAAACTCTTTCGCGGATTCGCTGATCCGAGCCGTCTGGCCATCCTCGAAGTCCTCCGGTCGGCACCGGCGACGGTGGGAGAAATCGCTGCCTCGACGGGTCAGGGACTCTCCAACGTCTCCAATCATCTTCGCTGCTTGCGTGACTGCGGACTGGTCGTGCGCCAGCGAGACGGGCAGCGGGTCCGCTACAGCTTGAGCGACCAGCGCGTGGCGGCGCTCCTGGAACTGGCGGAACGGGTGCTCGCGGAGAGCGCCACCGGAGTCGCTTCCTGCCCGCGTTACGATCGGGTCGAAGAGCATCCGGAGGTTGGCGATGGCCGAGTCGGTGCGCTCCGCTGACGAACAGCAGCGCTGGACGACCCTCATTCTCCCGGTGGCGGAGCTGGATTGCGCGGAGTGCGCGCAGCACGTCGAGCAGGCGCTCCGGACGGTGCCGGGCGTCCTCGATGTCGAGGGTTTCCCGGTCGCTCGCAAGGTCGCTGTGGTGCTCGATCCCACGCGAGTTGACCGGGTCGCGATCGAGCGCGCGCTGGCTCGCGCCGGCTACACCGTCGGCAGCGAGCCGGCGGAGGACACGCAGCGGACATGGCGCCGGGTCGCGCTGCTGAGCGGTGTCGCGGTCGCGGTCGTGCTGGGAGTCGTCGTCGCCGAGCTTGCCGGCCTGGTGGAGCGCGCGAACCAGGTGATTCCTTGGCCGATCTGGCTACTCGGGATCGCGATCGGCGGCTGGCCGGTTTTCCGGGACGTGGCGCGTGCGAGCTGGCAACGGCGCGTCACCGCCCATACCTTGATGACCATCGGTGCGCTCGCCGCGATGGTGGTCGGTGCGTGGGCGGCCGCTGCCATCGTCGTTCTGTTCATGAGGCTCGGTTCGGCGCTCGAAGAAGTGACAGGTCGGCAGGCTGGCCGGGCTCTGCGAGAACTCGCGGCACTCGCGCCGCAACTGGCACGTGTGGAGCGTGATGGAAGCGAGCTCGAGGTTCCTGCCGGAAGCGTCGCACCGGGGGAGATCGTGCTCGTCCGCACCGGTGAAGCGATTCCAGTCGACGGGACCGTGCTGGAGGGGACAGCGCTCGTCGATGAGGCGGCACTGACCGGAGAACCGCTGCCCCGTGCGGTCGCCGCGGGTGACCCAGTCTATGCAGCGACGGTCGTGCGCTCGGGATCGCTGCGGATCCGCGCGACAGCGGAAGCGGCCGGCTCGACCTTCGCGCGGATCGTCCGACTGGTCGAGGCAGCGGAGGGGCAGGCTGGGCGATTGCAACGAGTGGCCGACCGCTTCTCCGGCTGGTACCTCCCGGTCGTGGTCGCAGTGGCGCTGCTGACCTTGATCCTACGCCGGGACGCGTTGGCGGTCGCTGCTGTTCTCGTCGTGTCCTGCTCCTGTGCGTTCGCGCTGGCGACGCCGATGGCGTTCGTGGCGACGATCGGTCGAGCGGCGCGTCGCGGTGTCCTGATCAAGGGTGGAGCGATTCTCGAGCGCCTAGCCCGTGCTGATATCCTCCTCCTGGACAAGACCGGCACGCTCACGCTCGGTCGCCCGATGGTGACCGACGTGGTGCCGGTGGCCGGTCGCTGCTCGGTGGAAGAACTCTTGAGTCTGGCAGCAGCAGCTGAACACGCTGCGACGCATCCGCTCGCCGAAGCCCTGCGCCTCGCTGCGCGCGAGCGGGGAGTCGCTCTGGTGCGGCCCGAGTGGTCGGTGGTCGATCCAGGCATCGGAGTTCGGGCGCGCGTGGCTGGTCGGTCGATCCGGGTGCGGGCACCGCTCCAGGAGGAGGCTTCGGTGCCGGAGATCGCCGCGTTCCAGGAAGAAGGGAAGACAGTCGTCATCGTCGAGCGCGATGGGGAAGCGATCGGGATCGTCGCGTTCGCTGACGAGCTCCGACCGGGGATCGCTGAGGCAATTGCTGAGCTACGTCGCTCGGGATTCCGGACCATCGAACTCCTCACGGGCGATCATGAGCGAGCAGCGGAAGCACTCGCGCGACCACTGGGGATCGGTTGGCGGGCTCGTCTCTTGCCCGAAGACAAGCTGGCGATCGTCGCGGCGTACCAGGCGCAGGGGCATGTGGTGGTGATGGTTGGCGACGGTATCAACGATGCGCCAGCGCTGGCCCAGGCCGATGTCGGGATCGCGATGGGGCAGCTGGGTACGGCCTTGGCAGCTGAAACAGCGGATGTGGTGCTCTTGCGCGAGGACTGGGCACTCATCCCCGAGACGATCCGCGCTGCCCGACGAGCCCTGCGGACTGCGTGGGTGAATCTGGCCGGAACGGCACTCTATAATCTGGTCGGATTGAGCCTCGCAGCCTTGGGTCTGCTACCGCCGACGCTCGCGGCAACGGCACAGGTCGTGCCGGACGTCTTCATCCTGGGCAACAGTGCCCGATTGGGTTTCGGGAAGCGATGACAGGACAGAGGAGTCCTGTGGAGCCGAGACGCTCGGTCAGTATCCGACGAGCAGCGGTGCTCGGCGTTCTGTTCGGTCTCCTCACCTGTGCAGCACTCGCGGGGAGTCTCGCGTTGATCGGGCTCTTGCTGGGATCGCTGCGCTGATCGTTCACTCCGCGGCAGCGATCTCCGGTGCGCGGATCAGGTAGGAGCAACAGGCGTCACCAGTCGCCAAGTGACACCGGCGTTCCACCTGAGCTCGGAGCAAGACGCGATACAACTCCGCTTCTGCCTCGCAGGTTGCCGGAAACTCAGCGGCGACCCGCCGGATCGGACAGTGGTACTGACAGAGACGGAATGTCTCGCTGTCCAGCTGTTCCCAACTGGTGTAGTAACCGAGGGCATCGAGCGTTTCGGCCAAATACCGGACGCGATCGCGCAAGGTGGGAGTCCGCTCGAGTCGTTCGGCGAGTTGCTCGCCCAGCCGTTGCACCCGGCGGTGCAGGACCAGTTCGACCTTGGCCGGCCCATCGAGCGTCTCGAGATCGTGGAGGACGTCACTGAGCATCGTGTCGTACTGCTGAGGAAAGAGCGCATCAGCACGCTCGCTCAGGCGGTAGAGGCGAGCGGGGCGCCCGATCCTGCGGCGCTGGAGCGATGTGGTGATGAGGCCGTCGCGTTCCAGCGCGATGAGGTGCTTGCGCACGGCCATCGAGGTGATCCCGAGTCGACGTGCGAGCTGGTCGGCAGTCAACCCTTCGCTCTTCTTGAGCAAGGTGAGGAGCTGATCGCGTGTAGAGGGCCGATCGGGTGCGATAGTGGTTTGGCGCATGGTCCTACCTCCCTCGCTTACCAAGCATAGCAGAACAGTAAATGCAGAAGGAAGACAACAGTGCATGCAGAAACTCGGCCTGCGCTCAGCAGAGACGATTGGTAGCAATCTCCACTGTTGGTCAATGACGGTTACGCCACGCGCCGGCGACTTCTCGGATCGAGAGCATCACGAACCGCGTCACCGATGAGATTCAGTGACAAAACGGTCAGTGTAAGGGCGACGCCAGGCAGGAACATGAGCCAGGGTGCCTCGCGGATGTACAGCCGAGCTTCTCCGAGAATATTTCCCCAGCTCGGGAACTCCGGTGGAGGCCCGACGCCCAAAAAGCTGAGTGTCGCTTCGCCGAGCACCCCCTCAGCGAAAATGAACGTTCCCTGGATAGCGACCACTGACCAAGCATTAGGAAAAACATGACGGAGCAAAATGCGTACGTCGCTTGCACCGAGGGTACGGGCAGCTTCGACAAATTGATACTCGCGGACAGCGAGGACGATACTGCGGACGACACGTGCTACTCGGGGGATGAAGATGAAACCGAGCGCGATAATGACGTTGGTGAGACTGGGACCGCGTGCTGCGACGATACCGATAGCGAGGATGATGCCCGGGAAGGCCATCACCGCGTCCATGATGCGCATGAGAACGGTGTCGAGCCGTCGATAGTACCCTGCCAGTAATCCAAAAACGATTCCACCCAGCAGAGCGACGATCGCGACACCGAAGCCAGCGAGCAGCGACGTGCGTGCTCCATAGAGCGTACGGGCATAGACGTCTCGGCCGAAGTTGTCGGTTCCGAAGGGATGCCCTGGCATGGGCGGACTCAAACGATTGATCGGATCGACGCTCAACGGACTCTTGTCGGTCAATTGGCCAGCGAAAAGGGCGACGAAGAGGACCACGGCGAGTAGCGAGATACCGAGAACTCCACCAGGATACCGCCGGATCAGCATGACGAGTCGGCGTGCTGGTGACCGGCGGGTGCGGAATGCTGCCCCCACGATCCTCGGTGTCGACGCTGTTGTGGTCACGCGAGTTCGCCTCCTCACTCAGCGTACCGGATACGCGGATCGAGAAAGGCGTAGAGAATATCGATCAGGAGATTTATCAAGACATAAACGAATGCGATGAATAAAACAATGCCTTGGATGAGCGGAAAGTCACGTCTCAGCACTGCCTGGATGAGAAGGCGCCCGATTCCTGGAATATTGAATACCTGTTCTGTTACCACTGCTCCACCCATCAGGATAGCGAAAGTGAGGCCGATGACCGTGGTGATCGGGATCAGACCATTTCTCAGCACGTGTCCGACAAGGACGCGCCGTTCACTGAGACCTTTGGCTCGGGCCGTACGAACGTAGTCCTCTCGGAGCGTTTCGAGCACGACCGAGCGGGTGATCCGAGCCAGAAAAGCACCCTGCCCGGCGCCGAGGGTGATCGCTGGCAGAATCATGCGGCTCAAATTATCCCAGAGTCCCTCGTGGAGTGGTTGATAGCCCTGTGGTGGAAGCAGGCGGAACGAAACAGCGAAGATGAATATGAGGTTGAGGCCCAGCCAGAATGTGGGCATCGAAATACCGATCATGGCGATGAGCATCGCGCCGAGATCGAGCGCTGTGCCGTGGCGAACGGCTGACAGGATGCCGAGCGAGAGGCCGATGACGATGGCCACGAGCGAGGCGAGGATACTGAGCTGGGCGGTCGGTGCGAGGCGCTCAAAGATGGCTATGGTGACTGGCTTATTGAGGAAAATGCTCTGGCCGAGGTCGCCGCGCACCGCTCCAGCCAACCAGCGACCGTACTGGATGTAAATGGGATCGTTCAAGCCGAGCTCGCGTCGTAACTCGGCGATCTGTTCCGTCGTCGCGTCCGGGCCGAGCAGGACAGCGACGGGATCGCCCGGCGTCATGTGCAACAAGAGAAACGTTGCCGTTGCCACGAGCAACATGACCGGGATGGCGAGAAGCAGTCGCCGCACGATATATGCCGTCATCGAGCACCCTCGCTCGGCTCGCTACTCCCTCGGCAGACTGGTGCCCACCGGACACGATCAGGCGAACCAGCAGTTCCAGAAGAACCAATCCGGCAGATTCGCGTACCCCTGTAGTTTCTTCGTATATCCCCGGAGTGTCGCTCCTTCGCAAACCTTGATCATCACCGCGTCCTCCCACCAAACGCGGTCGAGTTCGCGAGCCAGTTCTTTGATTCGCGTCTCGTCCGTCTCTCCCATGAGCTGCTGGACCAGCTGATCCCGCTGCGCATTTTCCCAAAAACCAGGCCACGTCGGGTTCATGTAGGGTTGGAGAACTGGATGTTGGTACGACTCATGACCGGTGATGAAGATATCCCAGGCATCACGCTGGCTGCGGGTTTTGACGAGCGTCGCCCAGTCCATGACTTGCAAATCGATCGTCACGCCGATCGCTTCCAGCTGCTGCTTCAAGACGAGAGCCATGTTGTAGTTGTACGAGTACTCCTTCGTCGACAGCCAGCGAATCGGACGACCGTCGTATCCTGCTTCGGCGAGCAGCTGCTTTGCCTTTTCGGGATTGCGCTGGTTGTAATACTCCGCTCCGCCGTCGGTATGCCAGGGAGTTTCCGGTGCCGACTGACTGGAGTAGAGACGATAGAACTCGGGACGCGAGAATCCCGCTCGAGCAACCGGCTCGACATCGACTGCTGCGAGAAGCGCGTGGCGCAACTTCGGGTTGGACATGATGCTTTCCTTCGACTTATTGAAGTGTGCACCATAAAAATAGTAGGGCAGCGTGACTTGGAGCGCCAGGTTCGGTTCTGCCTTGAACGCATCGTAGTTGTCGAGGCTGAGCTGCTCGGCAAAATCGAATTCGCCAGTGACGAGTCCGTCACCTCGAACGGCTTGCTCGGGAACAGGGATGAATCGGATCTCGTCGAAGTAGGGAATCTTCGTGCCACCGTATCCATCAGGGCCGCCATCGACAGGCGTGTAGTCTTCGTTGCGGACGAGCGCGATGTAGCGGTCCGGCAAGCGTTCCTTGAACTTGAAGGGCCCCGTTCCGATGAATTGCTCCAAACCCTTGTCCGGGTAGGCTTCAGCAAGATCCTTCGGCATGATGAAGGAATCGACCTGGGCCAAGTAGATCAGCGCAATCCCGGTTGGCTCTTTGAACTCGAACCGAATCGTGTGCGTGTCGACCTTGTCGAGATTGGCGACACGGGTGAAGAGATTGCGCCCGCGTCCCGAGAGTTTCGAGTACCGAAGGAGCGAAGCGATCGCATCGTCCGCAGTGAGTGGCCGCCCGTCATGAAACTTCACGTTCGATCGGAGTTTGATCGTCAAAACTTTGTTGTTCTCCGTGAATTCATACGACTCGGTGAGAAGAGGCTTCGGAGAGAATTGCTTGTCCCGATAGAACAGAGCCTCGAACATATGCCAGGTAATGTTCGCTGTAATAGTCGCAGTGGTGAACTGCGGGTCGAGTGCCGGCGGTTCGCCGATGATGGCGACCCGGAGCGTTCCACCGCGTTTGGCAGTGGTAGCGGGTGTCGGAGATTGAGCAGGAGTGATCACGCTCATCGGTGTCGGAGTCGCTTGCCCGGCAGGCGCTGGTGCTGCGGTGGGTGACGCTTCCGGCGTGGTGCCCCGGCACGCTGCCAGAAGGCCAGTGAGCACGACGCTGCCCCCAGCCAGGATAGCCCCGCGGCGCAGCAACTGGCGTCGGGTGATGGGATGACCCTTCGGCATGCCTTCCCTCCAATCGCGTAGCCCGTCCTAGTGAACCGGTCTCCCTTAGGATCTGCACACTACAGAAGAGGATCGTGGATGTCAAGACCGATCCCTTGGGATGAGTGACGAATCCCGGCACAGCATACATCCGTGAATTCGTGGCGCGCCGACCGCCCGCGTTCAACGTTCCTTCACCGGTGGAGCGGTCTTCTGGCTGCAGAAGCCCTTGTCAGCTGCTGTTCGTTGTGGTAGAGTGGCCGACAGATGCTCCGGTGCGGTGAGTGAGCGGGGCAATGGGACAGCGAACGCGACAGACCAAACGGATAACGCCAAGTCAGCCGCTCGGTCGGCGCGTTGCTGTGCCCGCGACGGTGATCCCCGCACCTATCCCCGCCCCCAGGTGCCTGGGGGCTCCTGCCGCAACCGGAAGCGCCTGCGGATGGTCGTGTTGACCTGACACGCGAGCGTCGAGCCGGAGCGGCGGTGGGCCCACAAGCTCACCGCCGATTCGTTTTGCGAGTCGTACAGGAGTAGGAGGGAGTGTCGAACCATGTGCCCTGAGTGCGGTGCCGATCTCGGACTCAAGGATGTCGAGGTCGGGGAGATCGTCTCGTGCCCGGAATGCGGTGCTGATCTCGAGGTGCTCTCGGTCGACCCGCTCGAGCTCGGCTTGGCGCCGGCCGAGGAAGAGGACTGGGGCGAGTGATCATGAGGACGGTTGCACTCCTCGCTGAGCGGTTGCGGGTCGAAGAGCGCCTCCTGCAGCAGGCGTTCGCCGCCGTGGGCTGGGAGGCACAGCTGCGCGATCCGAATGAGCTCGCCATCCCGCTCACCGAGGAGGCGATCGATCTTCCGGCGGTCGCGCTCGATCGTGAACGAGCGACGAGCGAGGCGACGGCGCTAGCGGCATTGCTCGCGGCGCGTGGCACGGTCGTCGTCAATCGCCCAGCCACGACTCGCTTGCTGGCGGACCGGTTGGCGTTTCTCCGGCATCTCGTGCTGGCGCAGATCCCCACGCCGCCAACGCTGGTCGCCTTCGGCGAGGCAGCGACCTTCCGCGCGATCGAGGCGCTCGGCTATCCGGTCTACCTCAAGCCACTCGTCGTCGATCTGCGCATGCCGATCGCCTACGTCGAGGACCCAGATGCTGCTGAGGCGCTGGTCGAGCATCGGCGCGTGCTCGGTGACGAACGTGCCGTGCTGGTCCAGAAGGTGGTCGCCGAGCCAGAGGCAGTGCGGCGACTGGTGATCGTGGGAAACGAACTCGTCGCGGTGGTGCGTGGACGGGGGGAAGAGCCGCTCGCGCTGGAAGACCTCGCCCCGTGGCGAGCAGTGGCGTCGGCGCTGATCGGTCGGCTGGGGAGCGGCGTCTACACGGTCGATGCCGTGATGACTCCATCTGGGATGGTGGTCATTTCGGCCGAGAATCTGCAGGCGTTCCGCGATCTCGCCGAGCTGGGTGTGCCGGTCGCAGAGCGGATCGCCGCGTTTGTCCTGGAGCAAGTACGCGTGGGGCGCTCGGAAGACGAGGGGCAGCGATGACCACCGAACTCGCTGTCGAGGCGGCTGCATTTCTCGAAGCGTTCCTCCGGATCCCGAGTTTGTCGGGGCAGGAAGCTGCTGCCGTCGAGTGGCTCTGCTCGCGCATGAGCCAGTTCGGCTATGCAGCAGGACCCGATGAGGCTGGGAACGCGGTCGGTACCCGCGGAAGCGGGCCGCGCGAGTTGATGCTCCTGGGACATATCGATACCGTGCCCGGTCGCATACCGGTGCGCCAGGTCGATGGCTTGCTCTACGGCCGCGGAGCAGTCGATGCCAAGGGACCGCTGGCCGCCTTCGTGCTGGCGGGGGCACGAGCGCAGCTGCCGCCCGGCATCCGCTTGACGGTCGTCGGCGCGGTCGAGGAAGAGGTGATGAGTTCGCGGGGCGCCAACTGGCTGGTCGAGCACCATTCCCGTCCCGATGCCGTCATCATCGGCGAGCCGAGTGGATGGGACGGTGTCGTCCTTGGTTACAAGGGCTCGGTCGCGATCGAGTACCGCATCGTGCGACCGTCAGCGCATGCTGCTGGACCGAGCACGACCGCCGCGGAGGATGCGGTGGCGTTCTGGAATGCACTGGTCGCCTGGTGCGAGGAGCAGAATACCGGGCGCACACGCGAGTTCGACCGGGTGACGCCGACCCTCTTGAGCATCGTGACCAACGGGGATGGCCTGACCGAGCAGGCCTGGCTGCGTGCGAATCTCCGCTTGCCACCCGGCTTTCCGCCCGAGAAGGCGGTCGCCGCGGCCCAGCGACTAGCTGGTGCCGGTGACGTCGTCACGACGGTCAATGCAGCGGGATTTCGCGTCGAAAAGCGTTCGCCGCTCGTCTCCGCCTTTCTCTCGGCGATCCGCGAGGTCGGCGGCGAGCCGAAGCTCAAGGTGAAGACGGGAACGTCGGACATGAACATCGTCGGGCCGGCGTGGGGGTGCCCGATCGTCGCCTATGGTCCTGGCGACTCGCGGCTGGACCACACGCCGAACGAGCATATCGCGATCGAGGAGTTCCTGCGCGGGATCATGGTCCTAGAGCGGGTGATCGAACGCGTGGCAGCCCAGATCGTGGGTGGGCGATGGGGGGACGAGTCGTGAGTGCACCGCGGATCGGTGTCTTGCTCTCGCATGTCCGGGAAGAGGAGAAGCTGCTCCTGCGTGCGCTCAGCGAGCGGGGAGCCGAGGTCGTGCGCCTCTACGACCGGCAGCTGGTCTTCGATTTGACGGACGAGCGGAGCTGGCCCCAGGTCGATCTGGTACTCGATCGCTGCATGGCGCATAGCCGGGGGCAGGTCGCGCTACGCCTCTTCGAGTCGGCTGGCGTCCCGACGATCAATCGGAGCCAGGCGACGGCGATCGCTGACGACAAGGTGCTGACCACGCGGTTGCTCGCAGCAGCTGGTATCCCGACCCTCCGCACG